>JAFYPW010000022.1 GCA_017559985.1 Oscillospiraceae bacterium | reverse complement strand
GCTGAAGCTTGCGGCGGACTTGCAGCCATCAAGGCTATGAGCGCACCTTACGGCGGAGTTAAGTTTATGCCGACCGGCGGTATCAGTGAAAAGAACATCAACGATTATCTCGCATTCGCTAAAATACATGCTTGTGGCGGAAGCTGGATGGTTAAAGATGCTCTCATCAAAGAAGGAAAGTTTGACGAAATTACACGTCTTACAAAAGAAGCAGTTCAGAAAGTTCTCGGTTTTGAGCTTGCTCACATAGGAATCAACACAGAAACAGAGGCAGATGCTCTCGCTGTTGCAAACCTCTTCTCTGCTGCCTTCGGATTTGCTGTCAAGAACGGAAACAGCTCCGTTTTTGCAGGTACGGGAATCGAAGCCAACAAGAACGGCGGACGCGGCAAACTCGGTCATATCGCTATCAAAACAAACAACCTCGACCGCGCTATGGCATATCTTGAAAGAATCGGCTTTGCCATTGAAGCAGATTCCGTAAAACCGGGCGTCGCAGCTTATCTTACACAGGATTTTGCAGGCTTTGCAGTACATCTTCTCCAGGCAAAATAATCATCTCAATGTCATGACCGGAGAGCTCTGCTCTTCGGTCAATCGTATTTATGAACATTTTTGAATAATTATAAATTATGTATTGACAAATGCCGCATTTCATTGTATTATATTCACATAATATTGAATATATATTTACGGAGGTAAAATAAAATGGATAAGAAAAACATTAAAAAGGTAGTTCTCGCATATTCGGGCGGTCTTGATACTTCTATTATCATTCCGTGGCTCAAAGAAAACTACAACAATTGTGAAGTTGTTGCTGTTTCCGGAAACGTTGGCCAGGCAGACGAACTTGAAGGTCTTGAAGAAAAAGCACTTAAAACCGGTGCTTCAAAGCTCTATGTTCTCGACCAGACAGATGAATATGTTGATGATTACATAATCCCGACAATGAAGGCAGGTGCTGTATACGAAGATTATCTTCTCGGCACAAGCCATGCCCGTCCCTGCATAGCAAAGGGTCTTGTTGAAATCGCCCTCAAAGAAGGTGCTGATGCCGTTGCTCACGGTTGCACAGGTAAGGGTAACGACCAGGTCCGCTTTGAACTTGCAATCAAACACTTTGCTCCCAATATGCCCATAATCGCTCCGTGGCGTGAATGGGACCTCAAATCACGCGAGGATGAGATTGATTATGCAGAGGCACATAATGTTCCTCTTAAAATCAACCGCGAGACAAACTATTCAAAAGATAAGAACCTCTGGCACCTTTCACACGAAGGTCTCGACCTTGAAGATACAGGCAACGAGCCTATGTATGAAAAGCCGGGATTCCTCGAAATGGGCGTCTCCCCCATTGCCGCACCCGACAAACCCACTTATGTTGAAATTGATTTTGAAAAAGGTGTTCCCGTTGCTCTTGACGGCGAGAAGATGAGCGCAAAGAATATCATCCTCGCGCTCAACAAAATCGGTGGCGCAAACGGTATCGGCATTATCGACATTGTTGAAAACCGCCTTGTCGGTATGAAGTGCCGTGGTGTATATGAGACTCCGGGTGGAACAATCCTTTACAAAGCACACAGCGTTCTTGAAACATTGTGCCTTGACAAGATGACGCTTCACGAAAAGCAGAGACTTTCCATCACTTTTGCTGAGCTCGTTTACAACGGTCAGTGGTTCACTCCGCTCCGCGAAGCACTTTCAGCTTTCGTTGACAAAACACAGGAGAAGGTTACAGGTAAAGTCCGCTTAAAGCTTTACAAGGGCAACATCATAAACGCAGGAACATGGAGCCCGTATTCACTTTACAGCGAAGAGCTTGCAACATTCGGTGAAAGCGATTACGACCAGAAGGATGCTGACGGCTTTATCAACCTCTTCGGTCTTCCGATCAAGGTTCAGGCAATAGTCGACGGTAAGAAATAAGATGAGCAAAATGTGGGCCGGAAGAACCTCCGGAATTACAGACAGCATCGCTGATGATTTCAACTCGTCCATACATTTCGACTGCAAAATGTATCGTCAGGACATTCAGGGCAGTATGGCACACGCGCTTATGCTCGGCTCCAAGGGCATAATTTCAAAAGCAGAGGCCGACACGCTCATAGACGGTCTTGCGTCCATACTTTCTGACCTCGAAACAGGAAAACTTGAATTTGATATGTCCTGTGAAGATATTCATATGTTTGTTGAGCAAAAGCTCACAGAGCGTCTCGGCGATGTGGGTAAAAAGCTCCACACGGCACGAAGCCGCAACGACCAGGTTGCTCTTGATGTGCGTATGTATCTGCGCGACGAATGTGACGAGATCACCCTGCTTATCAAGGAAGTCATCACTGCACTCTGCGACCAGGCAGAAGAACATAAAGCATCGATTATGCCGGGGTACACACATCTCCAGCGAGCACAACCCATCACCTTCGGCCATCACCTTATGGCGTATGCAATGATGCTCCTGCGCGATATTGACCGCATAGCCGATTGCAGAAAACGGATGAACGTTTCACCTATCGGTTGTTGCGCTCTCGCAGGAACAACATACGACACAGACCGCCGTCTCGAAGCCCGTGAGCTTGGCTTTGACGGAATCGTTCAGAACAGTCTTGACGGTGTTTCCGACCGCGATTTCTGCATCGAACTTGCATCTGCTCTCTCAACCCTTATGATGCACCTTTCAAGAATGAGCGAAGAGCTTATTCTTTGGGCAAGCTGGGAATTTAAATTCATTGAACTCGACGATGCTTATACAACCGGGTCATCAATTATGCCCCAGAAGAAGAACCCGGATATGGCAGAGCTTATCCGCGGAAAGACAGGCCGTGTTTATGGCGACCTTATGGCTCTTCTCACCGTTCTTAAAGGTCTGCCCCTTGCCTATAACAAGGATATGCAGGAAGACAAAGAAAGCATCTTTGACGCAACGGAAACGGTAAAGATGTGCCTTCGTGTTCTCGCGCCTATGCTGGCGACAATGAAGCCTATCCCCGGAAATATGAAGCGAGCTGCGCAGAAAGGATTCATAAATGCAACTGACCTTGCAGACTATCTTGTAAAGCACGGTCTTCCCTTCCGCAGCGCATACAAACTTTCAGGACAGATTGTTGCAAAATGCATTTCGGAAGGAAAAGTTTTAGAAGACCTCACACTTGAAGAGTACAGAGAATTCTCAGAACTTTTCAATGACGATTTGTATAATGAAATAAGCCTGGAAACCTGCGTTGAAAAGCGTATTTCAGAAGGCGGAACAAGCGTCAGGTCGGTCCAGACACAAATCGAATACGTCAGAAACCTGATAAGATAAAATTTCACCCCTTGATTTTTCAAGGGGTGCTTTTTTGTATATTCCAGTTTTTTCCGGATATAATTATATTGTCAGGCTTATAAAAAGGCGGTATATATTATGCAGGTTTCAAAGATTATGAACTCAAATGTCGTTTATCTTTCACCCGATGACACCGCAGCGAGTGCTGCAAAACTCCTGATGCGCCACAACATTGGTGCACTACCAATATGCTCGCGCGACGGCAGACTACGCGGACTTGTAACCGACCGCGACATTACACTTCGCTGCATTGCGCTTGATAACCCACCCGAAGAGACAAAGCTTCGCGAAATAATGACACGGGGCGTTGTTTGCATTTCTCCGCACGAAGAGATTTCTGATGCCATACAGCTTATCTCATCAGAACAGATTTTCAGATTGCCCGTCGTTGAAAACGGACGCATTGTCGGTATGCTTTCTCTTTCAGACCTTCTCCTACGCGGCAACTGTAAAAACGAAATATCAGAAGCCCTGTGCGAAATCTATCTTCACGACAGGCGATTTAATAAAAAATAAAAAGTCTCTCCGAGACTTTTTATTTTTTTGCAGAAAATGCTTTGACTGCAAGACTCAAAAATGTTATAATAATGTTGGATAAATATATCAAACTTCACAATGGTTTATTGGAGGTTTTTATGGTTGAATTTGTCACCAAAGAAACACTTAAAGAATATGAGGCTTTTGTTTCCTCTCACTCAAAAGGACACTTTCTTCAATCGTATGCTTGGAGCAAACAAAAGCCCGAATGGATATGGGAAGGCTTTTTTGTAAGAAACGAAGATGGTAATATCTGCGGCGCTATGTCTGTTCTTATTCGTCGCGTCCCCCATCTGCCCTACTCCATAATGTACGGAGCACGCGCACCTGTTTGCGACATTCACGATGCAGATGTTCTCGCAGAGCTTATGGAAGGCGCAAAACAGCTGGCTGCCAAATATAAGGCATACTGTTTAAAGCTCGACCCCGATGTATCTGTCAACGACACTGAATTTGCTGATATTATGTCCGGTCTCGGGTTTAACCGCCGCGACACAGGCAAAAACTTTTCCGGAATTCAGCCGCGTTTTGTTTTCCGCCTTGATATTGACGGAAAAAGCGAAGACGAACTTATGTCTTCGTTCCATTCAAAAACACGCTATAACATACGCGTTGCCGAACGCAAAGGTGTAGAAGTCAGAACCTGCGGCAAAGAAGCTGTCGGCGACTTTTCGGAAATGATGCTTGAAACCGGTGTCCGTGACAATTTTGTCGTCAGAAACCGCGAATATTTTGAAAATATGCTTGATAACCTCGGCTCATCCTGCCGTCTTTATATGGCATATTCGGGAGAAACTCCGATTGCCGGCACACTCGCTGTTCATTACGGCGACAAAGTATGGTACCTGTATGGAGCATCATCCAATAAATACCGCAACTTTATGCCGAACTATCTTCTCCAGTGGTCTATGATACAGTGGGCCGTTTCTCTCGGCTGTAAGCTTTACGACTTCCGCGGTGTTTCCGGCGATCTTGACGAATCGAACCCGCTATACGGTCTTTATCGCTTCAAAAAAGGCTTTAACGGTGACCTTGTTGAATTCCACGGAGAATTCGAATACATCTTCAACAAGCCCTTGAATTTTGCGATAGAAAAAGGCGAACTTGCCTACCGCAAGCTTCGCAAAAAGCTTTTCATTTTAAAAAACAAAAAATAATTTTTTTGGGGGCGAGAATATGAATTCATTTATCATAGAACGTGACAAAATCCGTTCCAACGCCGAAGAAATTTTTTCCCGCGCAGGTGATGCCACTGTAATTGCGGTTGTGAAAGGCAGGGCATACGGTTTCGGAATAGCGGAGTTTGTTCCGCTGCTTCACGAATGCGGCGTCAGATTCTTTGGTGTTACGGATGTCGCTGACGCTCTTGAAATCAAAAAACTTGCTCTGCCCGAGACAGATATAATTATGCTCCGTTCCACCGCACTTTGTGACGAGCTTTCAAGCCTCATCCAGAACGATATAATCATAACTATCGGCAGCACGGAAGCAGCCGTTAACGCAAACAGCATCGCTCTCGAAAAAGGTACAACTGCCCGTGCTCATGTGAAAATTGACACCGGTATGGGAAGATACGGCTTTTCTCCTGACGACACAGAGCAAATTTACTCTGTCTACACAAAATTTTCAAACATTTCGGTTTCCGGTCTTTTCACTCACCTGTCCTCCGCTTTCAAAAACGGCAACACAACAAAGAAACAGCTTGAAAAGCTTTCCTCCGTCGAGGACGAGCTCTCCTCGCGTGGTGTTTCTTGCGGAACCATTCATTTTGCAAATTCATCATACCTCTTCAAGCGCAAGAAACCGGTTGGTGACGCTGTGCGGATAGGCTCCGCTTTCACGGGCCGTCTTCCCTGCAAGGCCCACTCGAACGGACTTTCGCGGGTAGGTCATCTTGAAGGAAACATTTGCGAAATACATTGGCTCCCGAAAGGCTCAAAAGTTGGTTACAGCGGTGCATATACGGCAAAGCAGCCGACCAGAGCCGCTGTTGTTCCCATAGGATATTCGGACGGCTTTTGCGTAGAAAAATGCCGCGATACCTATCGCTTCAAAGACGGTATTTTCTACATCCTGTCCGACATAAAACGTACTCTCTTTAAAAAATCCGTTTATGTGTCCGTAAACGGGTATAAATCAAAGGTTCTTGGGCATATAGGTATGACACATACTGTTTGTGACGTTACAGACATACCGTGCGAAATCGGTGACAATGTCCTCTTTGACATTAATCCCGTCTACGTTTCGCCGGATGTGTATAAAGAATATATTTAAATCCGTCGACCAACAGCGCTTTCTTTTATTTGAAGCTCTGTTTCGAACATATTTTCAACCGGGAGGTAAACACTTATGAAAATGGTAATGGCAATCATCAATGCAGACGACGCTCAGACAGTCGTTTCCAATCTCACAAAATCAGGTTTTTCTGTCACAAAACTCGCAACAACCGGCGGTTTTCTCAAGACGGGAAACACAACGGTTCTTATCGGTATTGAAGATGAAAAACTCGAAGAAGTTCTTGGAATCATCAACAAGCACTCGCACAGCAGAAAGCAGCTTGTTTCCGCTACATCCGAGTTTGGCATCGGTATGATTCCCACTGTTCCGATTGAAGTTTCTGTCGGCGGTGCAACCATCTTTGTTATGGATGTCGAACGCTTCGAAAAAATCTAATCTATGAAATTTGAAGGTTTTTACGGTAATGAGCGCGCAAAAGAGTATATATCACGAGCTTTTGCGCGCAACTCCTTCCCCCACGCACTTCTCATCACAGGTGAGCGCGGCATCGGAAAGCGAACGCTCGCCAATATTGTTGCGCGCGCGCTTGTCTGCAACGGAGACAGTGTTCCCTGCGGAGTTTGTTCTTCCTGCCAGAAAGCCCTGAAAGGATTTCACCCCGATATAATCCTTCTCGGAAACGACAGTTCCAGCGTCAAGGTTGAGGAAATCCGCGAGCTTAAACGGGATGCTCTCATTCTCCCAAACGATTCGGACAAAAAAGTTTATATATTGAACAATGCCGGTGCTATGACCCACGCGGCACAGGATGCTTTTCTTAAAATTCTGGAAGAACCCCCGGCATTTACCTTCTTTATTCTCCTTTGCAGCAATTCAAGCGACCTTCTGCCAACAATCACTTCGAGAGTTTCTCACGTTGCTCTTTCCCCTCTTTCGGATTCCGATATGAGGCTTGTTATCAAGAGCAAAGAGCCCGGGCTCTCAGATTCACAGATTGAAGAAATCATACGCACGAGCGATGGGGTCTGCTCTTATCTCTCAACCGATACAGATGATACATTTTTAAACTTCGCATCTGACATCGCCTCCGCAATTTCAAGCCACGACGAATTTGAGCTTTTCCGTTCAATTTCAGCCCTTGACGGTCACGACCGTGACTTTCTCATCAAAGTTTTTGATGAACTGATAATCATACTGCGCGATTCTATCGTGTGCTCCTCTGCCCCGGAAGTCCGTCTTTTATCAACCTCGTGCACCGACATTTCAAAGAAACTTTCAACTTCTCTTACCGCTTTGCAGTGTTTTGAACTGATAAATTACACAACTGCGGCAAAAGATGCCTGTTTAAAAAACGTCGGTGTTTCGCACATCACAGGAAATCTTATTTGTAACTTTGCCAATATTGCTGCAAGTGCGCAGCTTTGAAAGGATAGATTTAGTTTTGAAAAAAATAATTGGTGTCCGTTTCCGCGAAGGCGGAAAGGTATATTCATTTGACCCCGATAATATAACCGTAAAGCTCGGTGACAGTATTGTGGTTGAAACCGCGCGTGGACTCGAACTCGGAACAGTTTCCGAAGAAATACACGAAATTGACGAATCGGCCATCGTTTCTCCTCTCCGCAAAGCAGTCAGACTCGCAACAGAGGATGACATAAAAACCGCCTCTGAACTGCGCGAGCGCGAAAAGGCTGCCGTTGTCACTTGCCAGGAAAAAATAGAGGCTCACGAGCTTGAAATGAAAGTTATCAATGCAGAATATGCATTTGACGGTTCTAAAATTATTTTCTATTTTACCGCAGACGGAAGAATTGACTTCCGCAACCTTGTCAAAGACCTCGCATCTGTTTTTAAAACGCGTATAGAACTTCGCCAGATAGGTGTCAGAGACGAAGCAAAAATGCTTGGTGGTCTTGGTATTTGCGGCCGTCCGTTCTGCTGTTGTAGCTTCTTGGACGATTTCCAGCCTGTTTCCATCAAGATGGCAAAAGAACAAAATCTTTCTCTTAATCAGGCAAAAATCTCAGGCACCTGCGGCAGGCTTATGTGTTGTCTCAAATACGAGCAGGAAGCCTATGAAGACCTTATAAAAACGACGCCAAGAGTGGGCAGTGAAGTTATCACACCGCAAGGAGTCGGCACAGTAGCTGATGTCAGCCTTATCTCAGGAAAGCTTCGCGTTAAGTTCGAAGACGAATCAGATTTTGTTCTTAAAACCTTTGACAAAAGCGAAGTTCAGGCAAAACGCGGAGCCAACTGCCCGAACAAAAAAGCAAAAAAACAATCAGCCCCCACAGAAAATGCAGAGGCTGAAACCGAACAATAATTGACTATTAATAATATCTTCTTCTCCTGCGACGGCAACGTTTATTATACTGTATGACATACACGATATAAATTATAATTGCCAATATCACGGCAATTATCGCCGCAACGCCGTAGGGACTTTCAAGAGCTTTCTTAATTTTATTTATGACAAACAGCACTATTGAGCGTTCAACGTCATCAGCAGCAACAAGAGGTAATGTTATGTAGTCTCTTCCGTCATAACGGATCGTAACCTTTCCTACCTCATCGCCTTTTTTTATCGGAGCTTCAAGCTCCATCTCCGCATCAGTGAGAAGCTCCACCTTTGATTCATTAAAATCATTCGGCATAAGTACGGCATAGTCGTTTTCGGTATGTGCTACAACATAGTCTCTTTTCCTTGCAGATTCTACATGAACCTCGCAAACAGGCTGTTTTGAAGAAAGAAGAGTTTGGCGTTTGAAGTTTTCAAAACCCCAGACAAGCAGTCTTTTCGATTCCGTGAAATTGCCTTTAAGACCGCTTTCTTCATCCTTTGTTGCACCTAAAACCACGGATATCAGCTCTGTGCCTTTATATTCTGCACTTGCCGCAAGGCAAAGCCCTGCGGGAGTTGTGCTTCCTGTTTTCATTCCGTTTGCACGCGAATATTTATATCCAAGCTCTTTATATCTCGATATCAACGAGTTTGTTGTGAAGAAAAATCGCTCTTCGGAAAGATTCGTCGCCGGTATAGTCGCTTTTTCCATAGCACATATCTCGCGGATGCGCTTGTGCTTTCTTACCTCGACAGCTATTTTTGCAACATCTCCGGCAGTTGTATAGTGGTCTTCATCGTGCAGACCGTTTGTGTTTACAAAGTGAGTCCCCGAAAGCCCAAGCTCTGCCGCCCTGCTGTTCATAAGCTCAACAAATGCAGGAATACTGCCCGACACTCTCTCAGCAAGAATATTTGCTGCCTCGTTTGCGCTGGCAACAAGCATACATATGAGAAGGTTGTCAATGCTCATCTTCTCACCCGCTTTTATTCCAACGGTGCTTCCGGCAGCGGACAAGCCGTCAAAAGCTGTTTCGCTCGCTGTTACAACCTCGTTGTAATCCGTAATGTTCTCCACAACAAGAAGTGCTGTCATAAGCTTTGTAAGACTTGCGGGATACTGCTTTGTATCCGCCTTCTCGCCATATATCATATGTCCGTCGGTCGCATCAACAAGGATAGATGCCTTGGAATTAACATCCATAGGTTCTATCGCTCCTGCGCTTCCGACAAAAACAAAAATTATAAGTAATGTGATTGCCAACAGTCGCACGCTTTTCATTTGTTTTCCTCGCTTCTCTTAAAATTGTATATATTATATCAAAAAAACAGTAATTAAACAATACCGGGTGTGCTATAATTATGAAACTGTCATTTCACGAAAGAATTCTTGTCCTTTCAACAATTCTCTTCACAGCTTTTATACTGATGTTTTCTCTTTTAACGGTAAAATCCCCGAACGTGTTTTTACCAGCCGAAAAAACTGCCACACCTTATTATATCAACATCAACTCAGCGACAGCAGAAGAGCTTGACTCTCTTGACGGAATAGGCCCTGCTATCGCATCAAAAATTATAAAATACCGGGAGGAAAACGGCGATTTCAAAACAATAACCGACCTTGCAAACGTTTCCGGTATCAGCACCGCAACTGTCAACAAGATTAAAGATTACATAAAGATTTAACAGGAGGTTCAATATGAAAATACTTGTAGTTGACGATGAGAAGATTATCGTCAAAGGAATTAAATTCAACCTTGAAAACGAAGGTTTTGAAGTTGAAACAGCTTATAACGGCGAAGATGCACTTGAAATAATCAAGAACATTCACATTGACCTCGTTATACTCGACCTTATGATGCCGGTTCTCGACGGTCTTGAAACCTGTCGCCGCATACGCGAATTTTCAACAGTTCCGATTATTATGCTCACCGCAAAGAGCGAAGACACCGACAAACTGCTCGGCTTTGAATACGGAGCAGATGACTACATAACAAAGCCTTTCAACATTCTGGAATTAAAATCCAGAATCCGTGCCATTCTCCGCCGTTCAGGAACTGCGGCATCGAAATTCAAAAACACAAGACTCATAACAGATAACCTGATTATAGATACTGAGCAACGCAATGTCTACCTTGACGGAAGCCCCGTTCAGCTCACGGCAAAAGAGTTTGACCTTGTTGAGCTTATGATGCGAAACCCGGGCAGGGTTTACAGCCGTGAAAATCTTCTCAACATCGTCTGGGGATATGAATATCCGGGTGATATGAGAACTGTTGATGTGCACATACGAAGACTTCGCGAGAAACTTGAAGATAATCCGGCAAAGCCCGAACTTATTCTGACAAAATGGGGAGTTGGCTACTATTTTAAACCGTAGTTTCAAGTCGGAAATGCATTTTTCCGAAAGCCTTTCTTTCAGAATAATTGCCCTATGCCTTGCAATTTCTCTTATATGTATCATTTTACCTGGGATTATTATTCTGAACAGCATAAAATCTTCTATATCAAAATCAAAATATAACGAGCTATCGTTCGCGGCGTCGGAATTGTCGGCGTCGCTTTCCGATTATGCCCACAGTGCCCCGGCTTTGCTCTCCTCTTCCTTTACAGACACTTCAAGAAGAGTTATTGTTGTAAACAACTCCTTGAATGTTGTTTACGACTCTTCTGACATACAGAATCTTACCGGCAAAACACTTTTCCTTTCTCCGGTTATTTCTGCAACAGGCGGAAAGGAATTTTTTTCCTGTATGCCTTCAAATATTTCAATTGAAAGCACACTTGCAGTCCCCGTAATCGCAGACGGTAAAATTTCCGGAGCACTTTTTCTGCGCGAAACCGACAAGCAGTATGTTGAGCTCTTCAATATTCTCGAAAACGCCGTTTTTCTTTCCTCTTTTCTCTGTATTCTTCTTCTTATCGCTTTGTCGCTTCTTATAACACTTTTAATCATAAGGCGAATCAAAAGGCTGATCTCTTCCGTAAACGAAACTGAACTCAACGGCGGTAACATAAAAAAAATTCCTCTTGTCTACAACGACGAGTTTTCACCTATCATCAACAAGTTCAACGACATTTACGAAACCCTTGATTACACGCAAAAAATGCGTCAGGTTTTCGTTTCCGATGCATCACACGAACTGCGCACACCGCTTGCTGCAATAAAGCTCTTATGTGAATCAATCACTCAGGCAGGCGAGCTTGACTCAAACACGTACAAAGAATTTATGGGAGATATAATCCTTGAAGTTGACAGAATGTCGCACACAGCTGAAAAACTTCTCATTCTCTCAAAGCTCGACAATTCTTCTCCGCCCGCACTCGCTCCCATTCCACTTACAGATGTCGTGAATACGACAATATCAAACATTATGCCTATCGCATCGGCAAAGAACGTAAAAATCGAAACCTATCTCGAAGAAGACTGCACAATCCTCGGTGATATGGAGGGCGTAAACCAGATTATAGGAAATCTGATAGATAACGCAATTAAATATAACAATTCACACGGAACAGTCCGCATCTATCTGTTCTCCAAAAACGGTTTTTCCACATTTATAACAGACGACACTGGAATAGGAATACCTGAAGAATTCCGCGAGAATATTTTTGAACGCTTTTACAGAGTTGACAAATCAAGAAAACACGATGGCCGCGGAGGAAGTGGACTTGGCCTTTCGATAGTCAAGCGCAATGTTGAAAGCCTCGGAGGAAGCATTTCTGTATCTGATTCCGTACACGGAGGAACCAGGTTTACGGTCACCTTCCCTCACTTATCATATGATGAGGAGCTGTAAATCCTATGAAAAAACTTCTTTTTACTTTCGTTCTCTTTTTGGCAATCCTCTCTTTTTCCTCCTGTTCAAATCCTCAGACAAAAAACCCAACATTTGCAAAGGCTTATTACTTTTCTTCCGACACGCCCAACAAGACAGTTTCTCTTTCAGTCAATCTTTCCCGGGAAACAGAGGAAGATGTTGTCTCAGAGCTTTTCTCGTTGCTGTCTTCACCCACTAAAAAAAGACACGTCCCAATGTTTGACAGGAAAATAAGCCTTCAGGACGTTGCCGTTTCCGACGGGCTCTGCTCATTAACGCTTTCCCCCGCTTATAATCACTTGTCTGACACGGAACGCGTCGCAGCAAATGCCTGTATAGTAAAATCACTTTCCAGCTTGCCGTTTGTTGAAAAAGTTGCTATAACCTGCGAAAATTCATACGAACTTTTCTCAGACGACGACTTCATCCTTTCTTCCCCGGTTGCCTCTTACGAAAAACTTTCGGTAAATCTGTATTACGTTGATTCATCGCGCACAAGCCTTATCTGTCACACCCGTGATATCCCCATTCTGCCGGACAGAACTCTTGAAGAAGATGTCATCACACTCCTCTTCACGCCCCCCGACAAGACAACTATGATAAGCGGTTTTCCGCAGGGCACGAAACTCAACAACGTTTATGTGAGTGAAAATTGTTGCTATGTGGATGTTTCACCGGAATTTTTCCTCAACGCTTCACATGACAAGGAGCACGAAAAAAGCTCTCTCTTTTCTATTGTAAACACGCTGACAGAGCTTCCTATGATAAGCAGTGTGAAATTCCTTATTGACGGAGAGGACGGTTACGGATATACTTATTATAATATTGCTTTTCCTCTAAATAATTCACAGGCATTTGCAAAAAACAAATAACGGAGGTTGAACTCAATGAATAACTACAAATTTGATACATTATCGGTGCACGGCGGATATTCTCCGGAACCCACAACGCACTCAAACGTGTTGCCGATATATATGACAACTGCATATAATTTTGACAGCGTTGAACACGCACGAAGCCTTTTCGCGCTGGAACAGACAGGAAATATATACACACGTCTCCAAAACCCTACAAACACAGCCTTTGAAGAAAGAATTTCTCTTTTGGAGGGTGGTATCGGTGCTGTCGCCGCATCAAGCGGACACGCCGCAATCACAATGGCACTCCTCACACTCTGCTCTTGCGGAGATGAGGTTATCTCTTCCTCTACAATCTATGGTGGGGCAATCAATCTTCTCGGCAAAACCTTTGACCGTATGGGCATAAAAGTTCACTTCGCAGATATGGACGACCTCTCAACGGTGGAGGCTAAAATCACTGACAAGACAAAAGCCATCTTTGCCGAGGCCATCGGCAACCCCAAGGCAGATATCGCTGACATTCGCGGTCTTTCAGAAATCGCAAAGAAATACGGAATTCCGCTTATCATCGATAACACATTTGCAACTCCCGCACTTCTCCGCCCCATTGAATATGGCGCAGACCTCGTTATACACTCTGCAACAAAGTATCTTGCCGGCAGCAGTACCGTAATGGGCGGCGCTATCGTTGACAGCGGCAACTTTAAGTGGAAAGATAATCCGCGCTTCCCCGAATTCAACACTCCGGACGAAAGCTATCACGGAATAGTTTATGCAGACGCTTGTGGAAACGCCGCATTTATCACAAAGGTAAGAACACACATTTTAAGAGACATCGGTGCTTGTCAGTCGCCCTTCAATTCCTGGGTTACTATGCTCGGTCTCGAAACACTTTCCCTCCGAATGAAGAAACACAGCGAAAACGCTCTTAAAGTAGCAGAGTTTTTACAGACACATCCTATGGTGCTCTCCGTTGACCATCCCGCTCTTCCCGGCAGCAAATATTACCGCCTTGCAAACGAATATCTGCCTGACGGATGCTCCGGTGTATTTACTTTTGAAATCCGCGGCGGGCGTGAAGCCGGGGCTAAATTCTGCGACAACTTAAAGCTTTTGCGAATAGTTGCAAACCTTGGCGACACGCGCTCAATGGTCAGCCACCCCGCAACCACCACACATTCACAGCTTTCAGACGAGCAGCTTCTTGCGGCGGGTATCAGCGCTTCAACCATCCGCCTCTCCATCGGCATTGAAGACGTCGACGATATTATATCCGATATTTCCGCAGCACTTGACGCCTGCAAATAAAAACAAAAAGATACACGACGGTTATCGTGTATCTTTTTTCTGAAATGGAGGAATTTAAGTGCAGATATATCTTATTGATATTACCTCAATTTCTGACAGCGATTTCGAAAAATGCTACTCTCTCTGTCCGGAATACCGCAAAAAAAAGATTGATTCAAAGCTTTTACGCAAAGACAAATTGCGCTCACTCGGAGGAGAAATTCTTCTTATGCACGGATTGTCCCGGTTGGGAATCACAGACTATGAGATACATCTGACGGAAAACGGAAAACCCTATTTGAAAAATGCTCCCGTTTTCTTTTCAATTTCGCATTCGGGCAACGTCGTCGTCTGTGCTTTTTCAACTGTTGAAACAGGCGTTGATGTCCAGGTGAGAAAAAATATTCCTTTTTCCGTCGCATCACGTTTTTTCTCAGAAGGAGAAAAAGAGGAAAACGCGATAAGTATATGGACGCGCAAAGAAGCTCTTGCAAAAGCTACGGGATTGGGTTTGTCCCGTGAAATCCTGAATACGGCTATTTGGGGCGAGTCAGTTCTCTTTCACGGACAACTTTATCATTTCAAAACAACAGAATATGAAAACCACGTATTGTCTGTTTGCTCACAGTCTCCCATATCAGATATAACAATTGAGCACATATACACAAAAAACGGAAGTCTTTAAAGACTTCCGTTTTTTTATTTTACATCATTCCCATTAAAACATAAATCATCTTCGCGCTTTCTGCACGTGTTGCATTTCCTTTCGGGTCAAACACATTTCCGGTTTTTCCTCCGATAACTGCGGCGCGCTGCATTGCATAAACAGCCTCGCGTGCATAAGAAGAAATGCTTGAATCATCCGCAAATGCAGCTTGTGCCACCGTTTCGGAGAGCGTTATTTTTGCTACATTTTCAACGTATCTCATAAGCATAACCGCCATATCCTGACGCGATATATTTGCATTCGGTGCAAATGTTTTCGCACCAACGCCGGTTACAATTCCTTCATTGTATGCCCACGCAACAGCTTTTGCATACCACGCGTCTGTCGGAACATCATCAAAAGGTGTTTCTGTTCCTGAAAGATTTGCCTGTTCGAGATTTGCCAGAATTGTAACAAACTGCGCACGGCTGATGTTTTTCTTGGGAGCAAACGTATTGTTACCCATACCTGAAATAATGTTTTTTTCTGCAAGTGCCTTTACACAATCGCAGAACCAGTCATCTTCATTGACATCTGTAAATTCATTTGTTTTTTCAGCCTGAACAGCAGACCACTTTGCATAAAGGATTGTTGCATTATAAATCGGAGTTGAAAATGTAAACGGTAATGTGCAGGTTGCATCCGTATACCATCCGTCAAATATGTATCCTGTTTTTACAGGTGCTGTCGCAGGCTCTTCAAGATAGCCGCCGATTTCTACATATTTGGTGCCGAAATCTGTTCCACCCATCGAGTTGAACGTGACACTGACCGTCTCTTTTACTTCGGGCTGTTTTATAGCAAAAACAGCACTGATTTCAACATCCTGAGCCGGCATATAGAACTGAATGATGTCGTTTTCCGGATATGCAAGAAAAACATCATCCGTCACCCAGGAATAAAACACAAAGCCCTCGTCCGGAACAGCTCTGATTGTAACTATCTCACCCGGTTGATAATAGCTTTTGAGCATATATACATAGCCGCCACCCTCGGTGTACGGAACTATGCCATACAGTGTCTCAACTGCGCCTGCGGTTGCCGCAAAACCCGCCAGAACAACCACACACAACAAGAGAGAAATAATCCTTTTTGTAATTTTTCTCATTTCGCATTACTCCTTTCAGGCACATCGCCTTTGTACTTATTATAGCTTCAAACTTCTTCTTAGTCAATAAACTGATGAAATCTTTTTTACCATTTAATTTTCTACATATATATGATTGACTTTTTGTCAATTTTCGTCTATTATATACATATATAGTATTGTGCGATTTTTATAACCCCAACAGGCAGTAAAACAGCACATAAAAATTCGGCTTACCGTTTGCCGGAAAAACGGTGCCGTAATCGTGAGATTCCGGTCTTGGAGTTAATTATGAGAAAGGTAAGGAATTCATTAAAAAAAGCTGTCGGTCTTGTTCTTTCCCTCGCAATCCTTATGTCTGTTCTCCCGTTTTCGGTTTTTGCGACTGAACAGTCCGAAGACCCGAAGGTGCTCAGTCTCTCTATGGACGAGTCGAGAACTTACATAACAATAGAGTTTGACCGCGAACTTGAAGTTGCCACAACTTCCTCTCTTTATTCTAAAATACGTTTAAGCAAAAACGGTGCTTCTTTGGCAACGATACCTTCCTCATCGAAAGTAACCGTTTCGGGGACCTATCTCCGCATCAAGCTTTCGTCATCCCTGACACTCCCCAACAACTACTTCGCAATTGCAAAGGACACTTTCGTCGGACAGACAGACGTCATTGAAACTCCCGTTTTTGATGCTTCCGACCCGAAGCTTCTTGAAAAAGACTGTGCTGTTCTCAACAGTTCAGAGCAAACCGTCACTTTGAAGTTCAACAGCAAAATAGACGGCTTCCCCAATTCCGAATCTCTTAAAAACGGATATATTGAACTTGCAAGAACAGGTTCTTCTTTTAACGAAGTTATTCCCAACGAAGATATCGAAATCGATAAACAAAAAGGTGAAATCACCATATACCTTGAAACCTGGCTCACCGGTTCAAGAGTCCGTTTCCGCATAGCTGCCGGAAAGCTCCAGAACACGGAAAACGGAAACATAAACCTTTCGGCAATCACAACGCCCTACATTGATGCTTCAAAGACAGCTGCAGCTCCGGAGATTGATTACACCTCCCTTTCTTCTGACAGAAGCTCTGTCACCATCTACTTCACTGACAAAATCAAAAACTCATTCAGCGGAACTTCCATAGCTCTTTCCCTTCTCAAATCACACGTATGGGTAAGCCGTGGATCATCCAACAATTACGAAACACTTGCCGCTGCCGATAAGCTGACTCTCGGCACGAACTATCTGAAAATAGATTTTGATGATCCGCTCACAGGAAGCAGAAACTACATCAAGATTGATGCAGGCAGCCTTACAGACTATTACGGATACACAGCATGTGATACCCTCACCACAGACAATATAACAAGCGGCGCATCGGCTGTTAAGGCTCCGGTCTTCCAGAACGCATTCCTTTCAAGCAACAATCGTGTCGTCCTTTATTTCGACACTGCAGTCAAGATGAACCCGTCGCTTACTACAAGCCAGCTCCGTTCCAATATCTACATTTCAAGAAACGGCGGTTCTTACGTTCAGCTTTCTTCCTCTGATTCCTTCTCTTTCTC
Source organism: Oscillospiraceae bacterium (assembly GCA_017559985.1). GTDB lineage: Bacteria > Bacillota > Clostridia > Oscillospirales > JAAYXM01 > SIG480. The sequence continues at coordinate 35,317 of JAFYPW010000022.1, read as the reverse complement.
TGATACAAAAATGACTATCAACCTCAAAGAGGCGTTAAGCGGTTCAAATAACCGTATCAGAATTTCAGGAAATTCCATAGCCTCTTCCGCAGGAGCTGTTCTTACCTCAACCATTACAACCGGCGCTCTTGAAGCAGGAATGTCAGACAACAACAGTTACGGTGAAGATTCTCCCGAATACAGCAAAATCACCTATGACGAAGCAACTCAAAGAGTACGAATTTATTTCAAGGATGACATTCGCGCTGTTTCATCCGTAAACCTTCGCGAAAGCATTTCCGTTTCTAGAAACGGCGGTTCTTACGTCACACTTTCCACAAGCGACGCCGTAAGCATTTCACCTTCAAACGTAATCACAATACTCCTCTCCACGCCTCTCACAGGCTCCCTTAATGCTTTCAGAATTGCAAAGGGCGCGCTTGCTGATTACGACTCCGGTTATGTGTTGAACACCACCATAACAACAGACTATGTAACAGCAACCGGCTCTTCCGCATCAGGAGATACTCTTCCGTCAGATTACAGCGGCGATGTGACGGCAAGCCTTTCAGACGACTTCTATACAGTCACCCTTAAATTCAACGAACCGGTATATAACACAAGCGACTCTCTTGACGATTTGAAAAACAAAATTCAAATCTCACGAAACGGACGTTTCGAAACCCTTTCTTCAAACGACTATGTAAGACTCAACTCCGAAAGCAGTGAACTTCTTATCGTTCTTGCAGAGCCTGCAAATGAGTATTTCTCACAGATAAAGCTTCTTGCAAATGCTCTTTCGGATGCAGACGGCAACGCAATCAACAAAGCTATGACAACACTTCCGCTTGGCGAAGCTGACGGCAATGTAAGAACTTATATAAACGACGTAGCAGTCGCAGACCTTGCAACCGCACAGTCTTCCGGCAGCTCAACTGTTATTTCCGTCTCCGGTGTTACAAAGTTCAATGCCTACGGAAGCAAAGTCCAGTTCCTTGCAAAAGCACCGTCCTCCGTAGCTTCTGCAACCCTTAACATTATGGGAGATGTCGCAGACTTCATCAGACGCAACGGCGGAACGTTCGCACTCTCTCTTGACAATGCAACATTCTACATTCCCGCAGAAAACCTTCCCACACTTGCCTCAGGCGATACACTTTCTCTCACAATAGAAAGTTCAACGTCTGCAACCTCACAGAAACTCACAACTGCGTCTTCAAGCAACTCTTTCAAGGTTGAATCCTCAGCAAAGAAACTCAGCGCAAAAATAATTGATTCATCGGCTTCAAGCAAAGATGTGACACACACCGTATTCTCAGACAAGCGCTTTATGATTAAAAACCCCGCAAATAACACTTCATCAACCGTAGTGAGAATCGAAGCATCGGGTGCCGTTGTTCCCGTACCCTCTTCAACACAGACAAGTGGCGGTGTTGTTTACATTACTGCAAAAACACGAAAAGACGGTAACTATGCTGCAATTTCAGCATCCCACTCTTTCACAAACACACCTTCCTGGGTTGCTACTCCGGCAAACACACTTGGTTCAAGACTCATCCTCGATAATGTGACAGGCTCTGACATCAAAGCAAGTGAAGCCATTTCCCGTTCCGAAACCGTTTCCATTATGGCAAAAACACTTGGTATTTTCGGAGATATGTCCGGCGCAAGCCCATTCTTTGATATGATATCAACAGACAGCTATTTTAACGCAGTAATGTCAACTGTATCATACGAGCTTATATCAGGATACCCCGACGGAACGTTCAAGCCGTCAAACAAGCTGACACGAGCAGAAGCAATGACAATCGTTGCGCGTGCAATCAGGTTCATGAACGGCGACAGTGTTTCTTCTTCATCCAACATGACAATCGCTGAAGCTGAGCAGGTGCTTTCCAGATTCACCGACGCAAAAACAGTTGATAACTGGGCAAAGGTTGATATTGCATTCTGCGTAAATGCAGGAGTTGTAAACGGTGACAATAACGGAAGACTCAACCCCAAATCTAATGTTACACGAGCTGAGCTCATTCAGCTTATGTACAACATTCTCAACAAGGCAGATCTTTTATAATAAGCAAAAAAAGGAGCACAGGTGAACGCTGTTTCACCTGTGCTTTCTTTAATATGACTCACCCACGCAAAAGTCTTCGATTATATAATCAAACTGCTCTGCGGATACTTTCAGGCGGTTGCACAAGCGGCAAAGCCTGCACACCCTTTTTCGCGACCTGCAAACATCAGAAAACCTACGGACCTCATTTCCCTTTTCTCTGACCGAAATTCCGTATGACATATATTCGCCCATCTCTTCATTAAAAACCGTTTCTTTAAATATAATATATTTCATAACTTTCGCCCTCTAACCTTATAAGTTAGTTAAATTATATCAGTTTATTTCTAACTTGTCAAGTTGTTTTTTTGTCAAAAATATATTCCTTGCAAAGTAAAACGCGGTATGATAATATATATCTTAGAGAGTGGGTGAAAAAATATATGAAAACAGGCGAAAAGATTCGATATTACAGAGAACTAAATAACTTAACGCAAGAAGACGTCGCCGTTAAACTGAACACAACGCCACAAAATATTTATAAATATGAAAAAGGCATTATCAAAAACATTCCCACCACAAATATCGTTGCCCTTGCAGCTCTCTTCAACGTCTCCCCCTCAACCCTTTTGGGCTGGGACGATAATACGATCGACATTATCCAAAACGAGGGTGTCTTTGAAGCAACTCCCGAAAAGATACTTTTCGGAAAAAAACTCAGACTCAAAAGACAGGAGGCCGGCTTCACCGTTAAGTCGTTCGCCTTAAAATTACACTTGGTTCCATTTATTATTGAAAACTATGAAAACGGGATATACGATTCCATTGAGCCTTCCCGCTTGGAGAAGATAGCAAATCTCACCGGTACACCCGTGGAATTTTTTACAGACGATTCTATCACAGTAGGTGATGAGCCCATTCTTACCGAAACAGAAAAGATTTTAATTTCAGAATACAGAGAACACCCCGAACATAGATCCGAAATTCACAGACTTCTCGGTATTGCCGGTGGCGATGTTCACCTTTATGCGCCGATGTCTCTGCCTGACTTTGACGCACCGAAAACGCGTTTGCGCGTTGCTCAGAGGCCACTTTCACCTTATAAGACCGGCTCAGAAAAAGAAAATACAGATGAATAAAATTGGGGCAGCAGAACTCAAAGATTCTGCTGCCATTATATTTTATAGTGCATCATAGCTTTCGATTGCACCCATCTTCACAAACTCGCTGTTTTTTTCCTTCGGTGAGTATCCGAAGAACTTATTATATGCCCTGTAAAATGTGGAATAGTCGTGATATCCGCACATTTCACAAACCTTTGTAGGCTTATTCCCGTCAAATATAAGCTCCTGTGCTTTCAAAAGGCGTTTTGTTTTAATGTAATTTCCAACAGATGTCCCCGTTGCGTTTTTTAAAATCTGACATAGTTTTGCACGACACATCAAAAAAGTATTGCACAGTTTCTTGATGGACAAGTCTTCTTCGAGGTTACTGTTGATGTAAGCAATAATTTTATTTTCAATTGTATCCGGCTCTTTAACCCAATCATTTCTGTCAAACACCTTATTGATTTCCCGCAGCAAAAATATCAGATTTCCGATAATTGTAAATCTGTCTGCCGGAGGATCAATCATATTATTGAGAAACTCTCTGTATTTTTCACTTGAAAAATCAGTAGATTTATAACAATTTCGCTTACCGGGTTCTCTTTCGTAAAAAGCGCGCATCAAAGCTCCGTCTGCATCTATGGATGACAAAAGTCCCGGATCAAAGTTTAATACGATCCTGTCGTAATCATACATAAAATCAACTTCTATAAAATGAGATTCAGACGGTCTCATCAACAAGATGTCTCCCGGAGTCAATTCATATGTACTTCCCTCAATGTGATAGATTCCCTTTCCCGAAAGAAAGCACAGAATTTCTGCACTCTGGTGAGTATGCATTTCATAGCGTTCCCTATTACCAATGGTAGAGACTCCCCTGTATACAGAAATATCCGAAAAATTTTGTTTTAACACACTCATCGCAATCACCTATCTAAAAATATCACATCAATAGACGATTTGCAATATTTTTTTAGAAAAAATGTAATTTAAATTTATTTGCAGTCAATTATAATTTAAGTAGGTGAATTTCTCGATCAATACTCAAACGGAAACAAGGTGAATCAGATATGACACATTTACGAATCGGAATAATTGGTATCGGCAATATGGGGTTTGCACACGCAACGTGCATTGCTCAAAATGAAATAAACGGAATGGTATTGACCGCAGTTTGTGATATCAACAACGAAAAAACCGCTTCATTTGTTGAAAAGTATCCCAAAGTCAGACAATACAGTGATTACAACGAGATGTTTGATTCAGGCACGATTGACGCAGTTGTCATCGCCGTTCCTCATCCTCTGCATGCTAAGATAGCTATGGTTGCATTGAAAAAGAACCTGCATGTATTGCTTGAAAAACCCGCTGATATTTCAATATCAAAAGTAGCGGCGCTTAACAAAGTTGCCAAGGCCTCAAAAGCGACATTCGGAATTATGTTTAACCAACGCACCAATCCTCTTTTCAGAAAGGCACGTGAGATCGTAGCCTCAGGAGAACTTGGCAGCCTGAAGAGATCGGTCTGGATTGTAACTAACTGGTACAGAACCCAAAGCTATTATGACTCCGGTGAGTGGAGAGCGACCTGGATCGGCGAAGGCGGCGGTGTCCTTCTTAATCAGGCGCCTCACAACCTTGATCTTTGGCAGTGGATCTGCGGTATGCCGCAAAGCATAACCGCATTCTGTGATGTTTCAAAATACCACAATATAGAAGTTGAAGACGATGCAACGATTTTTGCACGTTATGACAACGGTGCAACAGGAACATTCATTACCTCAACAGGAGAATATCCCGGTACAAACCGATTGGAAATAAGCGGAACACTTGGTAAGCTCGTTCTTGAAAACGGTACTTTGAAATGGTGGAAACTCAAACACGACGAACGGGAAATCTGCAAAACTTCCAAAGAAAACTCAACCGACATTGAGTTTGATTATTATGAAATTACACCGAGCGAACCCGAAACGGCGCATAAAGGCATTCTTCAGAACTTTGCAAACTCTGTTCTGAACGGAGAAGAACTGATCGCCCCCGGAACAGACGGTTTATTTGAACTCACAATTTCAAACGCCGCATATCTTTCAAGCTGGAACGGCAGCAAAGAAATCAAACTCCCCTTTGACAGTAAAGCATTTGACAAGAAACTCGCAAAACTTGCAAAAAACTCGAAAATCAAGCAAAGCAAGCAGATCAAAAACGACCACAACGGATACAGCGCCCGGTGGAGTGTTCGTTGGTGACAGGAGATGTTTTTATGAAATCTACATATTTGTTAAGCAACAAAACAGCCAAACGCCTATACCTCAAGGCTAAAAATTTACCAATAATAGACTATCATTGCCATATTTCCCCGAAAGAAATTTTCGAGGATAAACCGTATACCGATATCGGTAAAATATGGCTGAGCGAAGACCATTACAAGTGGCGTCTTATGAGAACTGCCGGCATTGATGAAGAGTATATAACAGGCTCTGCACCATACAAGGAAAAATTCATTAAATACTGCTCTGCCATAGAATTTGCCGCAGGCAACCCGCTTTATCATTGGTCACATATGGAGCTTTCCCGCTTTTTTGGCATTGAGACAACCATAACCGAAGCTAATGCAGAAAAAATATGGGACGAAGCTAATGCTTACATTGCAAAAACAAAAATGTCACCGCGAAAGCTCATAGAAAGCTCAAACGTTGAAGTTCTCTGCACAACAGACGACCTGACAGATGACCTTTCCTGGCACAAAAAAATCGCGGAGGACAAGACCTTCGCAAAAAAGGTTCTCCCCTCTTTCAGGGCAGATAACCTTCTTTTGGTCCGCAGAAATAACTACCTTGAATATATTGATACTTTAAGAGCTGTCAGTGGTGTTACGATAGCTTCTCTTGCCGATTTGAAAGAAGCAATTTCAAAGCGTCTTGATTTCTTCTGTTCAATGGGCTGTCGCTGTGCTGATATAGGTATGCCGCTCTTCCCCAACAGAATTGCGAACGACGAAGAAGGAGATTCGATATTTAAAAACCTCCTTGCCGGTGAAAGCATCACAGACGACCAGTACAGCGGCTTTGTAGGAAACATTTATCTCTTTCTCGGTAAGTTATACAAAGAAAAGGACCTGATTTCTCAATGGCATATTTCAGTTGTGAGAAATCCAAACTCAATTTTCTTTGAAAAACTGGGTGGAGATCTTGGTTTTGACTGTGTCGGCAACCCCATCAACGGAAACGATATTATTATGATGCTCGACGCTATCAACAGAAACTCGGGTGTTCCGAAGACCGTTATTTACTCCTTAAACGAAGCGAACATCGCTCAACTCGCTTCTATCGCAGGCTCATTCCCGAATGTCAAATGCGGTGCGGCATGGTGGTTCTGCGATCACAAACGAGGAATTGAGGATGAGATAAGGGTCATTTCGGAATACGGCTGTCTTGGCGAATTCTACGGGATGCTCACCGATTCAAGGTGTCTTCTCTCCTATGCCCGTCACGACTATTTCAGACGCATCCTTTGCAACATTATCGGCGAATGGGTGGAAAAGGGTGAATTCAGCCCCCTCTCTGCCGAGAAGCTCATTTCAAAGATTTGCTACGAAAATATAAAAAATGCTATATAACACTTGAATATATAAAAAAGGGGCGCCCGCTTAGGTGCCTTTTTTTGTGCGTGTTTTCATAACGTGTCAAAATTAAACTCACAAAAAGTTGGTAGCGACAGTGAACCGTTGTGAGGGCGTTTACAACCGAACAGGTGAGCTAAGCGTGACTTTTTGTGAAAGAGGAGAAGTAAGGAAGCGGGCGGATGATTTTTTGTATAAAAAAATCGAAGCAAAGCGAACTTTGCTTCGACGTGGTGCGGGTAGCAGGACTTGAACCTGTACCGAGTTGCCCCGACTAGAACCTGAATCTAGCGCGTCTGCCGATTCCGCCATACCCGCATATTAACTTTTGTTACCATAACATTTTAACATTTGATAGCTTTATTGTCAACAGAAAAAGCGTCCGTTCAAACGGACGCTTTCTTTATTTTTTTACACCCGGAAGTTTGCTGTATAAAACTGCAAGCTTGTCACCTTTCGGAAACTTCCGGACATCTTCCTCACTTATTGCGCGAAGGAGAACGAGTGCCGCAACATAAACACATCCGCCAACCGCAATCCCACATATTGTTGCAATGTTTTCAGAAAAACGCAAAAGAACTATACGCGATATTCCATATGCCGTGCCTGCGCAAAGGAGCGCGGAAACCAACGGTTTTATAAATATGTTTACAAAATCAATTCTCAGTTCCGCTATTTTAAGGAGCTTATACAGGCTTATCGACATTATAAGCACATAGCAGATAAGCGTGCCAAATGCTGCGCCGCGTATATTGATTTGCGGTATTCCCACGGTTATATAATTGAATATAAGCTTAAATGCCGCACACCAGACCATTATTTTTACAGGAAGGTCTGCCCTGCCTACTGCCTGGAGCATACTGTTTATCGGAGAACATGCCGACGCAAAAATAACAGCGATTCCAAGCACTGCAAGAAGCGGCGTTGCTATTTCGACTTCAAGTGCCCTCCCTCCGTAAAGAAGAGTGAGTATCCCGTGCGACATAACAGACATCCCTATTCCCGCCGGCAAAACAACAAGCATTGTCACGCGAAGAACAGCTTCAATGTTTTCCTTTAAAGATTCCACATTCTTTTCTGTCCATGCCGTCGTTATTGCAGGAAGCGCACTTACACCAAATGCAACGGTAAACGTGGGTATAAGATTGTAAAGAGTTACTGCCATTCCTTTATAACAACCGTTAAGATAGTTCGGTATATCCTCAAACGCCTTTGTCACAGGCAGAGCATCGCCGTAAACACCTCTGAGAACGTCATAGCCTATACCTACGGCGTGATGCAGGCGGTCGTATACAGAGAGAAGGTCGATAACACCTGTTATCTGTCCTACACAGGAACCAAGCGCGATAGGAACTGCTATTTTTACTATATTCCTTAAAATTCTTTTTGTAGGAGTTGTTTGCTGCGGAGCGGCGAGTTCTTCCTTTGTTATTCCGTCGCCACGAACCTTGTGTCTGATGAACACAGACAACCAGCTGCCCAACGCGCCAAGCGCAACACCGAGAATTGCACCGGCTGCCGCAATCTGCAAAACACGGATTTCAGCATCAGCAGCAGTTTCAAAAGCTTTTCCGAAAACAGTTTTCGACACTGAATATTCATCCATCCCAAGCTTATATGCCGTCATTGAAAGACCAAAACCGAAAATCAGCTTGATTACAACTTCAATAACCTGAGCAATCGCGGTGGGATACATATTGCGAAGTCCCTCATAATATCCTTTGTATGCCGAAGTGAGACATACAAAAAACACAGTCGGTGCCATAGCCATAACAGCAAGATATGCACCCGGGTTTTTTATCATCGTGTTCACAAAAAATCCCGCGCCGAAGAACATTATGCAAAAACCGATAATTCCCGTTATGAAAAACACTGTATTGGCAATTCTGAGAGTCCGTTTCACGTCCCTGAATCTGCCTTCTGCAACACTTTCGGCAACTATCCTTGCAATCGCAACGGGAAGCCCCGCATTGGACATAACATACACCGGCATATATATATCATATGCCGTTGAGAAATATCCCATTCCGTCTCCGCCAAGGATATTTGTCAACGGGATTTTAAACAGTGCACCAATAATCTTTACAATGAGAGCAGCAACGGAAAGTATGAGTGCTCCTTTAAAAAAACTTTGTTTTTTGCGTTGCACCTTTTCCATTCCTTTCAAAAAATTATTTGCCGATTATTTCGATGGCTTTTTTCATATCCTCTGCGCCAAAAACAGAAGACCCTGCAACAATTACGTTTGCTCCTGCCTCTTTCGTTTCGGCAACATTATCACAAGTAACGCCGCCGTCAATTTCAAGAAGACAGCCGGGGTTTCTTTCGTCAATAAGTTTTTTTGCTTCTGCTATCTTCGGGAGACATTCCGTTATGAATTTCTGTCCTCCAAAGCCCGGTTCGACAGTCATAATAAGTATCATATCAAGAATGTCTATGTATTTTTCAAGTGCAGAGACAGGTGTCTTCGGCTTTATTGAAAGCGCACACTTTACCCCCGCCGCTTTGATTCTTTTAAGTGTTTCCATTACATCCGAATCACATTCTTCGTGAATTGTGATTACATATGCTCCTGCTTTGATGAAATCATCAAGATAAAATGCAGGGTCGGATATCATAAGATGAACATCAAGAGGAAGGTCTGAAACCTTTGAAAGCGCTTTTACAACAGGTGCACCAATAGTTATATTGGGAACAAAATGTCCATCCATAACATCAATGTGCGCCCAGTCTGCGCCTGCGTCCTGAATCCTCTTCATTTCTTTTTCAAGATTTGCAAAATCTGCCGACAAAATCGACGGTGATACCAAAGCCATTTTGCTTTCCTCCAAATTTTAATATAGTTATATTATACCATCATCGACAAAAAGGTCAATGAACATTTTACATACTCGCAGCATAACCTGATAGTGAGCCGGGCAAACGGTCAAGAGTATAAAATTTCTTTTCCTCTCTCTACTTTTTAGGCAGCATATTTCGTTTGCCCGTTTTTATAGCCCACCCGTTAACCGGGTGGGCATCCGATTACATACAAAAACAAAGCTCATCAAGTACAGCCGTTACGTTTTCTTCGCAATATTCAATTTCACAGGAAAACATACGAACAAGTTCTACCTGCTCCTCAAATGAAAAACACGCGTTTTTAAAGTAAAAACAAGCGCCCAGAGCATATATCAGCTTACAGCAGAGTGCAACAAAACAAGCTCGCAGTGCTGCTTCTTCAAAATCAGGCGCATTTGCAAAATAGCGATAAACCAGATAAACCGCAAACTGCTCATATTCGGTTTGCCTGTCGTGCATCAGCTCATCAAAGCGCGCAAAATTTATCTTTTCGTAGTTCCTGATAAACTCATCCAATCGGTTACACCATTCAGAATCCAGAATTTCAAGTTGTTTAAAAAACTCTGCCCATTTGGCAACATCAATGTCAAAACCCGACACACCGCACAACTTTAACATCTCCCAAAGGCGTTCAGTTACGGTTTTTGCGCGGTTTTGTATAACGCTTATGATTTCATCACGGAGAATTATTATCTTGTCTGTTTCTTCAATATTTTCACTCGATCGCAGGCAAACAGGCTCTTTCTTCCCCAAAACAATCCTGCTCACCTCTTCGCAAGCAAGACCGAGCCCGAGTTCAATTCTTCCCGGAAGTTCATTTTTAAACCTCGGATGGTCTCTGCAAATATTGCATATATTCTCTTCTCCAAGTGTCAGAATTATATCACACAAATTATTTTCATTCAGAAACGGGCACCGCTCACCTTCTGCAAGAATAAAATGCGAATATCCTTCATCTGATATGTTTTCACAAAGCCATTTACCTGTTTCGCCGGAAGTATTTCTGTATTTTTCTCTCGTTTCTTCATCTATCTCTATTTCCCAGCCAATGCAGCAATTATGCCTGCACTTCTGCGCTATACACGAAAACTCTTCATAATAGTCAGGAACAACAAAAAGCATCAGACACAACCTCGCAATATATGTAAAGTACTTATTCTTTACTCTTGCTTAACGAAAGAACCGCGCCAAGTATCATAGCTATTCCAAGATACGAGAACATATCAGGTCTTTCACCCAGAAATGCGATACTGTAAATCGTTGCAGCAAGAGGCTCAATAATCGCAAGTGAACTTGCCGTTCCCGCTGGCAGGTCTTTAAGCGAAATTGTATATAATGTATAAGGCAAAACACAGGTACAAAGACCGCAACCGAGCATAAGAAGTATTGAAACAGGGTTTGCAACGCCTATATTGGCAATCGCAACAGGCTGAGCAACAAAGCACGATATAACTGCCATAAACACAAAGCCGTACATACTTGCCGTCATTGGATTTATGTTCTTTTTCATTTGTATTTTAGTGATAATGCTGTATGAGCCGTATAACAAACCGGCAAGGATTCCAAGAAGAATTCCCGAAACACTAAATTTGAGACCGCCGATTATGCCCGAAACAAAGCCGCAGCCGACAACAACCGCAATTACGGATATTCCTTTTATAACGGTAAGCTTTTCACCCAAAAATGCCACAGAAAATGCCATAACAAAAATCGGGGCAATATACATAAGCACAACAGCCGTGGAAACAGATGTTTTCTGCATCGCCAGATAATAAAAAGCGGCCGCAAGGTACATAGCAAGACCTCTGAAAAAGCAGAAAATTCCGTCTTTTAAATTAATCTTGAACAGCTTTCTGTTAAATAACAGTGCATATAAGACGATAAAGAATGCTGAAACAACACCACGAACAGTCGTCATCTGGATTGATGTCAACCCATAAGGCGTAAGGAAGTGGACATAAAGCCCCGATGTTCCCCAAAGCATTCCTGCAAGGATTATGTATATAAGTGAGCTTTTCTTCATTTTAAAATCACCTTTATATCTATTGCAATAACAAACTATATTATAGCACTGACCCTCCACAATATCAACACAAAAACGGCAGTTGCACGATACAACTGCCGTTTCTTATTTACTTAGCGAGTCATTTCCTCAACCCATTCAATGTAGGGAGAGAAATCAAGCTTCGGTCTGCAATCAAAGGAAATATAAATTTCAATGAAGTTGCCGTTTGCGGTCATTCTCTCTTTTCTTGAATCTATAAGACCTTTGATAATTTCCTGCTGTGAAGCATATGCGGAAATTGCATCTGCAATTTTTCCCTCAACATCAGAGCTAACCGAAAGGATTCTGTTTGCGCGGATATTTGACGGGCGGGAATTTACCAAAGCATCCTCCGGGTCAAGATCTGCCCAGACAGAGTATTCAAGAGTTGATTTCACTGCATGGGGTGTGCCATGATCGACAAGCGCACAGTCCCCTGCCTGCGGTGCATCATAGCTTGACATAATATGTGCAGCAAGATGGTCAATGTGCTCATGATAATGGTTCGGAATCATTACGCGCGTAACCTTCTTGTCTCTCAAAAACCTGAGCATTTTCTGCATTTCGCCCGGTGTTCCGTCCGGAAGAGCCCAACCATAATAACCGATAGCAGAAAAATCAGCAAAATTCAAGCGGATGATATGGTCACGGTCAATTCCCATACGCTCATAGCAGGCATATGTTTCCTCAACCCTGACTTTCTCAATTGTGTCTTTTTCCTCGACGGTGCTGTATCCTGCATCACCGCGGCAATAGATCACAACATACACATCTGCTCCTGCCTCTTTTGCAGCGAGCATTGCATATCCCGCACCGATTATTGCATCGTCATCATGCGGACTCATAACAGCAAGGACTTCTTCCTTCCCGAAATCCGGGAAAAGTGTATTTATATCCTCGTTTACAAGCCTCTTATCAACATTAAAATAATTGAATTTCATATTTCAATACCTTAATATCCTGCACCAACAAGATGCTGTACTCTGATCGGAAGATCGTTGAATACTTCTACCTTGTTGCCGAACTTACCCAATGTTTTTTCTACGAGGATATAGTCAAACTCAGGAATGATAACTTCATCCCATGTGCTGCCGATACCGCGTGCTGCAACGTCGAGCATAGTTACGATCTGGTTGCCGAGCGGCTCTTCGGAGTTGAGAGTGATTGCACCATAGAACTCCTGGCATTCTGTATATCCTGCGTTATGTGTTCCTGTATACGGTTTGAGCATAGCAAGGTCAATCGGTTTTCCAAGACGCTTTGAAACCTCTTCGCGACGTGATTCAAAATAGTCTACCAACGCCTGTTCCTGAAGCTTTGCCGGAAGGTTATGCTCAGAAACGTGTCTGTAAGCATCAAGACCTACCTGGTATGCATCCTCAACAAACTTCATCCAGTATTCCTGGCTTTCCGTGAGCTTGCCGCCCTTTTCTGTGCAGACAACAGAGCATCTCTCACAAGCTGTAAGACCGTCGACACACGGACCTACGCCAAGGTGAACAAAGTCGCCCTCCTGAATCGGACGGTTAAGTGCCTTACCGACAATTGAGCGGTTTGCTTCGCCAGCCGTTACCATAACGTCAAAACCAAGCTCTTCAACGCCGAGCTCAGATGCGATGGTGTAGCCCCACTCTGCAACCTGTGTCTCAAGCATACCCGGCTTCATAACAGAAAGCATACCTTCTATCATATAGTCTGCAATCTTTGCAGCCTGACGGGTGAGCTTCATTTCCATATCGGACTTTTCGTATTTAATCTTGTAGTAGATTTCCTGACCGTCGAGAAGGTTGCCCTTTCCAACATAGCCTTCAAACCACTCGAAAAGGCTTACAGGGAAAACTGAGCGAGGAGTGAGAAGCGCAAGCTTCTGCGGTTTTCCGCCGCAAATGTCTTCTACAACATCTTCAATTCTGTCTACCTCAACCGGATATTCCTCATCAGCAAGCTTTAACATTTCAACTCTGCCGACTTTGCAACCGCTGCGCTTTGAGAGCTGTTCTGCAACGTAGCAGCCTTCAAGACCCGCAAGAATTGAAAAGCCGTTCTTTCCGACGATACCTGCAACCGGCTCAACAGAAATGTTTGTGTTTCCGCCAAGATACGGGACGTCGCCGTGGTAATGCTCGTCGGAATATACCAATCCGCCGTCAAATCCTGCTTTTTTGAGTTCTTCATAAACCTTTTTGCTGCGGTTCTGGAACTCTTCTTTGCTTACACGCAGAGTCTTATCAAAGTTCGGTGCTTTTGAAAGAACGTCTGCAATAATATTTGCCTGTTTACTCCATTCTTTTACGTTAAACATGGTTTTCCTCCTGACATTATGTAATTATATAAATTTTAATAATAATTCACAAAAAAAACAATAGAGAATTCCTACTAACAGTGGTATATTCCGACCCTACTTGTCTTCTCGGGTGTTTTTTCTGTAATACCCAGGAAGAACACCCATATGCTTTTTAAAGACTGTATAGAAAAACTTCATATCATCAAAACCGCAGGCCACAGCTATTTCAGAAACGCTTTTCTTTGTTGTTGTCAGAAGCTTGCAAACCTCCGCAACTCTCACCTTCTGAATCATCAGACTTATTGACATTCCTGTCATACTTTTGAAAATCCTTCCGAGGTAGTCGGGATTTAAATAAACCATCTGTGCCATCTTATTTACGGAAAGCTGTGTATCATAGTTTTCGTTTATATAGTCGATTATAAAGCTTACTATCTGCTTGTTTCGCATATTCCCGACATTTTTGATTTTATCCTCGTCAAGGCGGAAAATTGTTATTATCAGTTGAACGAGGTATGCACGGATAATCTCACGATAGCCTTTCTGGCAGCCCTTATGCTCTAAATATATCTTGTTGAAGAGCTCTCCGAACATTGTATATTCGCTTCCCGAAACACTGAAATAAGGCGGAAGCTCTTTCCGCTCGCTGAAAAGAGAATGGAACATAAATGAATTATTCAAAACCTCGAGCGAATGGTATCCGCTCATTGAAGAATCAAAAAATTCAGGCGTAAACATAAGGTCATATGCAACAAATGGGTCAGTCTCACTTTTTTCCGAATAAAAAACGTGTGTCGTGTTCATATTTACAATGAAGAGGTCGCCGCGCTTTACGTTATACTTTTTTCCGTCTATCTCGTGAACAGCGCGACCGGAAACAACATACACAACCTCTATATATTCATGCTTATGAGGAATTCCTATATAATCAGGAAAATCATCCGATTTTTGTATGTGCATATTCTCGTTTGGTCTGAAAAAATCCTCTTTTCGCAACACACAAACATCTTTTGTTTTATCCATCATTTTCCCTCCTTCCCTCTCTCAAATATAATTTAACACAGTTCATCCGATTTGTCGACAAAAATTTTCACAGCGCAAGAAACACCAAAACAGTGCTTCTTGCGCTGTGAGAAAGAAAAGAAAAGTTGTTATGGAAGGAATCTAAATTTGAGTTGTCCAGTCCTCGTCCCACGGATAACGCATGCGAATAACCTCTCCGCCGCGCTTTGCAGATTCTTCTGCATAAATTCCCGGAATAGTCATAGCTATTCCCTCTTTGAGGCTTATCGGGGCCGGCTTTCCGTTGAGAATGGCGTCATAGAAGTGGTCAAGCATAGCATAGTCCATTCCGCCATGTCCTGTGGCTTTTTCATTGTTTGCATATGCCGGCGGCATATACTCACCGCTTATTTCTTTAAGGCTTGTATCAAGCTCTCTTGTTGAATTATATCTGATTACAGGCTTTTCGGGATAATCGCACCTTTCCATATATCCCTCTGTGCCAAATACGCGGTAGCTGTGATTTCCTATTTTTGCACGGCAACGGCCATTGCGCATAAGGCGGATGACAACGCCCGACTCTGTCCGGAACTGAGCGCACATCATATCATCTGCCACTCTGAATGTATCCTCCGGAGAATGCTGACCCGTGCCGAAGCAGGAAACATATCTGAGCTCTTCTTCAAGAATCGTAAGAAGCGGACCCAAAGAATGTGTGCAATATCTGATCGGAATAAGAAGCTTACGCCAGTCACCGTTTTCGTTGAGATGAATACTCTCCTCATCACCGGGCACCCACCAGTGAATATACTCTGCCTCCATACAATACGGCTTGCCAAGGAGACCCTTTTCATAAAAGTCTTTAAGAAGAACCGTGAACTTCTGCTCGTTCGGGTTTGCCCCCGTCGCAATCATCGCAGATGACTTCTTTGCTGCTTCCCAAAGCATCTCTGCTTCTTTTAAGCTTGCAACATTCGGAATATCCGAAAGAACATTTATGTTTTTCTCCAACGCTTTAATGCAGAACTCGGCGTGAATATCAGCCCCTGTTTCTACAATTACAACATCAAGACCTGCCTCATCAAGCATTCTGTCGTATTCTTTATAGAAAGTTGTTTTCGGGAACATTTCACAAAGAGGCGCAGATGAAAGCCACTGTGTTTTAGTCCAGTTTTCTTCTTTTATGTCACATACTGCTGTGATTTCAACGTGGTCAAACTGAGCCGAAAGCTTCGCAAGCT
This sequence comes from Oscillospiraceae bacterium, assembly GCA_017559985.1. Classification (GTDB taxonomy): domain Bacteria; phylum Bacillota; class Clostridia; order Oscillospirales; family JAAYXM01; genus SIG480. Next base: position 19,148 of record JAFYPW010000022.1, on the reverse strand, counting down.
CTCTTCCTCTGTGCCCAAGACCCACGACACCAACGCGTATTTTTTCCATACCTCGCACTTCCTTAGCAAAAGACTTAATGTTGTTGTAATTATAGCACACCCGCCAAACCAATCAAATGGAAAATTCCCACATTCAATAGCAAAAAATCCCTATTGTCTTGAATTGTCAAAAACTCTATGGTATACTCTCAAAAAAGGAGGTGTCCGAGATGGAAGATATTTGTAATTTTATCCCACCGAACAAACGCCACGGAAACATACAGTATTTTCATTTCGTTTATGAAACAAATGTAAAAAAGCTCCGTCAGCCGTTTCTGCTTCCCGATTTTTACGCTTATCTCGTTTTCAAAGGAAGCGCCATTCTTACAATCGGTAAAAATGATTACCCGCTTACTCCGGGCACTATGTTTTTCACATTCCCGTTCAAGGCGCACGAAATTAAAGAAGCTGACAATTTTTCTTATTTCTACATCAGCTTCAACGGAACAGGTGCTTCCACGTTGCTTGAAAACCTGAACATAAATGAAAAAAACTTCATCTATTATGACTTTGAGCATCTGCACGATTTCTGGATGAAATCGATAAGAAGAATAACCCGTACAAATGCAATCACCCTCACAGAAAGCGTTCTTATGTATTCCCTCTCTTTTATTGACAACTCCGAAAAAAGAGATCCTGCTTCTGACACGAACACCTTTGACGACATACTGGAATACATTGATAACAACTTCACCGACCCCAGCCTGTGCCTTAAAAAAGTTGCTGACATATTCTTTTACAGCGAAAAATATTTCTCTGTCCTTTTTCTGAAAAAAACAGGCACAAAATTCACAGATCATCTGAACAATTTGCGTATAGATTATGCTACCAAGCTCATTGAAAGTAACACCACCTCTATTTCCGAAATAGCTGCAAAGTGCGGATATAATGACCCACTCTATTTTTCAAAAGTTTTCAAGAAAAAATTGAACGAAACTCCATCAAGCTTTATACGACGAAAAAACTCATAACAAAAAGATGTCAAGGTTAAAACCTTGACATCTTTTTATATGTTTGAGAGTACAAACTCAACAACAAAAACAACAACGCACGATATTGCCGCCAACTTCAAAAGACTTTTTTCTTTGTAAGCAAGAAAGATTGCTGCAACAAAGCCAAAAACAGCAGAAACAATGCTTGAAGTCGAATAAAAAATCGCAGGAATCGTCATAACACTGAGAACAGTATATGGTATATAGTGCAGAAATGAGAGAAGAAACCTGTTTTTTATTCTCTTTTTTATAAGAACAAGCGGCACCATCCGTATCAGATATGTAATGCCCGCCATAATCAAAAGGTAAATAAAGAAAGTTTTATAACTCATCACACGAAACCTCCTCTATTTCAATCGGAGCAAACACAGCAAATACACCGCTTGCAACAGCAGCGCAGATTATAATTGCAAAGCCTCCCGGAATATTGTTGAGAAACGGGACATACTTAAACGCACAGCTTAAAACAATCGCAAGCAAAACACAATATGCTGTTTTTAAGTTCTTTTTCACCGGCGGAATCACGATAGCAACAAACATTCCGTAAATCGCTATACCGAGGGCAGATATTACCGCCACCGGCAATACGTTCCCGGCCACTGCACCAAGCAACGTTCCTGCACTCCACCCTATATACGGTGTCAGAATAAGGCCGTAGAGATAGTTCCTTTGAAGCAATCCATCCTGTCCGGAAGCAACAGCAAAAACCTCATCTGTATTGACAAAGGAGATTATAAATCTATCCAACAGGCGAACGCTCTTCCCCAGCTTCTGCGAAAGAGAAACCGACATAAGCGCATAACGCAGATTTATAACAAGCTGTGCCACCGCAAGTTCGATAAGCGTTCCGCCCGAAACCATAATCGGAACTGCCGCAAGCTGACCTGCCGACGTGACATTCGTCATTGAAACAAGGAGTGTCTGCAATATCCCAAGCCCGCTCTCAACAGAAAAAATACCAAAAGCAAAAGCTACCGAAAGATAGCCGAGGCATATTGGCACTCCATCTTTTATTCCCTTTAAAAACTTTCCTTTTCCGTTCATTTCTATCTCACTATACTTTCTGTTTTTGCCCCTATAAGATTTATAAGGTCAGCAGGAGCAAGTTCCACCTGATAGCCTATCTTCCCTGCACTCATCACCATTGTCGCAAGTTCTTCACACGACGAGTGGACAACGGTCGTAAACTGCTTTTTCATTCCTATCGGAGAGCACCCGCCTCTTATATACCCCGTCACTTTGTTTATATCTTTAACAGGTATCATCTCTACCGACTTTTCGCCCACTGCACGGGCACAGGCTTTCAAATCAAGCTCGTTCAATACCGGAATGACAAAAACATAATAACTCTTTGAAGGAGCAACCGTCACGAGTGTTTTAAACACCTCACAGTCATCCTTGCCTATCTTTTTCGCTACGGACTGTCCGTCGAAATCGCCGTCACTTTCATATGTGTGAAGAGAATAGTTAATCTTGTTTGATTCAAGTATTCGCATTACATTGGTTTTAAAGTTCGCCACAAAATCACCTTAATTCTTTGCAAATCATCACAGGCAGGAATATATACAATCTCTCACTTTTGGCTGATAATATTCCTCCCGCGGATTCAATGTGTGCTTTGCATAAACCGCAGAAAGCTTAATATCCGGGTCGATATAAACAGAGGCTCCCGCTGCTCCTCCCCAGCCAAACTCGCCTATACTGCTCAGCGAGCCGCTCTTTTCTTTGTCCATCATCGTGCGAACACCAAGGCCATATCCGTAACCGATCAGTTGTTTCCAATTGAATGGTTCCAACTGAGTTTCGCTTAAAGTGTTGGTTCTCATCAAATCCACCGTGGAAGCAGACAATATCCGTTCACCGTCCTGTCCCAGACCGTGATTTGCAAGAGCTGTTGCAAGTTTCATATAGTCTGCCACTGTTGAGATTATTCCAGCCCCGCCGCTGTCGTATTCTTCTCCCAGCACAAGACTGTTTTTAAAGCCTACCTCTTCATATCTTCCCTTTTTATCATTGCCCGTTTTTTGGGCTTCCACTATATCAACCGCCTCATCACTGTTTTCAGATATATATTGGTACTGTGTAGCCATACGCCAACGGATTTCATCGGTCATATGATACACGGAAGAATTCATACCCAACGGCTTGAATATATTTTCTTTGACATAATCACGGAACTTCATACCTGACACAATTGAGACAAGTCCTGCAAGCACATCGTGGCACAGGCTGTACTGAAACCTTTCGCCCGGTTCAAAAGAAAGTGGGTCACTTGCAATTTTTCTCACAACAACATCTGTGTCCATTCTTCCGCAAGTGAGTTCTCTCGCTTTTTTTATACCCGAAGAATCAACATTATATGTAAGCCCGGCTGTCATATTGAAGAGGTTTATAATTTTTATATCTTTTTTTGCTTTGACTGCATCTCCGTTTTCCGTTTGAATATACATATTTCTGTATTCGGGAATATACTCGTACAAAGGATCGTCAAGCGAAAAAACACCTTTTTCAAGAAGCTGCAAAGCTGCTGTTACAGTTGTTATTTTCGAGCATGAATACAAATAAAAAAATTCGTCTCCGCGCATTTCTTTTTTGTTGTTTATATTAGAATATCCGCAGGAATAATCAAACACCACTTCATTTCCAATGCATACCCTGATGGTATTTCCCGGAGCATATTCTTCATCTACAAAATGTTGCATAAGTTCTTTAAGCTTTGTAAAATCCATTTTTCGTCCCCCTATTCAACAGCCAAAACCTCGTCAGACATTTTGTTTTTCTTTTTCCTGTCGTGTATTATCGCACCGACAAGTGTTACAAGCAATTGAAACCCGTGTGTTAAAAGGACATTCCACGAACCTGAAACAATATCATAAATACAGAATATGGTAATGTTTAAAATTGCCCAGAAACGATACTTTGCGCCGTTCTTTGAAATGATACCCATAAGAAAAGCTACTCCGGCAAGCATAATCAACGCAACAAAAATATCGAACCCTTTTGCGATCCATACGTTAAGCAGTATTGACGAAATGAAAAACAGAACTATAAGCCGTTTTGGGAGGGGTTTGTCTTTTCTTAAAAAAAGATAGTTTACAACGGTCTGGAACGAACCAAGGTATCCGGCAGCAGCACCATTAATACCCGTACCGCCCACAAGATAGCTCGTTGAAATCAGCATATTCCCCAAAAACACAAAGAGCAAAATGGCATCCATACGTTTTCCTTTTATAAGCGATGCTGTAAGCATAGCAGCAAGTCCCAGAAGACTTAATGCATATGACAGTGTTTCCATTATAGTTTCTCCTTTAATTTGTTATCTCTACTCTGTCTCCCAAGCAAGACGCTCTGTTTTTAATCCGGATGATTCAGATAACAAAACAGCTTATCGGGAAAATTAACCGTCATACCGTCCACCGAAAGCTCACACATTCTCTTCATAACAGAAACATCAGACACTCCCCACGCTCTCACGCCAAGTTTTTTCCTTCGGCATTTTTCGACGAGTCCTTCGTTGATATTTTCTGCATTCGGAGCAATTTCTTCAGCTCCTATATCCAATAATGCGTTTATGTTTTCATCATTTATTTCAAATGTGAGCCAGCCCACGCGCGCCTTCGGATTCAGTTCTTTTATCTTTTTAATATAAGCAAACTGAAAGCTTGTGAAGGTAGTTCTTTCAAGAATGCCAAACTCTTCAATCATAGAAAGCGTATCTTCCTCAACGCCCGCTCCTTTAAGCTCTATGGCAAAACTGATTTTATATTTCGAAAACTTTTCTAAAAATTCACGAAGAGTAAGAATTCTGTCGTAAAAACCACACGTTGCATTACCGCGTATTTCAAGAGTTTTAAGTTCCTCCAGAGTACAATCAGAAACCCGGCCTTCGCCATCAGAAACTCTGTTGAGTGTATCATCGTGAAAGAGCACGAGGCAACCGTCCTTTGTTCTCCGAACATCTGTTTCTATTCCGTTTGCACCTTGAAGAAGACCAAGATAGAACGACGAGAGTGTGTTCTCGGGCGCATATTCGCTCGCCCCTCTGTGAGCATAATTAATCATTGTATATCATTCCCCTTTTCGGTATTATTCGATTTTGTCGATATGGAATCTTCGTTTACCTGATATTTTCACTATCGAAAAAACGATATGTCTTTCTCTACGATGAAATCATTATACCACTGCAAAAAGAAAAAGACAATCCGGGAAACCCGGATTGTCTCTCTTTTTGTCATTTTATAGGATTGCCTTCCCCATCGAAAAGTGGAAGCGGTGCAAGATATGTGATATCTTTTCTTTCTATTGCATCGCCTTCTGCCAAAACCGTCATCTTTCCTACGATGTTTCCACCAACCTGATTGATAAGTGTTTCAAGCGCCGCGAGAGATTCTCCGGTGCTGATAACATCATCCACAACGAGAACGCGCTTACCGCGCATTGCCTCTGCATCATCAGAGCCGAGACAAAGTGTCTGGACGTGATCTGTTGTGATTGAATCAACCTGCGTTGTTATGACATCTTTCATATATAGCTTGGGGCCTTTGCGGGCAACAATATAGTAGTTATTCCCCGCCTGGCGCGCCATCTCATATAAAAGCGGAATCCCCTTTGATTCTGCCGTTATCAGAACGTCATACTCGGGAGCGACAGCAAGCAGTGCTTCTGCACATTTTTTTGTAAGCTCAACATCGCCAAACATAATGAACGCGGCAATGTAGAGATTGTCATTGAGCTTACAGAGCGGCAAATCACGTTTGATTCCCGCTATTTCGATGGTATAATTTTTATCCATTTCAGCGAATGACTCCTTTAAAAATATTCACTAAAACTTATGCAAGACCCATAACCTTTAATACGATGTATGCAACAAACAAAGCAACGGAAATCCACATAACGCTGCTGATTTCCTTGATTTTACCTGTGAAGACCTTGAGGATAACCCATGCGAGCATACCGAACATAATGCCGTTTGCGATAGAGTATGTAAGCGGCATCATAACGATTGCAAGGAATGCACCGATAACATCAGCTGCATCGCCGTCAAAGTCAACCTTCTTGACAGCAGAAAGCATCAAGAGACCAACATAAAGCATAGCCGGTGTTGTTGCAAAACCCGGAATAGCTGTGAATATCGGAGCAAGAACGAGAGATACGAGGAAGAGGATTGCTGTAACGACAGAAGCAAGACCTGTCTTACCGCCTGCTGCAACACCTGCGCTGGACTCAACATAGCTTGTAACTGTTGATGTACCAAGAACTGCACCAACTACCGTACCAACAGCGTCTGCCATAAGAGCGCCGCCTGCCTTCGGAAGCTTGCCTTCTTCGTCGAGAAGCTCGCCCTTGGAAGCTACGCCGATAAGAGTTCCAACTGTGTCAAAAATATCTGTGTACAGGAATGTGAATGTAACAAGGATAAATGCCGGAGCATTTTTAAGAATGAAGCCGAAGTCAAAATCGCAGAAGAGCGGTGCGGAGTATGCTGCCGTTGTGAAATTCGGGATAACCGAGAATACACCTGCGTCCGGATTCGGAACATACCATCCGATAAGCTCTGCAACGATGCCGAGAACCCATGTGATGATGATACCGAGAAGAATTCCACCCGGAACCTTGAAGTGCTGAAGAATACCGATGATGAGAAGACCTGCAAGAGCAAGAACAACACCGGGAGCTGCAAGGTTGCCGAGAGCAACCGTTGTTGCCGGACTTGCTACAACGATCTGAGCGTTGAGAAGAGCGATAATCGTGATAAAGAGACCGATACCTGCTGTGATACCAAATTTGAGGTTGTTCGGAATCTTGTTAACGAGAGCTTCACGGAACTTGAAGAGCGAAAGAATCATAAAGATGATACCTTCAATGAGGATTGCTGTCAATGCAACCTTATAGGAGTATCCCATTGTTCCGCAAACTGTGAAAGCGAAAAATGCGTTGAGGCCCATGCCGGATGCAAGTGCTACCGGATAGTTTGCAAAGAATGCCATGCAAAGTGTTGCGATTGCTGCTGAAATAGCTGTTGCAGAGAACGCTGCGCCTACGGGAATACCCGCAGCTGCCATGTAGTTAGGATTAACTGCCAGGATGTATGCCATTGCAAGGAATGTTGTTACACCGGCAATAATCTCTGTGCGAACGCTGCTTCCGCGTTCTTTGATTTTGAAGAATTTTTCAAGTTTGCCCATTGTTAATAAATCCCCTTTCAGAATTTGTTAACAATATCATAACATATTCTTCATAAAATTACAAGCTTTTACATTTTTTTACAAAACATAAAAGCTTGTATATCTGACTTTTACAAAAATTCGCGCATGTCTTTTGCAAGTGAATCTTCAAGTTTTATGAGGCGTTTTGTTATATCCTTTGAGTTTTCGTCTGCCGCTTTATACTTATTTAAATATTTATTAAGAGATTTTACGCCCATATTGCATCCATCTGTTATCAGGTCTGCAATCGTTTCATCAGACTCACTCATCGCAAGTTTCATATTTGTTTTAAGCCACGACATCCCCTTTGCCATAGCCGCAGGCTCTTTTCCGTCATCTTTATATCTTTCGAGCGATTTGCGGATTTCAGAATCTATCTTTTCGTGTTCATCCCTGCAATTTTTCAGCTCCTGTTTCAGCTGGCTGTTCTTTACATTATCCATAACGTCTTCAATAGACGATATGCCCATCTTAACGCCCGCATCACATTCGCGCAAAAGCTTTATCGTGTCCTTCTCAATCATACAAAAATCCCTTCACTTTCTTTTATTTTTTTCTTTTATCGAGAAATCATCGTCAGTGGCAGGGTTGTCTATCAGCTCACCTGCCGACGAAAACCGGGACCCGTGGCACGAACAGTCCCAGCTATGCTCCTGCTTATTATATGTCAAAGCGCATCCCATATGCGGGCAACGCGGAGCCGTAGGCTTTATAAGCCCCAACGCCGCCTCTGCTGCATTTTTCACAAATTGAGGATGCAGAAGCCTTCCCGACGGAGAAAACAAATCTGTAAAGTCATTCTGCTCCCCAACCACAAGATCCGCCAGGAGCAACGCACCTGCCATTGCCGAGGTCATCCCCCATTTATTAAACCCGGTAATGACATAAAGCCCGGGCGTTGCAGAAGAATATTTACCTATATACGGAATTCCGTCAAGCGTAATACAGTCCTGCGTTGCCCACGCCGTAATCTCTTTTGCCTGAGGGTATTTTCTGTTTGCAAACTTCCGGAGTTCTTCCCAGTTTCCCCCGTTCTTTCCGGTTCTGTGCCCGCCCCCACCCAGAAGAAGTTTTCCATCGTACATCCTAAACGACATTCCTTTTATATCTTCATCTACATACATACCGTCAACAGCATCTGCATTTTCAAGTGCCAGAACATATGACCTGTGTTGATACATTTTCAGAAAGTAGAATCCGTGCATATTCACGAACGGGAAATGTGTTGCAACAATGATTTTTTCACAAAAGATTTTGCCGCAGTTTGTAATTGCCACGCCATTACGCAGTTCAACAACCTTTGTATTCTCATAGACCGGAAGGTTTTCAGCGATTCCATACAAGAATTTCAAAGGGTGAAACTGAGCCTGATTTTTCACTCGTACCGCACCAACAACCGAAATCGGCAGATCCACCCTTTCAAGAAGCTCAGCCTTAACGCCGATTTTTTCAAGCGCCGCCGTCTCCCGCTCAATTTTCTCTCTGTCTGAACGCGAAAAAACATATGAATCTTTCTCCTCATACCCACAGGGAATCTCTTTACACAGCATTTTATATCTTTCAATGGCTTCAAGCTGCGCCTTTGCATAGAGCCGCGTTTTTTCCACTCCGTCACGTCGAAGCATTTTATCATAAAACAAACCGTGTTGCAGTGTGATTTTTGCCGTTGTGTCCTTTGTTATTCCGCTGCAAAGTTTCTTCGCCTCCACAAGCATACATTCAACCCCGTTCTCTTTGAGAAAATATGCACAAAGTATGCCGGCAATTCCGCCGCCAATAACAAGAACATCGGTTTTTATATCTCCATCCAGAACCTTGTGCTTCGCCTCAAACTCCAAATCTGACCATATTGAACTCATTTCATCTCTTCCTTTTTAAATAGCTTCTATGTATTATGCCCCATAATAAAAAAAACATCAGAACGCACGTTTCAATGCCTTGATTTTCTCTCCGGAAAGTAGTAAAATTCACTTATTGAACATATGGAGAGAAAAAGCAAATGGAGAACATCTGGATTTTTTTGGTCGTTATATATGCCCTTTTAAAGGGTGGAAGAGAGTGTATGAAAAAAGCAGCACTCAAAAAGTCTGCCGCGAATGAAATTCTTTTCCTTTATACATTCATCGGTTTTTTAATGACTCTTCCTTTTACTAAATCAGCTCTTGAAATTGACGGAATTTACATCTTCTCTGCCTTCGTGAAAGCGGCCCTGTGCGGCACGGCCTGGATTTTTTCCTTACTCGCGCTGAAACAGATGTCCGTCAGCCTTTACAGTGTTTTGGACCTCGGAAGAATGATTTTTTCAACTGCTTTCGGTGTTATTTTACTGAGAGAGGACTTCACACTTCCAAAGCTTATCGGCGTCGTCCTCGTAATAACCGGTTTGCTCCTCGTCAATCTGAAAAAGAATTCTACTTCAGCCAAAACCAACCTCTTCGCTGTTATTGCCGTTTTGCTCAACTGCCTTTTCAATGCCCTTTCCGGAATACTTGATAAAGTTATTATGAGAAGCATAGAGCCGGCTCAGTTGCAGTTCTGGTTTATGTTCTTTTTGTCGGCAATATACGGCGCAGCACTTCTGCTCCGCAAGGAAAAAATATCATTTAAGACGATCAGAACAAACTATTGGATTCCTTTGATGAGTGTTTCGCTTATCGTCGGGGATCTTCTCATCTTCCGGGCAAACGCAGCACCACAGAGTCAGGTCACGCTTATGACACTCATAAAACAGTCTTCCGTGATTGTTTCAGTCCTTTCAGGCTGGCTTATTTTTAAAGAGAAAAACATTCTTTACAAGCTTATGTGCGCCGCAATTGTTATCCTCGGTGCGATAATCCCGCTCATATTCAGATAAATAAAAAAGACAAGCTCAACGTGTTTACGTCGAGATTGTCTTTTTGTATCTGCTGATTACTGCAATCTTTCGAAATGTTCTTTCGTCGCAGAACTTACTATCTTGCACAAACCGATTATACCGACAAGGTTTGGGATTGCCATAAGGCCGTTCATCGTTTCGGATATACTCCAGATGAGGTCAAGATCACCTATTGCACCGATGAAAACAAATGCCACATAGATATATCTGTAAATAAGAACGGCACGTTTTGAATTACCGGAAAGGAACTCTATGCAAACCTCTCCGTAATACGCCCAACCGAGAACCGTTGAAAGCGCGAAGAAAATTGTTGAAAGCGTTACGATGATACCGCCAAAGCCAGGTATTATCTTATTGAACGACACGATAGAGAGTGCCGCACCCTGAAACTCTCCTGTCTGCCAGAAATCCGTTGTAAGAATAACAAGAGCGGATGCGGTGCAGATGACGATGCTTGTGAAGAACACCTCAAACATCCCCCAGAAGCCCTGACGGACGGGGTCCTTCGCACTCGATGCAGCGTGAGCAATCGGTGCACTACCAAGACCTGCTTCGTTTGAGAAAACACCGCGTGAAAATCCAAACTGCATAGCGCGCATAATTCCGTAACCCGCAACACCGCCAAAAGCAGCCTTGAAATTGAATGCTTCACGGAAGATAAGAGCAAAAGCCTGTGGAATCTGACGCACATTGATTATCAACGCGGCAGCTGCACACACAACAAAGAACACAGCCATAAACGGAACGAGTTTTTCGTTAACAGATGCAATGCGCTTCATTCCGCCAAGAATTACTGCCGCAACAATAATCGTGAGAACCACACCCGTTATAACAGGCTTTATTCCTGCTGTACTTTCAAGGGCAATTGCTATCGAATTTGACTGAGTTGCATTACCTGTGCCAAGACATGCTATCATCGCAAACACAGCAAAGATTCCAGCAAGCCATTTGAGATTGAGACCGTTTTTGATGTAATACATCGGTCCGCCAACCCATCTGCCGTCTGCATTCTTCTCTCTGTATTTAAGCGAAAGAATAATTTCGGAATATTTCGTCACCATTCCGAGAAGAGCGCTTACCCACATCCAGAATACCGCGCCCGGGCCACCTGAAACAATGGCCGTTGCAAGACCTGCTATGCTTCCTGTGCCGATAGTTCCCGCCATTGCAGTTGCAACCGCCTGGAAAGGACTTACGCCGAACGTATCTTTTTCGTGCTGGTTTTTCGAAAACACACCCAATATTGTGTTTTTAAGCATATATCCGAATTTGCGGAACTGCAAGAAACCCGTTCTCACAGACAGGAACAAACCCGTTCCGATAAGCAGAGTAAGCATTATCGGTCCCCATACAATGCCATTTATTTTTGCGTTTATCAGGCTTATTAATTCCATTTTTTAATCCCCCTATTCCTTATCAGGAAGCAGACATACTTCACTCTTGTTTGTTGAAAGCACAACAGAGGTCCTCGTAAGCGAGACACCGCTTATCGACTTAACAAAATTTATAATGTCTTCAAGGCCTTTTCCTGCTTTTGTGACAACTTTAAGAATAAAATCAAAATCGCCCGCTATATAATGACATTCTGCAATAAGACCGTTTTCCTTAATTTGCTGTATGAACCCGTCATTAAACTTAGGATGTTCAAGGCTCACGGAAATAAACGCCATCAATTCTCGTCCAAGAAATTCCTGGTTGATTATTGTTGTATACTGTTCAATAACACCTGAGTTTTCAAGCTTTTTTATTCGCTCTATCACAGCAGATGTAGATAAATTTATTTTCGCGCCGATGTTCGTTGCATTTTCTCGTGCATTTTTCTTCAAGCACTCTAAAATTTTATAATCCAAAACATCCATTGTAGCACCCCCAATAGGTAAATTATATAAAAAACGACATTTTTTGTAAAGTAATTTGTGTATTTCCGTATTTTTTTCTTTTTTCAAGAGTTTTACAGAATTTTTTCTTTTCAACCTTTCTCAAAAAACTTTTGAAGCGAAAATTTTCAACTGCATTTTATTTTTTAAAAAACAGGAAGACAGGCTTCTTTAATCAGAAGCCTGTCTTTTCTTAAACAATCAAAGCATTATTAAATTTTCAATCCGCAAGTTTTCCGGAAATATATTCACAATTTATGACTTTTTCCGCAAGCATCGCTTTGTTGAAATAGTAATGGTTTGCCGCCTCATATCCAAACAAGCTGCTTTTTTGCATAAGCTCATACATGAGGAGAGCCATCTTCTTTTCTTCTTGCACAAGCCCGATAAGATATTCACTGTCTCCTTCGCTTCGCTTGTCAATAAACTCAGCTTGCAGGTATGAAGAATTAAACAGCGCATAACCGCCAAGAGCAGCTTGTTTGAACATACAATCCGGCATATGCTCTATCTCTTCAAGACCTCGCCGCCACCCGTCCCTGAGCTTACGAAGCTGATTAATGTATATCTCACGCGGATATATCGCGCGCCAATTATCCAGGTCGTCATAAGCATAGCAAGTCATAGTTGCCTCAAATCCGCTCGGTTGCAGATAGAGAAGGTTAGACGGTCCTGCATTCTGCGGGCCCAGATATAAGCTTCGCAGATGGAACGGAAATTCGCGAAAAGCATCAGAAAACATTTTTGCCGCTTTCTTTACGCAGTCGGCATATTCTCCGAATTCCTCAAAAAGCAACAAATCGTATCTTTCTTCGCTCGGGTCAAGAAGACAGGACGAAGCCACTTTAAGATTTACTGACGGATAGCCGCCAAGAGTCCAGCTCAACACGAGATGCTGCACCCCAAAATCATTCAGGCCCGTCATATGCTCACGAACCAGATCAAACACAGGAAGGAACGGAACCGTGCTGCACTCCCACGTAACATTCACCTGTACTTTGGCAGAAACCTCATGGTCCTTGGCCCTTGCATATTCCCATATGTATTTTGCCAGAGGGCCGGGCCCGGGAATTGACATACTGTAATCACGCACATTTCCCGTTACACCGCCGATGGTGAACTCCTTCTGTATCTCGCTGTTGCTCTGAATCACTATTTCCCGCGGCAGGCGGTCTATACAATCTGCTATTTCTTCCTTTGTCATATAATGGTCCCACGCCCACGTCCAGGCTATGGTTCTTATGCGAGGATTTACTTTACGCGACTCTTCTGAAATTGCACAAAGCACATCTGCAACAAGCTTCGAGACCGGAACATTCTTGCAACGCGCGCACTCTTCTCCCTCTTCTCTCGACTTACAATGTGTCAGATTTTCAGAACAGGTTATTGTAATAAAACCACCCAGCTCCGGCACATTTTCGCAAAGCATCCGTATTGCATCCCGCAAATATTGCAAAACAGCGGGATTGCTCGTGCACAAAGCAGCGTACATATCCATTGTGCGACCCTTCATCGCCGGGTATTTTTCAAAAAAGGACAGAGGCATACATCTCGGTTCATTAATATAGAGATAAATAGCTATATCATATGCTTTTGCTTTTGCCACAAGCTCTTTCAATCTCCGGATCCGTTGTTCCCACCCTTGCGAAAATTCCGGAGCAAACGGAAACGGAAGCATCTGGTACAAAACCACCGGAAGCCATACCGCATTCACACCGGCTGACCTGTACATTCTGAGTAACTCATCCGGATAAGACAAAGCAACGTCATTATCAAGAACACCGGCATAAAGCCCGCAATAAGAATATATCATACGCAAGCCGTCTGCTTTGTCAAACGCCGAATCAATATAATTATCACCAAAGAAGTCAAACGGTTTTTCTCCGTCAAACATTTCTCCAAAATACTTCTGCATAACACTTTTTATTCTGAAAAGCCGACTCTTCTGCTCCTCGTCCGGCTCTTCAAAACGCACGGGCTCACAGTCCGGCTTGAAACCGCCTAGTTTAACATCAAGAAAATCGTCCTCTTTAAGCGTTGTTGCAAGCTGCTCCTCGTTCCATCCAAGGAGCTTTATCAACTGTTCATACGGAAGAATATGCCATACATTGCGTATGGTGGTGATATATCCGTGTTTGCCCCATTTTTCCATATTCTTCTGTTCGGGCATACCCATATCAGCTGCTGCCGCTTTCACCTTATCAACAGAAGTATCCAGTGCAAAAGCTATGCGTTCTGCGAAAACAGTTTCCCACAAACGGAACACAGCAGCATAAAACCTGTTCGGAAAATGTTCCAATGCAAGTTTCTTTCCTTTTTTTACAGGTGGTAATTTTGTGTAATCCATAACAACGCCTCCTGCTATCTGCAAAATTTATTTTTAAAGAGACTTCTTATATGCCGCAAAATAGGATGCTATGACAATGCATCCCACCGCAACAAAAACCTTGACATCCGGCACAACTCCATTTATAACGAGTGTAACAAACGGAGTAAGGATAGGCTTTAAGAAAAAAGCCAGCGATGCCATAATCGCCCCTCCCTTTTCTATGGCAAGAAAATAACTGCCATAGCCAACACCTGTGACAAGGAAGCCAAGATAGAGAAGTGTCACCGCGACGTCAGTTGAAATCCGTGGTGCAATATCTACGCCAGCTACAAAAAGAATTATCAAAAGAACTATGCTTCCCGCAAGAAAAACAATAGCTGTCTGCACGATTCCCCCAAAGCGTTTTGTGAACTTCTGGCTGAGAACCGTGTACAAACTGAAACTCAAAGCCGCAAATACACCAAAAAGCACGGATTGCAAATTTGTTCCGGACGAAAAATCAACGCAGCAAACAACACCGATTATTCCAAAAATCAATGCCACAATTTTGTTCTTATTGAGCTTTTCTCTTAAAATGAGCATCGCAAACAAAATGGTAAAAATAGAGTTTGACGAAAAAATAATTGCAATCAGCGACGGAGAATCCGCCTTTTTCACTCCTATTTGCAATGCAATCATACTGATACAAATAAACAAAACACCAAGTGCCGTCATAACACACAGATCTTTTGCGCCTATATGTATTTTTTCTTTTTTTATCTTTATGATTGCCGGCGGGATGAGTATAAGCGAGCCGATAATAAAGCGCCAGAATGTAATGGCATACGGGTTAACTTCTTGTGATATAAGCTTACTCACGGGCTCTAATGTAACAAACAATACAGCCGTTAGAAATGCGTAGAAAATCCCTTTTTTCATTTCTTTATTTCCCTCTTCCGGACGTTATAAATTCATATATCATATCCGCGAAAAACCACTCTCCGTTTTCATCCTGCTTATCAAGATACGAGCAGTGCGAACTGTCCTCAATCACCCTGAAATCAAGCTTGTTTTCGTCATACCCGAAATGTTTAAGTGTAGAAACAAGCAGGTTTGTCTGTTCCAGACGGTTTTTCATATCGTTATCCGAAACGATGACCTGCATTGGCGCATAATTTCTGTTCTCCGTTATATGATAAACAGGCGCCGCTTCGTCTATAATGACCCGACGCGTATCAAGACCTCTTTCGCGAAGAATGTTATAGTGTGTTGTAGGTTGACCTGCATCGTGTATATATCCGGAAATTTTGTCTGAATCAATTCCATAAACGGCGAGATACTTCTTATCAAAGCACAACATCTGAGAGAGATAGCCGCCCGCAGAAGAACCACCGACAAAAACACCCGTCACTTTTCCGTATGTATCAATATTGCTATAAACCCACGACACCACTTCCGCAGCATCTTCTATATACTCAGGGAACACTGCCGAAGGGTACATTCTGTAATCTGCGCTGATAACGGCAACACCCTTTTCAGCAAGCGCACCAAAAAATTTATTATCAGACTTGCTGCCTGATTCCAGACCGCCTCCGTGAAAATATACAAAGACAGGAAACGTGTCTTTATCCGGCAGGTAAATATCAAGCATCTGCTCCGATGTTAAAATTTTTTTGTAAGAGATATTTTCATACTTTCTCACAATATCACTTCCACACAACAAAATTTTTATATCAATTATACAATAATTTTGCTTTTGTGTAAACAACGCACTAAATTTTAGTTACTATAATACACAACACGGAACATATTGTATAACGGCCCGAATAAGAAAAGACGGTCATACATTTGCATGACCGTCTTTTTTCACTTAATTTTCCCTGAAACAACATATAAATCGTCATTCGACACCGCAACATCAACACAAATCCACTCGCCCATAAGTGCTTTCATTTCCGGTATGTCAGGCAAAATTGTTGACACTGTTTCTGCTCTGCCGGAGTGATGTGCTATCAGCGCTTTACGGCTCATACCGTGGGCAACCGTTATGCGTCCGCCGCTTTTAAGCAAGGTTGAAAGGTTTTTAAAAAGGCGTTCACGGTCTGCAAAATGCGGAAACGCATTATACACAACGATGCTGTCGACCTTATCGACGAGTTTTAACGTTTCTGCATCGTCACATATAACCTCTACGTTGCCATATCTCTCATATTTTTTCTTTGCTATCTCAACCATTTTAGGTGAAATATCAACAGCTATACATTTTTTCACTCCGCGCGCGAGATAATCAGGGATAAGTATGCCCGTACCGCAGGCGACATCAAGGACAACACTGCCCTCTCCCACCCCTGCAAAGTCAAGGATTTTATTAACCTTTTCAGTGTTCTTTTCTGCTTCTCTGTCCCAATTTTCTGCAAGAGAATCAAAAAATTCAATTACATCTGTTTTCTTCATTACAGCCTCTTACTACTGTTTTTCCGGGCAAAAGTCCAAACCTTTCAAGCGCCATTATTATTACGGGAATAAGAATCAACTGGACAACAATCCCCGGGATTGCATTTGCAACTGCGCCTGCCCAGAACTTTGCAAAACCAAACTGCGTAGCGCCGAGCCCCATAAATAAAAACTGAACTGCGCCCCAAACAAGCCGCCCAAGCACCATTGATGCCACAAGCGACACGTAAATATATATTTTTTTCGCAGGCAACCAACGATAAAGAATGCCCGAAGCAAGACCGTATACTCCAAGTTCAAACGCCATGGCAAGAGCTGTCATAAGCGGCGGCATACCAAGCGTAAAAGAGCGAAGAAGCGGAGCAACAAAGCCAACTGCAAGTCCCCACGGTCCTCCGCAGACAAAGCCGCAAAGAATGACAGGAATATGCATCGGGCACAACATGGCTCCAAACTGAGGTATCTGCCCCGTCAGAAACGGCATTAAAAAAGCAAGGGCAAGAAACATAGCAGACAGAGAAAGTTTTTTAACATCAATTTTGTTTTTCATAACGCATTCCTTTCCATACAAAAAAGGCGCCGTCTTCTCTTCTAAAAAAACAACACCTTTATAGTATCGCAAATCTGAAACAAAGCTTTTGTATGGAACTTCTGTCCCTATGCCGTTCTTCCTGAACAACGCGTTAATTCTATCATAGTCTCCGTTTTTTGTCAACGTCTTTCAACTATTTCAGAAAGTTTCAAGAGAACATCATCAATCAAAGCGGAAAAAGAGAGATTATTAACACCCGCAACAAGATTTTCGCATTTATTTATGGGGATAAGAATCTTTACTGCCGCACTCTGTCCGACGGCTTTTGCCGCATCCGGCGTAATTTCGCCAAAAAGCGAGTCTGCAATGACAATCCCGACAGGTCCGATAATAACGTCTGCCTTTCTGCTCGCAACGATAATCGGATTTTCTCCCGTAGCCGCGCGCTTTGCGCCCGCCTTCACCATAGCTGTCGTTGCAACCGCATTTGTCCCGACCGATGTTAGCTCAATCCCGGGAAACTTTGCCGTTATTGCCTTTACAAGCTGGCCACCAAGCTGACCCCCCTGCCCATCTATCACTAATATATTCATAACCGAAACACTCCTTATTCTGCCTTTGTCATCAACACAAAAGACACAGCAAGTTTCTCTGAAAAAACCGCCGTGTCTCTCTGGTGCCGGCGGTGGGACTTGAACCCACACGGTGTCGCCACCAACGGATTTTGAGTCCGTCACGTCTGCCATTCCATCACGCCGGCACGTAACTTATTCATTATACACCATCCCGCTCGGTTTTACAAGATGTATTTGTAATTATTTTGAAATGTCACTTTCCTTGACTTCGACAAAATAATATGTCATAATTGGGATATCATATGGAAAGCGAGGTGTTTCTCACAGTGGAAAAGGCCATTCGTCAGCTTGCAAAGAACCGCAAAGCCTGGCACGATTACAACATAGAAGAGTCTTTCGAGGCAGGCATTTCCCTGTGCGGAACAGAGGTTAAATCCCTTCGCCTCGGTGCAGTTAACCTCAAAGACTCGTTCTGCTCTGTAAAAGACGGTGAGCTGATTGTTCACGGTATGCACATAAGCCCTTACGAAAAAGGCAATATTTTTAACCGTGAGCCGCTTCGCAAGCGCAAGCTGCTCATGCACAAATCAGAGATACGCAAGCTTGCCGCCGCGCAGGCACAGGAAGGATATGCAATCATTCCTCTTTCCGTATATCTCAAAGGTTCGCTTGTAAAAGTGCAGGTCGGTCTTGCCAAGGGTAAAAAACTCCACGACAAGCGCGAGGCTGCCGCCGCGCGCGATGCAAAGCGCGAGATTGACCGTGTTTTGAAAGAGCAAACGCGATAAACCGCATATCCAAGCGAAAAACAACTGCTGTAAAGTGTTTTCACTTTATATATTAAACAAGGGGGCGTAAAGGCTTCGACGGGGATGTTGAAGCACGAGTAGCGGGCAGAGGCGCAGAGCCGCTTTAAAAGCTGCAACTTAATTTTTATAAATTAAATAACAACAATAAACTTATCGCTGCTTAATTTATAAGCGGCCATCTTCCCCGGGAGGACCACGGCCCGGGTGCAAGGTGTCACACAGTGGTGAACGTGACCGCGCAAAGCTTTGAGCGCGGCATGTAAAATGAAGCTACCAAGCACGGAAGCCCGCCTGTCGGCGTCCGTGCGAGGGAATGTAAACATCAGGCTGCGCCCGGAGAAACTTATGTGAATATGTTTTCGGACGGGAGTTCGACTCTCCCCGCCTCCACCAGAAATCGGCATCTCTCGACAGAGAGGTGTCGATTTTTACTTATTACCTCTTCCCTATTCACTTTTCACCAGTCGTAAGCGGTCAATTT
>JAFYPW010000021.1 GCA_017559985.1 Oscillospiraceae bacterium | reverse complement strand
ATACTTTAATGTGTATGCCATCTTAGCAAACTCTGCACGTGTGATGTTCTTCTGCGGACCGAATGAACCGTCCGGGTAGCCGGCGAGAACGCCGAGCTCTACGAGCATGTTAACATCGTCGATGTAGTTTGTGCCGATGCTTTTTGCATCTGTGAAATCAGCTGCACTTGCTGTGAATGTAAAGACAATCGCAAACACGAGAGCAAGAGCGAGAATCTTTCTGAGATTTCTCATAAGTTTTTCCTCCTAAAAGTGGCTTTTAGCCTATGATATATCTTAATAATAACTTATTTCTCCTGAAAGGTCAAGGAAAATTTTAGCGATGTAATATATCTGTAATGTTACTCTTTTCCGGCTTGAAACTGTATATATTATTAATATGTAAGTTTTATAAGATTTTTTAATATATTCCACGTTTTTGCTTTTTTGTATTGCTTTTTTTCTCTTACAATAGTATAATTATTTACAATCTTAACATTTTGTTCAAGGAGGAAAAGAAAATGAAAAAGAAATTACTCGCACTTGCTCTCGCCCTTGTTCTTGCTCTTTCTCTTGTTGCTTGTTCAGGCGGCGAAAACAAGACAGTCGGCGAGGCCACAACCGACCCGCTCACAAAGGATGACGTCGTTTCCCTCTATCTTCTCTCTCATCCGACCTGGCCTTTTAAAGAGGACTGGAAGGTATGGGAATATATAGAAGAAGGATGCGGCGCAACGCTTGACATCACAGCTGTTCCGAATGCTGATGCCGGCACAAAGTGGGCTCTTATGTTCGCAGCTCCGGACACTCTCCCGGACATCCTTACATATGACCACAAGCCCTCTACCGACACACATGCTCTCTCCGGTGCTATCATCTCGCTTGATTCTCAGGCAGAGTATATGCCCAACTACAATGCATGGGTTGCTTCTCTCAACGAGACAGAGTATGACGCATATGTAAACACACGCAAGTCTTTTGACGGCCAGGTTTACTACACACCGGTAAAGGGCCGCGACACACAGGAAGGCGTGCGCTGCTGGATTTACCGCAAGGATATCTTCGAGAAGCACAACCTCGAAACTCCGAAGACATTCGACGAGCTTTATACAGTTTCAAAGCAGCTCAAAGAGCTCTATCCGGACTCTTATCCGTTCTGCCTCCGTTCAGGCTTCCACACAATCAGAATTATGGGCCCGTCCTTTACTCCGTATTGGGACCCCGAGTTCTACTATGACTTTGACAACGAAAAGTGGTGCTACGGTGCTCTTGAAGACTCTATGCTTGAAGTCATCTCCTTCTTCAGCAAGTTTGTATCAGAAGGTCTTTGCCCGTCAAACTTCATGACTATCAGCACAACAGAGTGGCAGGAGCTCCTCTCCTCAGAACGCGGCTTTATGACTCCGGAATATATGACACGTATTGACAACTTCAACTCTGTTGTTCGTCAGTCCAACCCGGAGTTTACAATGTCTGCTATGATGCCGCCGGTTGCAAATGCTGAAAAGGGCTCTGCAAAGGTTGCAAAGATCAACAACGACCCGATGGGTATGGTTATGTGCAACAGCCGCGACGCAAAGAGAATTGCAAACACTGCAAAGTTTGTTGACTGGATGTACTCTGACGAAGCGTTCGAGCTCACTTCCTGGGGTAAGGAAGGCGAGACATACGAGGTTGTAGACGGCAAGAGACAGTACATCAAGAACGGCTCGCTCGAAACTCCGAAGGTTCTCTACGGCTTCGGCTCCGCAGGCTCCTTCACAAACATCAATGCAGAGGCTATTGAGTCCGGCGACTCTGATGACATCAAGGCTGTCCGTGAGATGGTTCTCGGCTACTCCGAGGATTATATGAACCCGAACCTCTACCTCGCATTCAATGCAGAAGAGCAGAAGCTTTTGGACGAATGCTTCGTTGCAGTTCAGAACTACTGCACAGAGATGTTCACAAAGATGTGCCTCGGTCAGGAGCCGCTCTCCAAGTTTGACGAATACAGAGAGACTCTCCGCGAAATGGGCGTTGATGACCTTCTCGAGGTTTACGAGGCTGCATACGCAAGAATTAAATAGAGAATCTGCATTCAACCAAGAGAAGGGAAACCCGAAAATTTCCCTTCTCTTTTCTTTTTTGCCTTATTTTTCACCCTTTTTTCACTTGTGTCTTGCTTTTTAAATTTGCGGGTAGTATAATTAAAATAATCTTAACATTTGACAAAGAAAAAGGAGGAAATTTTTATGTCAAAGAGATTGCTCGCACTTGCTCTCGCGCTCGTTCTTGCTCTTTCTCTTGTCGCTTGCACAAGCGGCGGAAACAAGACAAGCGGCGAAGCTACAACTGACCCGCTCACAAAAGACGATGTTGTTTCAATCTACCTCATGTCCCACCCGACCTGGCCGTACAAGGAAGACTGGAAGGTATGGGAATACATCAAGGAAAACATCGGCGCAACACTCGACCTGACACCGGTCCCGAATGCTGATGCTCCGACAAAGTGGGCTCTTATGTTCGCAGCACCTGACACTCTCCCGGACATCCTTACATACGACCACAAGCCCTCTACCGACACACACGCTCTCTCCGGTGCTATCATCTCCTATGATTCACAGATTGAGTATATGCCCAACTACAAGAAATGGGTAGACTCTCTCGATGAAGAGCAGTATGCGGCATACATCGACGTCTGCAAGTCCTTCGACGGTGAAGTTTACTACTCACCTGTTGCAGGCCGCGAAAAGCAGGAGTCTGTCCGCGCATGGTTATATCGCCAGGACATCTTTGAAAAGCACAACCTCGAAATTCCGGAAACATTCGACGAGCTTTACGAGGTTTCAAAGAAGCTTAAAGAGCTCTATCCGGATTCTTACCCGCTCTGCATCCGTGACGGTCTCGGCACAATGGGTATTATGGGCCCATCCTGGAAGGATTACTGGGTTCCGGACTACTACTATAACTTCAACACAAACGAGTGGAGCTACGGTGCAACCGAAGACACAATGCTTGAAGCTATCACCTTCTTCAAGAAGATGGTTGCAGAAGGCCTCACACCGTCTAACTTCATCACCATCCCCACAAGCGAGTGGCAGGAGCTTGTCTCCACAGACCGCGGCTTTATGATGGCTGACTATATGACTCGTATCGACAACTACAACTCTGTTGTTCGTCAGTCTAACCCTGAGTTTACAATCACTGCTATGCTTCCGCCGGTTGCAAACGCAGAAACAGGCTCTGCTCACGTTGCAAAGCTCAACCGCGACCCGGCAGGACGCGTTATCTGCAACAGCCGCGATGCAAGAAGAATTGCAAACGCTGCAAAGGTTCTCGACTGGTTCTATTCTGACGAAGCAGTAGAAATTGTTTCCTGGGGTAAGGAAGGCGAGACATTTGAAGTAGTCGACGGCAAAAAGCAGTTCATCAAGAACGGCTCTCTCGAAACTCCGAAGGTCCTCTACGGCTTTGCTTCCTCCGGCGCATACACACGTATTGACCCCGAATCAATCGCAACGGGCGACTCAAAGGAAATCAACGAAGTCCGCGAGACAGTTCTCGGATATGCTCTTCCGTATATGAACCCGACAAACTACCTCGCTTTCAACAACGACGAGCAGAAGGTTTTAGACGAGTACACAGTTGCTATCCAGACCTATACAGAAGAAATGGTTACAAAGATGGTTCTCGGTCAGGAGCCGCTCTCCAAGTTTGACGAGTTTAAGACAAATCTCGTTGAAATGGGCGTTAACGATGTTATCGCAGTTTACGACAGCGCATACGCAAGACTTAAATAGTTCCGACTCTCAAACCCATGAGGGAGATGTGAATTTTCACGTCTCCCTCATTTTTTATCACTTTCACGCGCAACACCTTGTCTTTCCTCGCTTTTTGCACTATTTTCCTCTGTTTTTTTCTGCATTTTTGTTGCTTTTTTTCGTTTACGATAGTATAATTAAAATAATCTTAACATTTGGCAAATAAAAAGGAGGAATTTTTTATGTCAAAGAGATTACTCGCACTTGCTCTCGCACTCGTTCTTGCTCTTTCTCTTGTCGCTTGTTCAGGCGGCGGAAACAAGACTGTCGGCGAGGCTACAACAGACCCGCTCACAAAAGACGATGTTGTTTCCATCTATCTTCTCTCACACGCCACATGGCCGTATAAGGAAGATTGGAAAGTATGGCAGTACATTCAGGAGAACATCGGCTGCACACTTGACATCACAGGCGTTCCCGGTGCAGATGCTCCGACAAAGTGGGCTCTTATGTTCGCGGCTCCGGAAACTCTCCCGGACATCCTTACATATGACCACAAGCCCTCTACCGACACACATGCTCTCTCCGGTGCTATCATCTCGCTTGATTCTCAGGCAGAGTATATGCCCAACTACAACGCTTGGGTAGATTCTCTCTCCGAAGAAGACTATGCAGCATACATCAATCCGTGTAAGTCCTTCGACGGTCAGGTTTACTACACACCTGTTGCAGGCCGCGAAAAGCAGGAGTCCGTCCGCGCATGGATCTATCGCCAGGACATCTTTGAAAAGCACAACCTCGAAGTTCCGGAAACATTCGACGAGCTTTACGAAGTTTCAAAGCAGCTTAAAGAGCTCTATCCGGATTCTTACCCGTTCTGCATCCGTTCAGGCCTTTCCACTATCGGCATTATGGGTCCGTCCTGGAAGCCGTACTGGACAACAGGCGTCTACTACGACTTCAACACCGACAAATGGTGCTTCGGTTCTCTTGAAGACACAGCTCTCGAAGTTATGACATTCTTCAAGAAGATGGTTGAAGAAGGCCTTACTCCGTCTAACTTCATCTCCATCAACACAAGTGAATGGGAAGAACTCGTCTCCACAGACCGCGGCTTCATCATGGCTGAGTATATGACACGTATTGACAACTACAACACAGTTGTTCGTCAGTCCAACCCCGAATTCACAATGACTGCTATGACACCACCGGTTGCAAATCCTGAGACAGGTGTTGCACAGGTTGCAAAGCTCAACCGCGACCCGGTAGGTATGGTTATATGCAACACACGCGACGCAGGAAGAATTGCAAACACAGCAAAGGCTCTCGACTGGTTCTACACAGACGAGGCAGTAGAGCTCGTTTCCTGGGGTAAGGAAGGCGAGACATTCGAGGTTGTCGACGGTAAGAAGCAGTTCATCAAGAACGGCTCTATGGAAACTCCGAAGGTTCTCTACGGCTTCGGCTCAACAGGTGCCTTCACACGTATCGACCCCGAATCAATCGCAGTCAGCGACTCGAAGGAAATCAACGACGTTCGCGAAAAGGTTCTCGGATATTCCGAAACATATATGACTCCGACAACTTACCTTGCTTTCAACCAGGATGAGCAGAGAGTTCTCGACGAGTATGAAGTTGCTATCGGTAACTACCGCACAGAGATGTTCACAAAGTTCATCCTCGGCCAGGAGCCGCTTTCGAAATTTGATGAGTTCAAGGAAACACTTCTTGAAATGGGCGTTCAGAAGCTCCTCGACGTTCACGAGAGCGCATATTCAAGACTTAAATAAGTTAAAAAGCCTTTGTTTTAAGGGAAGATACAAAAGTGTATCTTCCCTTTTCTTACTTTTGTCCTAAATATTGTTACTATTCTCCTATTGTTCTTTAAAAGTTATGGTGATATAATTAATACAACTTTAATATTTCATTAATAACAAGGAGGAAAAATATGTTAAAGAAAATGTTGGCACTTGCTCTCGCGCTCGTTCTTGCGCTTTCCCTTGTCTCCTGCACAGGCGGCGGAAACAAGACAGTAGGCGAGGCTACAACCGAACCTCTCACAAAGGATGACGTTGTTTCCATTTATGTAATTTCCCATCCGACCTGGTCTTTTAAAGAGGACTGGAAAGTATGGGAATACATTAAGGAAAACGTTGGCTGCACACTCGAAGTCACAGGCGTTCCGGGTGCCGAGGCTCCGACAAAGTGGGCGCTTATGTTCGCAGCTCCTGACACTCTCCCGGACATCCTTACATACGACCACAAGCCGTCTACCGACACACACGCACTCTCCGGCGCTATTATGTCGTTTGATTCTCAGATCGAGTATATGCCCAACTACAAGAAGTGGGTAGACTCTCTCTCAGAAGAGGATTATAACACCTTCGTAAATACACACAAGTCCTTCGACGGCGAAGTCTACTATCCGCCGGTTCAGGGCCGCGAATTGCAGGAGTGCGTCCGCGCATGGTTATACCGCAAGGACATTTTTGAGAAGCACAACCTCGAAATTCCGGAAACGTTCGACGAGCTTTACGAAGTTTCAAAGAAGCTCAAAGAGCTCTATCCTGACTCTTATCCGTTCTGCATCCGCTCGGGTGTCGGCACAACAAAGGTTTTAGGCTCTTCCTTCAAGGAATACTGGGAACCCGAATACTACTACGACTACAACAACGAAAAGTGGAGCTACGGTGCAACAGAAGACACAATGCTTGAAGTTATCACCTTCTACAAGAAGATGGTTGCAGAAGGTCTTATGCCTTCAAACTTCATCACAATCCCCACAAGCGAGTGGCAGTCTCTCGTCTCCACAGACCGCGGCTTTATCTTCCCTGACTATATGACACGTATTGACAACTTCAACTCTGTTGTTCGTCAGTCCAACCCCGAGTTCACGGTTTCTGCCATGATGCCGCCGGTTGCAAACGCAGAAACAGGCGTTGCAAAGGTTGCAAAGCAGAACTATGACGCTCTCGGTATGGTTATCTGCAACACACGCGACGAAAAGAGAATCGCAAATGCTGCAAAATACATAGACTGGTTCTACACAGAAGAAGCCCGTCAGATAGTTTCCTGGGGTAAGGAAGGCGAGACATATGAAGTGGTCGACGGCAAGAAGCAGTACATCAAGGACGCTGCCGGCAACACACCGAAGTTCCTCTATGGCTTTGGCACACACGGCACTTTCACTCTTCTCGACCCCGAAGCTATCGCATCGGGCGACTCCAAGGAAATCAACGAAGTACGCGAGATGGTTCTTGACTACTCAGTTCCGTATATGAACCCGACAAACTACCTCGCAGTAAACAACGAGGAGCAGAAGGTTTTAGACGAATACTATGTCGCTATCCAGAACTACACTCAGGAAATGTTCACAAAGATGGTCCTCGGCCAGGAGCCGCTCTCAATCTTTGATGAATACAAGGAAACTCTCGTTGAGATGGGCGTAAACGAAGTTCTCGCAGCTTACGAAAGCGCATACGCAAGAGTTAAATAAGTTAAGCCTTGTTTTTAAGGGAAGATGTGAATTTCACATCTTCCCTTTTTTAAAACTGCAAGGCTATAAGCCCACCAAGGATAACTATAAGCACGACTATCGCGCCGTCAAGTACCCCAAGCGGCACTTTTATGTTTTTATATAAATTGTTTTTCATTCGCTCTACTTCCTCACGAGATATTTTCGCATATCTATCGCACATGCGATAAGGATTATAAGACCTTTTATTATATACTGCATATTCTGGTTGACGGACAAAAACGTAAGCCCGACGAAAATTATGCGAAGCAGCACCACACCCATAATAACGCCGCGGATTTTTCCTATGCCGCCGACGAATGAAACACCGCCGATAACACACGCGGCAATCGCGTCGAGCTCATAGTTAAGTCCCGTTGAAGCGCTGTTTGAACCGATTCGCGCACCCTCAATAAAGCCCGTCACACCGTAAAGAATGCCCGCAAGAGTGAAGGTTAAGATTATTGTGCGCGAAACATTGACTCCCGAAACGTGCGCAGCATCCGGGTTTGAGCCGACGGCAAACATATTTTTCCCGAAGGTTGTCTTGTTCCACACAACCCACATAAGCACCGTTATTGCAAGGGAATACCACACGAAGTTCGGAACGGCACTCCCGCCAATGCGGAGAATACTGCCGTTTATGAACTCCGTGTAGCTTAAATCAAGCCCCGAGATTGACTGCCCGTTGTTCGTTCCAAGCGTGAGATACATAAGAAGCGCGCCGTAAACTATAAGCTGCGTTGCAAGTGTAACTATAAACGGATGGAGGTTGAATTTCGCCGTGCAGAAACCGTTTGCCGCGCCGATGATTCCGCCTATCGCGCAGACGATTATTATTACCGCAAAAACAGGAACTGTCGGAAGCGACGAAAACATTTTGTTTGCATATCCCGTTGCCTGCAAAAGAGATGCCGCAACGCAGGCGCACGCGCCGACGGCGCGACCTGCCGAAAGGTCTGTGCCCGTAAGGATAATCGCGCCCGCAATTCCGAGTGCTATCGGAAGGTTTGCCGCAGAAAGCGAAATTATGTTGACTATCGAGCCGACGGACAGAAACCGCGGACGGTAGATTGCAATAGCCACTATAACTATAAAGAGAAAGATATACAGCGCGTTGTTTATAAAAAACTCGCGGCGGCGGCGTCTTTTTTCTGCCGGATCGAGCATTCTGTATTCATCAAAACCGCGGCGGAACGCCGTGTTTTTTTTATTTTCCATGTCACACCTCAAAAAGCTTTATACATATTTCGTCGCAAGAGCCATAATCTCCTCCTGCGTTGCTGTTTTTGCGTCCACCTCACCGGCAAGGCGGCCGCCCGACATAACGAGGATGCGGTCACACACGCCGAGAAGCTCGGGCATCTCGCTTGAAACCATAATAACCGCGCGCCCGCTCTTTGCCATTTCTCCGATAATTTCATATATCTCATACTTTGCGCCGACGTCTATTCCGCGCGTCGGCTCATCAAGGAGGAAAACTGTCGGCTCGGTAAGCAGCCACCGCCCGAAGATTACCTTCTGCTGATTGCCACCGGAAAGCGAGCGGATTTTCGTCGTCTGCGACGGCGTTTTTACGCGAAGCGATGAGATTATTTTTTCCGTCGCGTCTCTCATCTTCTTTTTATCAAGCCAGACTCCCGCGCGCAAGAATTTTCCAAGGCTTGAAACCGTTGTGTTTGCGCGGATGCTGAGTATTCCGAAAATTCCGTTTGCGCGCCGCTCTTCGGTAACAAATGCAAAGCCGTTTCGTATTGCCTCCCGCGCAGTTCTGTTCTTTATTTCGCGGCCCGAAAGATAAATCTCTCCGCCCGAGCGCACGGAAAGCCCGAAAAGATTTTCCAGAAGCTCCGTTCTCCCTGCTCCGTCAAGACCAGCAACACCTACAATCTCACCTCGCGAAAGAGAAAAGCTTACGTCAGAAAGGTTTGAATATCGCGACGAAAGCCCCTCGACGCGCAAAAGCTCTTCCCCTTTTTTCAATTCTCTTTCGGGATATCGGTTTTTAATCTCACGGCCGACCATAAGCTTTATAATCTTTTCCATAGTAAGGCTCTTTGCGGGAGATGTCTCAATATGCTTTCCGTCGCGCATAACGGTAATGTCGTCGGCTATGCGGAAAATTTCTTCCATTTTATGCGAGATATATATTATTGCCGCGCCCTCACTCTTTAATTTTTCTATAATATCAAAAAGCCGCTCGGCTTCCTGCTCATTAAGCGAGCTTGTGGGCTCGTCGAAAACTATTACCTTTGCACCGAACGATACCGCCTTTGCAATTTCTGCCATCTGCCGCTGCGCGACAGGCATCGTTCCCATTATGCGCGACGGCTCAACGGAAATTCCGAGCTTTGAAAACGCCTCACACGTCTTCTCGTGCATTTTCTTTTCGCGCACAAACGGCCCGAACCTCGGGTAGCGCCCGAGCCAGATATTGTCCGAAACCGAACGGCGGAGCGCCTGGTTAAGCTCCTGATGCACCATCGCAACGCCTGCGCGCGAGGCTTCCTTTGAGTTTTTGAAGCTTACGGGCTTTCCGTCGAGCAGAATTTCTCCCGAATCGCGCGTGTATATTCCGAAAAGGCACTTCATAAGTGTGCTTTTTCCCGCACCGTTCTCTCCCATCAGCGCGTGAACCGTGCCCCGCCTTACCGTGAGCGACACGTCATCAAGCGCGCGCACACCCGGAAAGCTTTTTGAGATATTGCGCATTTCCAGAAGCTTATCGTTTTTCATTCCTTATTCACCTGTAAAAATCCCATAAGGTACGCGGATTTTTGCGACATTTTCGTCAACATTCATACTCTCTGTGCCGTCAAGAAGTCCTTTACCCCCGGCGATGTTGCGTGCAAGATGCGAGATGGTCTCCGCCATGCCCTGCGCATCCTGCTTTATCGTTCCCGTCATCTTCCCGGCACGGATAAGCTCCTGCGCCGCCTCGGTAGCGTCAACGCCGAAAACGGGGATGGTTCTTCCCTTTCCGTCGTTATAACCCGCTGTATTGAGCGCCGTTATCGCACCCTCCGCCATTCCGTCGTTGTTGCAGATGACACACTCAACCATATTTTTGCCCTTTTCTGTATATTCTGTAAGAATTGTCGTCATATACTCGTTCGCCGCCGCGGCAGACCAGTTTCCGTTCTTGTCGACGAGGTATCTGTCGCGGTTGTTTGGGTTATAGAACGAAAGCGGCGGCTTTCCCGCATCGGAGAGAAGTCTGTTTGCATCCTCAACGGCATATTTTGTTCGGTATTCCGCCTCGGCGTTTCCGTCCTGACCCTTAAAAAGGACATACGAAATCTTGCCGTCGCCGTTTATGTCAACGCTCCCGTAGTTTTCAAGCAGAAATTTTGCTATAAGCTCGCCCTGCATATGCCCGGCCTCTGCCGCATCCGTGCCGACAAACGCGCACTTGTCATAGCTTGAAACAATTTTGTCGGAAACTTCGCGGTTGAAGAAGATAATCGGAATATCCGCGCTCTTTGCCTGCTGCACAAGCTTTTCTGCCGCATCGTCCGAGCCTGTCTCAACAATATTCACAACAAGGCAGGTCGCGCCCTTTGTTATCGCGGTCTGCACCTGCTCTGCCTGCGTCGTCTGGCTCGAATTTGAGTCATACTCCTGATATTCAACGCCGAGGTCTTCAAGACTCTTTGAAAGAGAAGCGCGCACCGTTGAAATATACGGGTCGCTGTACGTATAGTAAAACACCGCCACAGACTGACCGCTCCCTCCTCCTTCGCCGCACGCGGCAAAAGAAAAAGTTATAACGAGCGCGAGAATCAAAGCACATAGTTTTTTCATTTTTTTCTCTCCTTTTTTCGTTTGTTTTCATTATGCCCGAAAAATTTTCTCAAATACCATTTTTATTTTTAAAGCCATTTTTGAAAACACATTGTATATTCTCGTTTATATTATACGGTTTGTTTTGTATTTTTCGCTGTTTTTCGGTTATAATGTGCTATGAAAGGAGTTTTTATATTATGAAAAAATTGATTGTTCCTCTTCTTCTCATTGCCGTTCTCTTCACGTCGTGCGGTGAAAAAGCATCAGAAAACGCAACAGATTCCCCCGTCGGTAACGCATCTCCCGGCGGAGAGAAAGTTGCCTCGTATAACGAGGGCGGTATAAGCTTTGATGTTCCCGAGATGTGGCAGCAGAATTTCAAAGCCGTAACGCGTGACGCGGGCAGCTCCGGAAACACATATCCCCAGACGGAGTTTTACTACACGGAAAACGGCCGCGACATACGCCTTATGTCCATCGGCAAATTCACGCGTGACCAATGGGAGCAGATGAAGAAAAACGGCGAGGTCTCCGACGACGCGATGATAGGTGAGTCAAAAGATAAAAACCACATCTACTCTGTTTTCTATGAAGACCACGACTATATCTCCGACAACGCCTTAAAGGACACTCTCGGAAAAATCCGCGGAGAGGCGGAAAAGCTTCGCGATAAGATAATGTTTGATTAAACGGAAAAACCCTTCGAAAAATTTGTCGAAGGGTTTTTCTTGTACCTTTTGGAAATATATGGTAAAATATCCTTGGAGGGGACAAGCTATGTTAAAAAAACGCGATATCCTTTCAAGGAAAGATAAAATTGTATATCTGCCGCTTGAAAAAATCGAGCCAAACCGCCACCAGCCGCGTAGAAGCTTTCCGCACAACACCCTGACGGAGCTTGCCGAAAGCATACGCGAAAACGGTGTGCTTCAACCGATAACCGTCCGCGCCGAAGGAAAGGCATATCACTTAATCGCCGGTGAGCGACGGCTTCGCGCTGCGCATATAGCAGGGCTTTCCGAAATCCCCTGCATTGTAGTCACGGCGGACGACGAAGCTTCTGCAACCCTTGCCCTGCTTGAAAATCTCCAACGCGAGAATTTGAACTTTTTTGACGAGGCAGAGGGCATCTCGCGCCTGATAAAGCTTTACAGCCTCACGCAGGAGGAGGTTGCAAAAAAGCTCGGAAAAACGCAGTCGGCAATTTCCAACAAGCTTCGCCTTCTCACTCTTGACCGTGCAACCATAAGAAAGGTTGCCGCGCTCGGGCTTTCCGAACGACACGCAAGGGCACTCCTTCGCCTTAAAACAGACGAGGAGCGTGAGACTGCCCTTTTGCACATACAGGAAAACAACTTAAACGTACGCGACACCGACGCTTATATAGATTCTCTTCTCTCGGCACAGGAAAAAACAGAAGAAGAATCAAAAAAAGCAAAGGAACACTATGTAATACGCGACGTCCGCCTCTTTTATAATACGGTTGACCGCGCGCTCGACACTATGCGCCGCGCAGGCTGGCGGACAGACTTTTTCAAAGACGAGGACGAAGTTTCCATAAACCTCAGCATCAAGCTCTTCAAATAATGTTCCACGTGGAACATTTCATTATATCCACCTCAAAACAAAAAGAAGTGTTCCACGTGGAACACTTCTTTTTGTTGCACTTTCAGAACGTTGGTGGTATAATAAGAATAATCGCGGAGGTGACAGAGCTATGGCAAAGATAATCGCTGTTGCAAACCAGAAAGGCGGCGTCGGAAAGACAACTACCTGCGTCAATCTTGCAGCAGCCCTCGGTATTTTGAAAAAGCGCATTCTCCTTGTTGATATGGACCCGCAGGGCCATTCGGGAATCGGCTTTGGCATAAACAAAAAGGCGGGGTTTCCCACCGCTTATGACCTTATGATAAACTCGGCAGGCCCGCTTGAAGTTATAAGAAAGACGCCGTATGGCGACGTTCTCCCCGCAAGTACAAACCTTGCCGCGGCGGAGCTTGAACTTGCCGATATCCCCAACCGACATTTCATCCTGCGCGATGCACTTTTAAAGGTTTCGGACAACTACGACTTCATTATTATTGACTGTCCGCCATCGCTCGGTATGCTTACCATAAACTCACTCTGTGCGGCAGACAGCGTCATTGTGCCGGTCGACTGCGGTTTTTACGCCCTCGAAGGGCTCTCCGCACTCACCTCTACTATGTCGACCATAAAAAAATCATTGAACACAAAGCTTGACATCGAGGGAGTTCTTCTCACGATGTTTGACTCGCGCACGAACCTTTCCGTTCAGATTGCACAGGAAATAAAGCGTTTCTTTCCGAAAAAGGTGTTTTCCGTCACCATTCCGCGCAACGTGCGCCTTGCGGAAGCACCAAGCCACGGAAAGCCGATTATGGAATATGACAAACACTCGCGCGGTGCAGACTGTTATATGCGCCTTGCAGACGAGCTCATTTCCAACAACACATAAGGAGGAGAGCAGAACATGGCAAAAAAAGGACTCGGAAAAGGCCTGGATGTCCTTTTCGCAAGTGACCTTGACTCTCACGACGAGGCTTTATCGGGCAACAGCGGCCCGAACCTCATTAAAATTGCTGATATTGACCCGAACGAAAACCAGCCGAGAAAGCTCTTTTTTGAAGATTCCCTCACAGAGCTTTCCGAATCAATAAGAGTTCACGGAATTCTTCAACCCCTTGCCCTGCGCCCGAAAGCCGGCGGAAGATATGAGATTATCGCAGGCGAGCGGCGTTTCCGCGCGGCAAAGCGCGCAGGACTCACGGAAGTTCCCGCCGTTATCGTTGATGCGGACGACCGCACGGTTTCAGAGCTTGCGCTCGTTGAGAACTTACAGCGCGAAAACTTAAATCCCGTCGAAGAGGCAGAGGGTATAAAATCGCTCATTTCCGACTACGGACTCACACAGGAAGAAGCCGCGGAAAGGCTTGGAAAATCACGCTCCACCCTTGCAAACGCCTTGCGTCTGCTTGCTCTTTCCGAAGAAGCTCTCGCGCTTTTGCGCGAAGGAAGGATTGAACGGGGCCACGCGAAGGTTATCCTTGCGCTTCCAAAAGAAAAGCAGACGGAAATTGCAAACATCGTGGCAGAAAAAGGGCTTAACGTGCGCCAGACAGAGGAGCTTGTCCGCCGCGCAAACCGCGAAACCCTTGCGCCGCCTTCTTCTGACGTCGTCGAGGTTGACTATGTCGCCGCTCTTGAACGCGACCTCACAAAGTCTCTCGGACGGCGTGTCCGCCTCTTCCACGGCAAGAAAAAAGGCAAAATAGAGCTTGAATACTACGGAAACGACGACCTCCAGCTTCTTATCTCCGCCCTCGGTCGTCTGAAAAAGTAAGGAGACAGGACCTATGGACGAGAACAAAAAGAGCTCAAAACGATTTCTTGTTATATACTGTATCGCGATTTTCGCTTTTGCCGTCGCGCTCATCCTCATCGCCTCGGCTTCGCAGGCACGAATAACGCGCGAGGCTGACGCGATACGACAGAAGCTGACAGATGCAGAAATCATCGCCGCAGACAGCAAAACAAGGCTTGACGCCGTTATGACGGAAAATTCAAGGCTTAAAACACAGCTTGATACGCTTACCATCGAAGTTGAAGCCTTAAAAACAGAAAAAGAGGAAAACGCAAACAAACTCACAGCTTCGCAGAAGCTTTCCGAGCTTCTCGGACACAAGCTCAGAGGCAGGACAAAGTCATTCAAAACCGCACTCTCTGCCTTCAAGACGGCAGGATATGAAAAATATCTCTCACCGGAAGATTTAAAGCTTTATAATTCTATTAAATAAAGGAAAGTGAACAAAAATGCTTGATATCAGAGTAATCAGAGACAATCCCGAAAAGGTTAAGGCAGCTCTTGCGCGCCGTTGCAAGGACTATTCCGCAGAGGTTGACCGTGTGCTCGAGCTTGACGCACGCCGCCGTGAGGTTATTGCAAAAAGCGAAGCAATAAAGGCGACACAGAATGCGGAAACAAAGAAAATTCCCGCAATGAAGAAGGCGGGTGAGGACACAACGGCTCTCTTTGCAGAGCTTAAAAAGCTTGCAGACGAGATAAAGGAGCTTGATGCCGAGCAGGCAAAGCTCGAAGAAGAGCTCAATGCCGCAATCCTCGTTATCCCAAATATGCCCAACGACTCAATCCCCGACGGTCCGGATTCTGACAGCAATGTTGAGATCAGAAAGAACGGCACGCCGAGAAAGTTTGACTTTGAGCCGAAGGCACACTGGGACCTTGGTGAGGAGCTCGGAATTTTAGACCCGCAGACAGCCGCAAAGGTTACGGGTGCAAGATTCCACTTCTACAAGGGCGCAGGTGCAGCACTTGAACGCGCTGTCATAAACTTCTACCTTGACACACACACAAGCCGCGGATATACAGAGGTTTTCCCGCCGTTTATGGTAAACCGCGCTTCCATGACGGGAACAGGCCAGCTTCCGAAGTTTGAAGAGGACGCTTTCCACCTCGGCCGCGAGGACTTCTTCCTCATCCCGACGGCAGAAGTTCCGGTTACAAATATGCACCGCGACGAAATCCTCTCGGGAGACGACCTCACGATTAAATACTGCGCATATTCCGCCTGTTTCCGTGCAGAGGCGGGAAGTGCGGGCCGCGACACGCGCGGACTTATCCGCCAGCACCAGTTCAACAAGGTTGAGCTTGTCAAGTTTGCAAACCCAGAAAACTCATACGAGGAGCTTGAATCACTCACAAACGATGCAGAGTTTGTTCTCTCCTCCCTCGGTCTTCCCTACCGCGTCGTTTGCCTCTCGGCAGGTGACCTCGGATTTTCCTCCGCTATGACATATGACATCGAGGTATGGATGCCGTCATACGACAGATACCTTGAAATCTCGTCCTGCTCAAACTTTGAGGATTATCAGGCAAGACGCGCCTCCATCCGTTTCAGAAAAGAGAACGGAGCAAAGCCGCAGTTCGTTCACACGCTCAACGGCTCGGGCGTCGCTATCGGAAGAACAGTCGCCGCAATCCTTGAAAACTACCAGAACGAGGACGGCAGCATCACTATCCCCGAAGCTCTCCGCAAGTATATGGGCGGCAGAGAAAAGATTGAAAAGTGATTACAAACCGTTAAATAGAGATAAAAATAAACACCCTGTTTTCAAAACAGGGTGTTTTTCTAGCCTTTTCTTATAAAACCTTGCCGAGGAAAGCTTTGAGTCTGGGGCTCTGAGGATTGTCGAAAATCTCCTCCGGCGTTCCCTGCTCAGCTATGACGCCCTCATCCATAAAGAGGACGCGCGTTGCAACCTCGCGGGCAAAGCCCATCTCGTGGGTGACGACGACCATCGTCATTCCCTCGTCTGCAAGCTCACGCATAATCGCAAGAACCTCACCGACCATCTCCGGGTCAAGCGCCGATGTCGGCTCGTCAAAGAGCATAACGTCGGGGTTCATCGCAAGAGCGCGCGCTATTGCTATTCTCTGCTGCTGACCGCCGGAGAGCTGTGTGGGATATGCGTCTGCCTTTTCCGGAAGTCCTACGCGCGCGAGAAGCGCGAGTGCCTTCTCCTCCGCCTCTTCCTCCGTCATAATTTTAAGCTTTACGGGAGCAAGTTTTAAGTTTTCCTTTACCGTCATATGCGGGAAGAGGTTAAACTGCTGGAAAACCATACCCATCTTGCGACGGAGCCTGTTTATGTCGTTCTTCGGGTCGGTTATATCAACATCCTCAAAAAAGATGTTTCCTGCCGTCGGCTGTTCAAGAAGGTTGAGGCAACGCAGAAAAGTTGACTTTCCCGAGCCGGAAGCACCGATTATAACGACCTTTTCGCCTTTTTTGATATGCTCGTCAATGCCGCAGAGCACGACGTTTTCGCCAAACGCCTTTTTAAGTCCCTTAACGTTTATCACTTTCGCGAAGCCTCCTTTCAAGAATTCCGAGAAGCTTTGTGAGTATTATAACAAGCACGAGGTAAATTATCGCAAGGCTTATATACGGGATTGTCGCCGTGTATGACTTACTTACGATTACCTGCGCCGCCTTTGTAACGTCCTGCAATGCAATAACGGTAACGAGCGAGGTTTCTTTTAAAAGCGCAATAAGCTCGTTTCCGAGTGCGGGGAGAATGTTTTTGAATGCCTGCGGCATAATGATATATGCCATTGTCTGCGAGTAGTTAAGACCGAGGCTTCTTCCCGCCTCCATCTGCCCCGCGGAGATGGACATAATTCCCGAGCGCGCAATCTCAGCGACGTATGCGCCTGAGTTTATGCCGAGTGTTATAATTGCACAGAGCACGGTCTCAAAATTCCCCTTCGGCACCATAACGACAAAGCCCATTATAAGAAGCTGAACCATAAGCGGCGTGCCGCGGAGCACGGTTACATATATCTTACAGATGCCGTTGAGTATGCGAAGAATAATGTTCGGGCGGCGGCGTGCGCTGTCGTGCGTTGAACGGATAATAGCTACGAGCATACCGATTATGACACCGATTATAAGCGCGCCGATTGTGACTATAAATGTTGTTCCGAGACCGTCGGTAAAGAACTTCCAGCGGTTTTCATAAACAAAAACCTGAAAGAACTGGAAGCAGAGCCTTTGAAGACCCTCGGGGAGTGCGAGAATCCAGTTTGGCGCTTCTTCTATCCATTTTGCAAATGTGAGTATGTTCAAATCAAAAGTCCCCTTTCTTCAAAAAGAAAGGGACGGAGTTTCCGCCCCTTTGTTTTTGCTTTTCTAAAAAGGATTTATTATGCCTTTATGTACTTTGCGATGATTTCGTCAATCTTTCCTTCTTCTTTGAGCTCTGCAAGTGCTGCATTGAACTTATCGAGAAGATCTGTGTTTTCCTTTGCGATAGCTGCTGCATAGTCCTCAACTGCATACTCTGTGTCAAGAAGCTTGAGGCCTTCGTTTGCTTCAACAAATGCCTTTGCCGGCTCGTTGTCGATAACAACGCAGTCTACCTGACCGTTCTGGAGCGCTGCAACTGCGAGAGCTCCGTTGTCATAACGTGCAACTGCGTCTTCGCCGTAGTCACCTGAGCAGTAGATGTCGCCTGTTGTGCCTGTCTGAACGCCGATCTTCTTGCCTGCAAGGTCGTCAAGAGATGCGATTGCGCTGTCTTCTGTAACGATAACTACCTGGATACCTGTTGCGTAAGAATCGGAGAAGTTAACGCTTTCTTTTCTCTCTTCCGTAACTGTCATACCTGCGAGAACAACGTCAACTGCGCCTGTGGAAACAGCTGTGATGAGTGAATCAAAAGCCATATCCTTGATTTCGAGCTTCATGCCCATCTTTTCTGCAACTGCTGCTGCGATTTCAGCGTCGATACCTGCAACTTCGTTGTTTTCACCGACGAATTCATACGGCGGGAAAGCTGCGTTTGTGCCCATTGTGAGAACTTCGCCCTCTGCTGCGTTGTCACAGCCGACAAGAGCAAAAGCCATAAGTGCTGCAAGAGCAAATGCAAGAATTTTCTTTGTCATTTTATATGACCTCCCAAAAAGTTTTAAATTCTGAGGTTTTATTCACCTCGTAAGGATAATTATACCACCTGCTGTTTAAAAAGTAAAGAAAAATCCGCCGAAAGGCGGATTTTTATTATCTGTAATAAAGCTTCTTCGTCTGACGGCGCGGCTCACACGTCAAGTTTATGCCAAGCTTTCTGTAAACGTCAAGGTCAACCTGCGAGAGGATGACGGTCGAATGTGCCTCACAGCGGCGAAGCTTTTCAAGCTGGCTTGTCGCAAGGGCGGCGTCGCTGTTTTCCGCGGCGGCAACCGTCAGCGCAATGAGCACCTCGTCAGAGTGCAGGCGCGGGTTGTGGTTTCCTAAAATCTCGGTTTTGAGCTTCTGTATCGGCTCGATAACCTCAGGCGGGATGAGATGGATAGAGTCGTCAAGCCCGCCGAGCGCCTTGACGGCGTTGAGCAGTGCAGACGCGCTCGCGCCCAAGAGCTTTTTGTTGCGCCCCGTGATTATCCTGCCGTCGGGGAGCTCTATCGCTATTGCGGGCTCACCGCCGCAGCTTTCGCTCTTTTCAAGCGCCGCGCGGACAACCGCACGGTCATCAGGCGTTATCCCCGCCTGCTTCATCAAAAGCTCTATCTTGTTTACCGAGTTTTCCGTGCCTCCGCCGAGCTTCCGCTCACACATAACGGAGAAATAGCGACGGATTATCTCCTCGCGCGATGCGGCACAGACTGCCTCATCATCGACGATACATTTTCCTGCCATATTAACACCCATATCCGTCGGTGAGTTATACGGGCTCTTGCCGAGAATCTTCTCAAACATTGCGCGGAGCACGGGAAAAACCTCAACATCGCGGTTATAGTTTACCGTCGTCTCGCCGTATGCTTCGAGGTGATACGGGTCTATCATATTGACATCGTCAAGGTCTGCCGTTGCCGCCTCATATGCAAGGTTTACGGGATGTTTGAGCGGAATGTTCCAGATCGGGAAGGTTTCAAACTTTGCATAGCCTGCCGAGATTCCGCGCATATACTCGTGATACAGCTGAGAAAGGCAGGTCGACATCTTTCCGCTGCCGGGGCCCGGCGCCGTGACGACAACGAGCGGCCGCGTGGTCTCGATATATTCGTTCTTTCCAAAGCCCTCCTCGCTTACAACGTGGGTAAGGTTTAAAGGGTATCCCTCAATCGCATAGTGAAGATATACGCGCATACCGAGCTGTTCAAGCTTTTTCTTGAATGCCGCGGCAGAGGGCTGTTCGTTATATCGGGAGATTACAACGCTTCCTACATATAAATCGCTTGCGCGGAACGCGTCGATAAGCCGGAGAACGTCGTTGTCATATGTAATGCCGAGATCGCCGCGCACCTTGTTCTTTTCGATGTCCGACGCGCTTATGACTATAACAATCTCAACGTCGCTGCCAAAGCTTTTGAGCATCTGGAGCTTACTGTCCGGCTCAAAGCCCGGGAGCACGCGGGAAGCGTGGAAATCGTCAAAGAGCTTGCCGCCGAATTCGAGATAGAGCTTGCCGCCAAATTCACATATACGCTGCTTGATCTGCCGTGACTGGCGCTCTATATATGCGTCGTTGTCAAACCCGCGCTTCCACATTTTTCTTCCCCTCCGAAAACAAAAATATCAACTCATTTAGTTTATCATAAACAAGCGCGGTTTGCAAGATTGTAAAAAAGATATTGCTTTTGCATATTGAATATTTGTCGCATTTGAAATATAATAATCTTAAAAATATGAAAATAAAAGGGGAATTCTTATGTTTAAAGTTGGTCTTATAGGTTGCGGCGGCATAAGCCACAGCCACGTTGACGCCGCCTCGTTTGTAGAAGACGTGAAAATCACGGCAGCGGCAGATATTTCTGAGAAAAACCTTGCTGAAATCTGCGAAAAGACAGGTGCGACAGGCTATACAGACTATAAAGAAATGGTAAAAAACGAAGAGCTTGATTTCGTTATCATCTCGCTTCCCCACGCGCTTCACGGCGAAGCGACCTGCTTCTGTGCGAAGGCGGGAGTTGATGTCGTCCTCGAAAAGCCGATGGGAATTGACTCAAAGGATTGCAAAAAGATGATTTCTGTGTGCAAAAAGGCAGGCGTTATGCTCTGGATTGCACACCCGCAGAGATATGCAACACATAATATCATCGCAAAAGAGCTTATCGACTCCGGCAAACTCGGAACACTCGTAAGCCTTGACGAAACGCGCAACTGCAACTATTTCTCCGAAAGCCGCCCGCGTTGGTTTCTCACAAAGAAGATGTCCGGCGGTGGAATTATGTTCAACCTCGGCGCACACACGCTTGACAAGCTCAAATTTTTCACCGACGGCTCGGAAATTGTTTTTGCCACAGGCTCGGTTCACCTGCGCGACGGTTTCGACTGCGAAGACTCCGTCTGCGGCTTTGCAAAAACTGCAAACGGCGTTTCCTGCTCGCTCAATCTCGTTGCACACACGCCCGCAATAAAGTATGATACCGTGCTCTACCTTACCGAAGGCGAGATAAGAATCGACAGCAACCACGGCGAGATTTCATATTGCGGCCGCGACGGCGTTTTCGAGACCGCGACGCGCGAACCCGTCTCCTCTTTTATCTTACAGCTTGAAGACATTGTCCGTGCTCTTAAATCAGATAAAAAGCCGACAGTTTCCGCAGAATACGGTGCAGACATCATCCGCGCGATAAAGCGTATTTACCGCGAAGAAAAATAATTGTAAAAAGTGACCTTTTCGCGTCTTTGACTTGCTTATTGTTTTGCGTTTAGCTATAATAAGGTTAAATTTCAGAGACAGAAAAGAGAGAAGGGTTAAACTATGTTCAAAGTAGGTCTTATCGGCTGTGGAAACATCGTAAACAGCCACGTTAGTGCAATAGCACACGTTGACGAGCTCACGGTTACTGCCGCGTGCGACATCTCCGAGGCAAACCTTAAAAGAATGTGCGACAAAACAGGTGCGACAGGCTATTCCGACTATAAGGAAATGGTAAAAAACGAGGAGCTTGACCTTGTTATCATCTCGCTTCCCCACGCGCTTCACCGCGAGGCTACCTGCTTCTGCGCGGAAGCAGGGCTTGACATTTTCCTCGAAAAGCCGATGGGCATAAGCTCGGACGACTGCCGGGAGATGATTGACGCCTGCAATAAAGCCGGCGTTATGCTCTGGGTCGGCCATCCGCAGAGATACTTCCCGACGAATATGTTTGCAAAAGAGCTTATCGACTCGGGCGAGCTCGGCGAGCTTGTGGGCTTTGATGAAACACGCAACTGCGAATATTTCACGGAAAACCGCCCGAAGTGGTTCCTCACAAAGAGTATGTCCGGCGGCGGAATTATGTTTAACCTCGGCGCTCACGCGCTCGACAAGATAAAATATTTCTGCGGCGACGAGAAAATCGCCTTCGCAACAGGTTCGGCTCATATCCGCGAAGGGTTTGACTGCGAGGACAGCGCACAGGGCTTTGTCAAAATGGCAAACGGCGTTTCCGGCACGCTCAACCTCATCGCTCACACAAAGGCATACAGATATGAAGACATCCTCTACCTCACAAAGGGCGAAATCCGCATCGCAAACGGCGAGGTTTACTATTGCGGAGAGGACGGCGTTTTCAAGACACAGACCTTTGAGATTGTTCATGACAACTTTGTTCTGCAGCTTATGGACGTTGTAAAAGCTCTCAAATCCCCCGACAAGAAGCCCGCTGTTGACGGCGACTTCGGCCTTGATGTCATCCACGCAATCAAGTGCATCTACGGCGAGGAAAAGTAATAACAAACCGTTAAAACTACAAAAAACGCTCTGTATTAAAAAACAGAGCGTTTTTTATTTATCTTTTAACCTTTTCTCTTGCAGGGAGCTCTACGGCGATTATTGCAACGAACATTATTGCACATCCGAAAATCTCCCGCAGCGAAAGCCGCTCACCCACGAGCACCGCTCCCGCAAGCGCGGCAAACACGGATTCAAGGCTCATAATGATTGAGGCGACCGTCGGGTTTTCCGAATACTGCTGGCCGACAATCTGAAATGTGTATGCAATGCCGCAGGAGAAAACACCGAGATAGAGGACATACGGTGCGGCGGCAAGAAAGTCAGACAGCGTCGGGCTCTCAAAGATGAACATCAGGATAAGCGAGAGCGTTCCCGCAACGAGAAACTGCACCGCAGAGAGCTTCACGCCGTCAACCCTGTCAGCGAAGCGGTCAATGGACATAATCTGAAACGCGAATGCAAAAGCACACGCAAAGACGATTATATCTCCCATATATATCCCCGAAAAACCTCCGCCGAAGCAGAGAAGGAACATACCGACAACCGAAAGCAGCACCGCAAGCCACACGTTAGCCGTGGGCCGCTTTCCCGAAAAAAGTGAAAGCATGGGCACGAGAACAATATACAGCGTTGTTATAAAGCCGGAACGCCCCGAAACCGCGGCACCGGGCGGGTATGCGTTCATTCCGAACTGCTGGAAGTTCGTCGCGACGGTGAGGAAAAGTCCGCAGGAGAGTCCCGCGAGCAGAAGGTCGCGGCGGCGCACCTTTTCTTTCTCAAAAAACGGCTTTCCCTGTGTTTTTCCACGCATATATATAAAGGGCATGAGCACGAGCGTGCCTATGTAGGAGCGGATTCCGTTTATTGCAAAAGGCGAGAGAACTTCTCCCGCCTTATCCTGCATAACAAACGAAACGCCCCAAAGGAGAGCCGCAAGAACAAGCAGCAAATTTCCTTTAAGATTTCGCTTCATTTTAAAATCCTCTTTATCTGTCGTTTCTTCTTCTCGGCGGGCGTGCATCCGCACCCGTGTAGTTTATAACTACGCGGCGGTTGGGCTCAACGCCGACAGAGGAGGTGGAGATGTTCTCCATTCCCTGAAGTGCAACGTGGATAATGTGGCGCTCATATGCGTTCATCGGTTCAAGAGCGCGGTTTCTCTTATACTTGATAGCCTGGTTTGCCGAACGGAGCGCAAACTTTTCAAGCGCCTCGCTTCTCTTTGCGCGGTAGTTTTCAGCGTCAAGGGAGATGCGCTTTTTCTCGTTTGAGCGACGGTTGATTGCAAGATTTGTGAGGTGCTGGAGCGCGTCAAGCGTCTCGCCGCGACGGCCGATAATTCCGCCGAGGTTTTCACCTACGATTTCAAGCTTTACGATGCCGTTTTCCTCGCCTGCTTCCTCGATTTTCGCGTCGCAGCCGATAAAATCGAGCACGTTTGTCAAAAACTCCGTTGCGGAAAGCTCCTCACCCTTCACAACCTTCTTTTCTTCCTTTTTCTTCGTCGCGGGAGCTTCCTCCTTTACGAGGAGTGCCTCGGGAATTTCGATTCCCTCTGTAAGCACGGTCATAAGAATTTTTGCGGGAGTTGCGCCTATACCAAGAAATCCGGACTTTGCGTTTTCAATGACCTCAACGGTAACGTCCTCTCTCTCGCAGGAGAGAAGCGAAAGTCCTTTTTCTATTGCTTCGTCTATGCTCTTGGCAGATACTTCGATACTGTTTGCCATATTATTTCTTTTCCTCCTGTTTCTTTTCTGCTTTTTTGTTGTAATAAGCCGTAAGAAGCGGCTCCTGTGCGGCGGTAAGGACGTTTGAGATTATCCAGTAAAGTCCAAGTCCTGCCGGAACAACAAACGCAATCCATACGGACATAAGCGGCATCATAAGGTTCATCATCTTGTTAGTCTGTGCCGCCTGCTCGGTCATAGCCTTTCCCTGACCTCTTCTCATAAGAACACCCGATGCCCATGCAGTAACACCCGAAAGCACGGGGATAAGCCAGAGCGGAGTGATATACTTGAAGTTCGGGATAGCGGCAAGGTCAATTCCGAGGAATGTAAAGTCAATATCCGTAAGCGCGGCAAAATCCGTTCCCGCAAGTGCGTGTCCGAACTCGCGGAGGTTTGACGCAACGCCGATTTCGAGCATATATTTGCTCTTTGCGCTCGCCTCAACAATGTTTGCACCCGCCCCGCGCAAAATGTCCGCAACGGCGGAAATCTGCGCCGCATCAAGGCCGAAGATGTGCGTGAGCGGCTGACGGACGACGGAGTAAAGACCGATCATAATCGGGAAGGTGATGAGAAGCGGAAGGCAGCCGCCGAACATGGAAACGCCTTCTTTTTTGTAGAGCTTCTGCACTTCGAGAGAATATCTCTCCTTGTCGTCCTTATACTTTTTCTCAATCTCTTTGAGCTTCGGCTGGAGCCTGTTCATTTGAAGCATGCTTTTTTTGCTCTTTGCCTGGAAAGGGAGCATTATAAGCTTTGCGATTATCGTGAAGATGATAATTGCAACGCCGTAAGAGCCGATGAGGTTATAGCACTGGCGCAAAATCCAGCCGAACGGCTCAACAATCAATGCTGTATACATAAGTAAAACCTCTCAATTTTCATATTCAATGTTTACGGAACGGGGTCATACCCGCTCTTTTTTGAAAACGGGTGGCAACGTGCTATCCTGCGCACGGCAAGATATCCACCCTTCATTGCGCCGTATTTTTCTATCGCCTCTATGGCATACTGCGAGCACGTCGGTATAAACCGACAGCGCGGCGCGATATTCGGCGATATGGCGCGGCGGTAAAATTTTATAAGCGCGATGAGAAGACTCTTCATTCCTGTACCTCCCGTAGGATGCCGAGCCCCCGGGCAAGTGAGCACAGGCTCTTCTCTATTTCTGCAAACGAAGCGTCTCTTGCACGGACGCGCGCAACAATGACAACATCAAGCCCCGAAAGGAAGAGCTCTTCGTTTAGCCGATACGCCTCGCGGATGCGACGGCGCACGCGATTTCGCACAACGGCGTGTCCCACCTTTGTGCTGACCGTGATACCGACACGGTTTCCG
This sequence comes from Oscillospiraceae bacterium, assembly GCA_017559985.1. Classification (GTDB taxonomy): domain Bacteria; phylum Bacillota; class Clostridia; order Oscillospirales; family JAAYXM01; genus SIG480. Next base: position 2,652 of record JAFYPW010000021.1, on the reverse strand, counting down.
GCATTTTTGGTTTTTCTCGCATAAAGCGCGAGATACGGAGATACGGAGCTTTTGCCCCGTCGGTAGAGATTCCGAAAATCTCTGTTGAGCTTTAAGGACACCGTGTTTTTCATAAATTCTCTCCAATAAAAAGAAAAAGCCCCTGCCGATAAAAATCAAGGCGTGCCGGGCTAAATCCTTTTTGCGGAGCGGTTAAAAACTAAAACCTGCTTCCGCCCCTGCTTTTTGACTTAGTGTGTGAGCCTGTTTCTGCCCTTTGCACGGCGAGCGGAAAGAACCTTGCGACCGTTGCGGGTAGCCATTCTCTTGCGGAAGCCGTGAACCTTTGAGCGGTGAAGCTTCTTGGGCTGATAAGTACGTACCATTCTTTTACACCTCCGATAACAAATTTGAAGCACGGGCAAAAAGCCCCTGCACCATTCGATACAGTGTCAACGAATATTATATGACAAAAGAAGGCAATATGTCAACACTTTTTTTGTTTTGAGCCCTAAAAAAAGTTGTCAAAATCTTGGCAAAACCAAAAATACTTTTTGTGTTATAATATACCCGAAATTTGAAATGGCCATTTCAAAAAGCGAGGTGATGACAAAAACAAACAAATTAAAAAAACAAGAAAACTATACTTAAAGAAAGGAATATTAAAAATTGTTTAACTGGAAAAAAGACATAAACGACATATTTAACTTCAACAAAAAAGAAAAGACGTCTGACATAATGAAAAAAGAAGACGACGCGTTCCTTCAAGGCTTTAACTTTACGGAGGAAGAATCTCCGTTTGTGACAAACCCCGCACCGAAGCAGGAAAAGAAGCAAGCCCCCGCAGGGACCGCGCCTGCCGTCACAACGAAGAAGAGCGAAGACCCTTTTCTTCAAGGCTTTAACTTTGCGGAGGAAGAGTCTCCGTTTGTGACAAACCCCGCACCGAAGCAGGAAAAGAAGCAAGCCCCCACCCAGAAAATTTCCCGCGTCACACGCCCGACGGAGGAAGACCCGTTCCTTCAAGGCTTCAACGAGCCCGAAAAGGAAGAGCAGGAAGCAAAACAGGCACTTTGGCGCACAACCAATCCCCCGCCGCAAAAGCAGAATCTTCCGCTGTTTGACCCGAAGTCGCGCGCAGCCGCAATAACCGCTCTCAAAAAAGACATTGCCGAAAACGGCAGACAGGCAGTTTTCGAGCGCGAGGTCAGCCGCGGCCTCGCACGAGGCGAGGAGCTTCCACACAAAAGCGCGTTTGAATATATCGACAACAACGAGGAAATTAAAACGCGCGAGGAAAAAAACAAAGAGCTGGTCAAAGAGCTTTCCTTTGCAGAGGATTTAGAACAATATGCAAAGGAGATGGCTCAGGCGGCACACGACGAGGAAGCCGAAAGAGCAAGACTTCGCGGGGACGACAACCCCGCTCTTGCCGCGATGATAGCCGGGGAAAAAGCGTATCAGCAATATAAGAAACTTGCCGCAGAGGCAAGGAACGGAGTCTATGAATATAACCGCGCCGAGGCGCGGGAAGAGCTTGAAAGCGTCGCTTCATCTCCCGATTTTGCAGAGACCGTAGCCCGCGCAAAGCAGGACGAAAGCTTACCCGGGAATCTTCTGACAAGAAAGATAGTTGATATTGCGCGCGATAACGCCAATGCAGGAAAATACAGCATTGCTTCCCAAGGAAATGATACTCAGGCCTCCAAGCTCCAGCTTCTGACAGACGACGAGAGAAACACTATCCTGTACCACGCGGGGCGCGGAGAATATGACAAAATCGACGATTATTACGACACAATAGAGAGAGATTTAAACGCAAGAAACTCAAAAATTTCAAACGAAGTGTCACAGGAATTTGCGTACGAGCATCCTTTTATCGGCGGTGCCGTAAGTGTTGCATCGGGACTTGCTGCCCCAATTGCATATTTTGCAAATACAGGGCATATGATAAAAAACTCCGTTACAGGCAAATATGAGCCCACCGACATAAATTCAGACTGGTTTGGCGGAGTGCGCGTGGCAAACTCCACGCAGGAGGGTGTCGGGAGTCGGGCTTATGACGCCGCGGGCGGCGGAGCGCTAGGAGAGCTTGCGTCTTTTGGCACAGATCTTATAATTTCCGGTACAAGAAATGCGGCAACAAACGCTCTTGGTCCCTGGTCTCTCCCCGTAAACGCTCTCGGAAAAGCTGGCGAGGTGACCTATGACTCTCTCGAACGCGGAGCAACCCCCGAAGAAGCTTTTAAAATTGCAAACCTCACCGGGACTGCATCTTTGTTTTCTCAAAAGTTCCCTGTTGACGAAGTGGTCAAAAACATTGCTTTGTCTGCCTTTTTAGAAGATAGGGCGCCATATCAGGAGGAAATTAATCTTCTGAAAGAAAGAGGCATTAACGGAGCAGAGTCAGACATCATAGCTTTTGTTAAAACATACGGCAAGGATATAACAAAAGAACTTATCAATAATTATTTGTCAGATTTGCCCAAATAGTTATTTTTCTCTTTTGCGGTTGCTTCTTTTTCTCTCTCGATTTTTTTCATTATTCTCTTTGCTTCTTTTATTTTAAGAATCTTTTTAATAATAAAATAAAGGGGTATTCCCGTAACTATCACAAACAAAAATGATTTTTCTCCAAATATGGGAGAAAAAATTATATAGATGATTAGTAGT
>JAFYPW010000020.1 GCA_017559985.1 Oscillospiraceae bacterium | reverse complement strand
AGGACTGTTATGAATAGTTCAAACAACAATAATTGGATGGCAGAAAATCCGTTATTCAAAAACAAAGACCAGAGATACTATAACGACTTCGGAACAGGAAACAAAATTGAACGCGAAGATGTAAAACAACAAAGAAAGTCTTTTCTCGGAAGCACAAGCAAACCCCAAAACCAGAAAAAGGACGATTTCTTAGAGGGATTCAATGACCCGTACGCAAGGAGCTTAAATGATAAAAGCGCGATTGAGCTTCTCGCTGAAAAATCTCCCGGATGGGCGGAGGCGCTTATAAAACTGGCGGCGGAATATGGATTTGAGAAATAGCAGATAACGCCACAAGACGGACGAAAATTGTCCGTCTCTTCTCTTTTTATAATTCTTCTATGCTCTTGAAGGTATAGCCCATCTCCTCCCATTTTGTGAGGAGTGTGTCTAAAATTTCGCCGTTTGTCTTTGACGTGCTGTGAAGGAGTACGACCGCGCCGGGGTGTATGCGCGTTGTAAGTGTTTTTAAAGCCTCCTCGTGCGAGGGCTGGCGGTTTTCATACCAGTCGACATACGCAAGACTCCAAAAAACGGTCTTGTAGCCGAGCTTTTGCGCGTTGCCGAGGTTTGCTTCTGAAAACTTGCCCTGCGGCGGGCGGTAGAACTTTTTCATATCCTCGCCGATGACCGCGCGGTATTTGTCGTTTAACCCCGAAAGCTCGGCGGAGAATTTTTCAAAATCTGATATCTTTGACATATCGGGGTGTGAGAGCGTGTGGTTTCCGATGATGTGTCCCTCGGAAACCATTCGCTTTAAAAGCTCGGGCTCGCGGTCAATAAAGTTTCCGACTAAAAAGAATGCCGCGGGCGCGTTGTGCGCTTTGAGCGCGTCGAGAATTTTCGGCATATTTCCGTTTTCAAAGCCCGCGTCGAATGTGAGATATATGACCTTCTCGTTCTCGTCACCGACAAAATGCGCGTCATAGCGCGAAAGCTGCTCCTTTGTTGCGTTTGCAACAGGTGTCTTTCCCGGCGCGCGGAAAGAAAGCCCCCAGTCCGTCGCGGAGATGTTGCCCGATACCTCACTTGCGGGACCCTTTGGGAAATACGGAAGTGAGAAGAAGACCGCGGCGCAGAAAAGAGCTATGATGAGAGTTCGTTTGTGAAGCCTTATAACCATATTGAAATCACCTCTCTTAAAGATATATGCAAACCTTGCAAAATATGCCGTGTTTTGGTAAAATAAGCTTATGGAGGCGAAATGTTATATGGAATGGATTCAGGTAGCTATTGACACAACTCACGAGGGAGTTGAGGACTTGACCGTCGCGCTTGAAGACTGCGGCATACGCGGTTTTGAGATTGAGGATTCGGCAGACTTTTCAGAGTTTATGCAGTCGGAGTTTCCGTACCGCGACTATGTCGACGAGGACCTCATCCGCGAAAAGACGGGAGCACCCGTCCGTGTTAAAATATATGTAAGCGCAAACGAGGCAGGACGCGAGATGCTTCTTGCCGCAGAGCAGGAGCTTTCAAAGCTGCGCGGAGATGCGAAAATGGGCAGTCTCAAGCTTTCATACCTCACGATGAATGAAGAAGACTGGTCTGAGAACTGGAAGCAGTTTTTCCACCCGCTCAAAATCGGAAAGCGTGTGCTTGTCCGTCCCGAGTGGGAGGAATGCGAAAACGAAGACGGCAGAGTCGTCTTTACGATAAACCCGGGTATGAGCTTCGGCACAGGCTCCCACGCGACAACCCAGCTTTGCCTTGAAGCGATTGAGGAATACACAAAGGATGGAGATACCGTGCTTGACCTTGGCTGCGGCAGCGGAATTCTCTCGATAACTGCGTGTCTGCTCGGTGCCGAGCACGCCGTCGCGATGGATATTGACAAAAATGCGGTAGATATCGCCGTGAGAAACGCAGAGCTCAACGGAGTTTTGGGCGATAAGTTTTCTGCCGTTGCGGGAAACATTTTAGAGGATGAAGCCCTTCGTAAAAAGTTCTCGGAGAAGTATGACATTGTCGCGGCAAATATTGTTTCTGATGTCATCATCGGCATTTCGCCGTTTGCGGCAGACTTTGTAAAGGAGAACGGTATCTTTATCGCCTCCGGAATAATCTGTGAGCGACTCAACGAGGTTCTCGTTCACCTGGAAAAAACATTTGAAATCATTAAAATTTGCGACAAAAATGACTGGGCGTCCATAATTGCCCGCCCGAAACGCAAATAAAATACAGTATATTGGGTTAAACTTGATAAAGTAACACTAGACAAATCGTAGATTATTTGGTAAAATATATCTTATGATGTTGGTTTGGGAGTGAAGAACTTTGAAGGATAATAAAAAGAAAGACTATATAACAAACAAGCTTTTGCTTGTTTTCACAATCGCCTTTGCGATGATAATACTTCTTATGAACGTCAGCCGTATGATGAAGAGCACAACAACCTTTATCGCGGCACAGAACGTAACGCTTGGAGTTGCCTGGGTTGCAGCTGCGGCGGTTGTTCTCGGAATCGTTATGGCGATAGTTGAAAAGAAAAAGAATAAGGATGTTGAATATAAGCTCCTCTGCGGAAAGAATGTTGCAATCGGCGCGGTTTTTGTCGCTCTCTGTTCCTTTGCGCTCGGTCTTGTTTTTTCACAGAGCATGCTTATGCTTCTCTATATCTTCATCCCTGCTGTTGTTGTTCTTTATATCATTTACTACTCATATCCCCGTGAGTTCTTTATGATTGCTTTAAGCTCCGCTATTTCCGGAGTCGGAATATGGCTTCTTGGCTCAACGCTCGTAAATTCCCGCGATGCTCTTGTTATCGGCGCTGTTGTTGTTGCGGTTGTTCTCATGGCGGCATTCACCATCTGGGCACAGATCGGCGGCGGCACGGTAAAGCTCTTCGGCCGCGAGTTTACACCGTTTAAGAAGGGTTCGAGATATGCCGTTGTATACCTCACATATGTCCTTTCTCTTATGGTTGTCTGTGCGGCATTCCTAATCCCGGATTTTGTGCTTTACTTCGTCCTCGGCATCGTGGCATATATCGTTCTTGTCGGGGTATATTACACGGTAAAGCTCATATAAAGTTTTTTTGAAAAGACCTTGACGAAAAAACAAAAGTACATTATAATATAGCAAGTAAGTCGGTATTCGGCTTGCAAAACCGAATACCGACTAAATTTAATTTTCGACACGGAGAAGTACTCAAGCTGGTCGAAGAGGCGCCCCTGCTAAGGGCGTAGGTCGCGAAAGCGGCGCGGGAGTTGGAATCTCCCCTTCTCCGCCACGAAAAAGCAAGCATCTTTTGATGCTTGCT
>JAFYPW010000019.1 GCA_017559985.1 Oscillospiraceae bacterium | reverse complement strand
GAGCTTTCTGTTTGCATATACGGTGCCGCCTATACAAGTGAAGTTTATGACGAAAGAATCCTTGACGGATTCAGAGTCGGAGACGAAAATCTCATAAACATCGTCATCCTTCACTCAAACCTCCACACCGAGGGATACAGCCCCGTCACCGCCTCCGAAATCGCAGCAAGCGGTGCGGACTACATAGCACTCGCACATGTTCATATGCCTACGGAAATCTTAAAATCCGGTAAAACGAGCTACGCTTATTGCGGCTGTCTTGAACCACGCGATTTCGGAGAATGCTATGACGCAGGCTTTTACATCGGAGAAATCACAAAAGAAAAAATTGAATTGAGCCGAAGAAAAATCTCGGATGTTTCCTATAAAAAGCTCACCGTTAATATAGAAGAATTTCCGGATGTCGTTTCCGCACTTCCCTTCCCACGCGGACGGGAGCATCTTCGACTCACACTCGTCGGCGAGTGTGAAAAACCTGATATTTGCGCACTCAAAGCAAAGCTTTCACCGAGCTACGAAGAGCTTGAAATTTTCGATAAAACCACATCTCCGCGCGACATATGGCAGGGTCTGGGAGAAGATTCCCTTCGCGGTGTTTTTCTCCGTAAAATGAAAGAGAAGATCGAATCGTGTAACGATGCTGAGGAAAAAGAAAAATTAGAACTTGCCGCAAGATTTGGCATTGATGCAATTGAAAACCGGGATATGTAAAAAAGCGATGAGTGAAAGGCAACTTCACTCATCGCTTTTAAAATTATTTTTCCATAAACAAAACACCGAGAGTTCCGGGTCCGCAGTGTGTGGAAATCGTGCAACTTGCACGGCTTACGTAAATTTCTTTGAAAAGACCGGTCTCTTCAACCTGTTTTCTGACCGCCGCAAGTCGTTCTTCAGAAACTCCCGAATGTGTGATATACATACGCTTTCCGTCGATGTTCGGGTATTTTTCAAACTGCTCTGCGACATACTGTGAAAGAACCTTATCCATATTGCCGCGGTATTTCTTGGCTGCTTTGAGCTCACCCGTATTGTTGTCGACCTCAATCGAAACTTTAAGGCCGAGCACGCCCGCCGCGAGCGCCGCAACACCCGAGCATCTGCCGCCTGCTTTCATAAAATCAAGCGTTTCGAGAACAAAACTACAATGGCTCTTTTCGCGAAGCGCGGACACCTCTTCAACTATCTGCTTTGCAGGAAGACCTGCCGCAATTCTGTCACCGGTCTCCATAACGAGAAGAGCAATCGCACTTGAAATATTCCGTGAGTCTATAACATATACTCCCGGAAACTCTGCCGCCGCAAGAAGGCAGGATTGATAGCTGCTTGTAACAGCAGAAGAGAGCGTTATATGGATTACTTCATATCCCTCATCTACCCAGGGTTTAAAGTAGTCAATATATTCCGACGGATTTATTGCCGAGGTCTGAGGAAGGCTTCCTCTTTCCTTATATGCCTGATACAGTGCGTCGGGAAAAATATCAACGCTGTCCAAATATTTTTTATCTTCAAGAGTTATCGAATATGAAATCAGGTTAACGGAATATTTTTCCTGCAACTCCGCACCGATGTCACAGGTCCGGTCAGCACTTAAAATAATTTTTGACATATCTCTTCCCCTTTCAGGCTGGACTTACTCCTCTTCCCAGTTATGATATACGTTCTGCACATCATCATTATCGTCAAGCATATCGAGAAGCTTCTGCATATTTTTGATGTCTTCTTCGCTTTCGAGCTTCGTATAGTTCTGCGGGACGAGCTCAGCCTCCGCGGAAAGAACCGTATACCCCGCAGCAGTTATGGCCTCACTTACCTCCGCAACGGAGTTCGGGTCACAAAGAACCTCTGCTATTTCTTCGGAAACATCAACATCGTCAGCACCTGCTTCAATACATGCCATCATGAGCTCTTCCTCATCAGCTTCACCACGCTCGACAACAACTATACCCTTGTTATCAAATTGCCAGCCGACACATCCTGTTGCGCCGAGGTTTCCGCCGTATTTGTCGAAATAATGACGCATTTCAGAAGCTGTGCGATTGCGGTTATCTGTCATCGTTTCTACAATAACCGCAACGCCACACGGACCGTAGCCCTCATAAACAATCGTTTCATAGTTTGCGCCGTCCGCACCGGATGCACGTTCGATGATACGCTTTATATTATCGTTTGGCACGTTGTTCGCCTTTGCTTTGGCAATGCACGCAGCAAGCTTTGAATTAGCCGCAGGATCAGGCCCACCTTCTTTTACGGCAACAGCCATCTCGCGACCGATTTTCGTAAAAATTTTTGCGCGCTGTGCATCTGTTTTTTCTTTTTTATGAAGAATATTTTTCCATTTTGAATGTCCGGACATTTTATTTCACCATTCCTTGGTTTTATATTTTATACTCATTCATTATATAATAATTCCGTCTTTTTTTCAAGCCTTGCTTTTCCGTTATAAGAATTTTATATCAGGTTGTATATTCCCCTCTTTCCGGCGCATACTAAAACCACATCACGCACTTGTGATGATACACATTCTTTTATGAGGTGAAATTAAAAATGTCAAAGGAAAACAAT
>JAFYPW010000018.1 GCA_017559985.1 Oscillospiraceae bacterium | reverse complement strand
TCACCGGAATAGAAATTTCCTCATACGGTCGCGACCTCACCCCGAAAACGGACCTTTCCGGACTGATAGCCACCCTATGCGAAAAATTCCCCCAAATCCGTTTCCGACTCGGTTCTCTCGAACCGCGGACCGTCACAGAAGAATTTTGTGTGAAGTTAAAAAACTTTACAAACCTCTGTCCGCATTTTCACCTTTCTATGCAAAGTGGCTGTGACGCAACACTTTCACGAATGAAGAGAAAGTATGATACAGCGCGTTTTTTCAAGTCCGTAACGCTCTTGAAGAAGCATTTTGAGGGTGCAGCCATCACCACAGATATGATAGTTGGCTTTCCGGGCGAAGACGAAAACGAATTTATGACCTCTCTTGATTTTATACAGAAATGCGCTTTTTCATCTATGCACATCTTCCCCTATTCAATACGCCGCGGAACACCTGCCGCAAAAATGGAAAACCAGGTTACCAAATCCGAAAAAGCACGTCGTGCAAAGGAAGCAGGCGCGCTGGCAAAAAAAATGGAAAAGAATTTTCTTCTTTCCCGCATTAACGAAACCGAATCAGTGCTCTTTGAAGAGCTTTCGGACGGTTACTGGGCGGGACACTCAAAAAACTACACAAAGGTTTATCTCAGATCTGATTCAGACTTGAAAAACATCGTAACAGATGTCACTGTCACAGCGCTTTTCCGTGACGGACTTTTATGTGAAATAAAATAGTTTCTTTAAAGGACTGTGGTTTATGCTTGACAAACTTATCCCGATTTTGGAAAAAGTTCCACAACTGAATATTTCAAAAGATGAACCCATGTCACGCCATACGACGTTCAGAATCGGCGGTCCCGCAAAGCTTTTCCTTGAAGCTTTGAGCGTAGATGCTCTGACGCAAACTCTCGACATTCTTCACAATGCCTCCATTTCTCCGTTTATCCTCGGCAACGGAAGCAACCTGCTCGTATCCGACAAGGGTTTTGACGGAGTTATACTGAAAGCCTCCTGTAAAAAGATTTCCGTTACGGAAAACAGGATATATGCAGAAGCGGGTGCGCTTCTCTCGACACTTTCAAACACCGCACTGAAAAGCTCGCTCTCCGGTCTTGAATTTGCACAAGGGATTCCGGGAAGCGTTGGCGGCGGTCTCGTTATGAACGCAGGTGCATACGGCGGTGAAATCTCCGATGTTCTTATAAAGAGCACGTACGCTGACGGAGGAAAAACTATAACCATAAAAAACAAAGAGCACCAATTTGCTTACCGCGACAGCGTATATAAACAAAACAAGGACTTCACTATACTCTCCGCGGAATTCGAACTTACTCCCGAAAACCCGGAAACGATTGAAGAAAAAATGCACGACCTTGCCGAAAGACGGCGCACAAAGCAACCTCTTGAATTCCCGAGCGCCGGAAGCACCTTCAAAAGACCTGAGGGACACTTCGCCGCAGCTCTTATTGACGAGTGCGGGCTCAAAGGTTTTTCCGTCGGCGGTGCGCAAGTCTCAGAAAAGCACGCAGGATTTATTATAAACAAAAGCAACGCAACGGCAGACGATGTTCTGCGCGTTATTGAACACGTTAAATCAACTGTCTTGAAAACCTACGGCATTACACTTGAATGTGAAGTCTGTTTCTTATAAAAGGAAGTGAAAACTATGGATTTTTTCATAATTTCCGGTATGTCCGGCGCAGGAAAGAGCAAAGCTGCCACCCTGCTTGAAGATATGGGCTTTTACTGCGTTGACAATATGCCTCCCGAGCTTATTCCGAAGTTTGCCGAGATGTGCATTGCCACGAGCAACCGCTTTTCACACGTTGCTCTCGTTACCGACATACGTTCTGGACATAATTTTTCAGAGCTTTTTTCAGCGCTCGACAGCCTTGACAATATGAACTGCAATTACAAGATACTTTTCCTCGAGGCATCTACCGAGTATATTATAAAACGATACAAAGAAACGAGAAGACGCCATCCTCTCTTCACCGAAGGAACAACGATCGAAAAAACTATCGAAGAAGAGATAGAGCTTCTTTCCGGTGTCCGGGAGCGTTCAGATTATATTATTGACACCTCTGCTCTCTCTACATCGGCACTTCGTGACCTTCTCCGTCAGTTTTTTGAAGACCATGACCTGTTTGAACAATCAATGATTATCAACGTATCGTCCTTCGGATTTAAATACGGAATCCCGGCAGAGGCTGACCTCGTCTTTGATGTGCGTTTCCTTCCGAATCCGTATTACGATGCAGAGCTTCGTCCCAAAACAGGTCTTGACAAAGATGTTTTTGATTATGTTATGAAATGGCCGCAGACTTCAGAGTTTATTTCTCACTTACAGAAGCTTCTCGACTTCCTGCTTCCCCACTATATTGAAGAAGGAAAAACCTCGCTCAATATCGCTATCGGTTGCACCGGCGGAAAGCACCGCTCCGTCGCACTTTGCGAAGCGGTGGGAAAGCATATTTCAGATTGCGGATATAAGGTTGTTAAAATGCACCGCGATGCAGAAAGATGACCCCCACCAATACAAACGTTAAAGGTGAGTTTATGACTTTTTCAGAAAAAATTAAAGAAGAGCTTTCCACTCTCCCCATAAAGAACCCGAAATGTGCGCTTGCCGAATGTTGCGGAATGATTCTTTTTGCAAATGCAACAACGAGCGAGCGAATCAAGATAACTACCGAAAATAAAAACGTTGCACACAGAGCATCCTGGCTTTTGAAAAGTCTTTTCGGCTTTGATTTTGACAAAAAAATTGTCCCCGCACTTACCACAAAAAAGTTTAATCTCATAATAGAATCAAAAGAAAAACTCTTTGAGATTTTTGAAGCTTTCGGACTTGATATGAAAAGCTCACTTTCTTTGCGGCTCAATGCCGCAATTGTAGAGTCCGACGACGAGCGCGCGGCATTCTGCCGCGGAGCTTTTCTGACCGGCGGCTCAGTTACAGACCCGAAGCTCCGTTACCATCTCGAACTTGTCACTTCACACAGTATTCTGACACGCGAGGTAGTTTCGCTTCTTCTCGAACTTGAACTTCCCGCCAAGATAACATCACGAAAATCAAACAACGTTGTATATCTCAAAGAAAGCGGACACATAGAAGATTTTCTCACAAGAATCGGTGCTCCTCTTTCCACGATTGAGCTTATGCAGACAAAACTTGTCAAGGATGTACGCAACCAGATAAACCGCCAGGTAAACTGCGAATATGCAAACCTTGCCCGCGTTGCGGACGCGGCAAACGCGCACATCCACGCAATTAACGTCTTGCAGGAAGCAGGAAAATTAACAGCTCTTCCACCTCAGCTTCAAGCCGCCGCAAAACTGAGACTTGACTATCCTGACGATTCTCTCTCAGCCCTTGTTCTCAGGACGAACGGAGCGGTCTCCAAATCAGGACTCAACCATAGGCTCAACAAACTTATTGAACTTGCAAACGAAATTACTTCACGAAAGGACTCACAGTAACAATGAGCGGATTTGTTCACCTGCATACACACACCGAATACAGTTTGCTCGACGGAGCTTGCAGAATAGACCGGGTTTGCGAACACGCAAAGAGCCTCGGTCAGACTGCGCTTGCCATAACGGACCACGGTGTTATGTACGGAACAATTGACTTTTACCGTGCGGCAAAAGCCGCGGGAATAAAGCCCATCATAGGCTGTGAGGTCTATGTTGCTCCGCGCTCTATGACAGACAAGGATGCGACAGCTGACCGTGAACCTGCACACCTTGTTCTCCTCTGTAAAAACGAAACCGGATATAAAAACCTCATCTACCTTGTCAGCCGTGCCTTTATCGACGGCTTCTACGTCAGACCAAGAGTTGACCTCGACCTTCTGCGAAAGCACTCAGAAGGTCTCATCTGCCTTTCCGCCTGTCTCGCAGGTTCTATACCCCGCCTTATCCTTCGAGGAGATATTTCAGGTGCAAAAGAATATGCCCTTACACTTTACGACATTTTCGGCGAAGGCAATTTCTATCTGGAAATACAGGACCACGGAATCGACGAGCAGAAAGAGGTAAACCGTGAGATTATAAAAATTTCCGAAGAAACAGGAATTCCGCTTGTTGCAACCAACGATGCGCACTATATCTCACGTGAAGATGCTTATATGCAGGACGTTCTTATGTGCGTTCAGATGGGACGTTCACTCTCCGACCCCTCGCGTATGAAGTTTGCAACCGACGAATTCTATATTAAAAGTGAATACGAGATGTCAAGTCTTTTCCCTTCACATCCAGAAGCGCTTGAAAACACTGTGAAAATTGCTGAAATGTGTAATCTTGAATTCGAATTCGGAAAGCATCATCTCCCAGAATACGACACACCGAAAGAATTCGCATCTTCTCTTGAATACCTCAAAAAGCTTGCCGACGACGGGTTTGATGAGCGCTACCCCGACGCTCCTCCCGCTTACCGCGAGCGACTCGACTATGAGCTTAATGTTATCACGAAAATGGGATATGTTGATTATTTTCTCATTGTCTGGGATTTCATCAACTATGCAAAAAGCCGCGACATTCCCGTCGGCCCGGGTCGAGGCAGCGCAGCAGGAAGCATTGTTTCATACTGTCTGCACATAACAGACATTGACCCGATGAAATACAACCTCTATTTTGAGCGTTTCTTAAACCCCGAAAGAATCAGTATGCCTGATATTGATGTTGACTTCTGCCAGGACAGACGCCAGGAGGTTATTGATTACGTTATAAACAAATACGGAGAAGGACGCGTTGCGCAGATTGTAACCTTTGGCACTATGGCGGCGCGCGGTTCAATCCGCGATGTTGCACGCGTTATGGACATTCCGTATAACGAGGCAGACGCAATATCAAAAAGTGTCCCAAAGGAGCTTCATATAACCTTAAAAACAGCTCTTGATTCTTCAAAGCAGTTCCACGATTTTTACGAAGCAGACGAGCGTTACAAAAAGCTTATTGACACCGCTATTGTTCTGGAAGGTATGCCAAGAAACACCTCCACACACGCGGCAGGCGTTGTTATTACAAAAAATGAGGTTTCGTCCTATGTCCCCCTTTCGACGAACGACGAATCTATTGTTACACAGTATACAATGGTGACCCTCGAAGAGCTCGGTCTTCTGAAAATGGACTTTCTGGGCCTTCGTAATCTCACCGTTTTGCACGATGCAGAAAAGCTCGTGCGCATTCACACGCCTGACTTCTCCCTGAAAAACATTCCCGATGATGACGAATTCACTTTCTCCGAGCTTTCAAAAGGCCTCACGGCAGGCGTTTTCCAGCTTGAAAGCCAGGGTATGGTTTCCGTTGTCGTTGGTATGAAGCCGCAATCAATTGAAGATATTACGGCGATTGTTGCGCTCTACCGTCCGGGCCCTATGGACTCTATCCCTCACTATATCAGTTGCAAACAAAACCCTGATAATATAACTTATTTACACCCCGCTCTCAAGGAGATTCTTGAAATCACTTACGGTTGCATCGTCTATCAGGAGCAGGTTATGGATATTTTCCGGAAACTTGCAGGATTTTCACTCGGACGAGCAGATATGGTCCGTCGCGCGATTTCCAAAAAGAAGGAAAAAGATCTTTTGCGTGAGAGAAAGAACTTTATATACGGCAACCCGGAAGAAAACATACCGGGAGCTGTCAAAAACGGTATTTCCGAGGAAATAGCCAACAAGATTTTTGATGAGATTGTTGCCTTTGCAAACTACGCCTTTAACAAAGCTCACGCCGCTTCATATGCTGTTGTGTCTTACCAGACGGCATATATGAAGTTTAATTATCCGCGAGAGTATATGGCAGCTCTTCTCACCTCTGTTCTTGACAACACAGACAAGCTTGCAGTATATTTCGAGCTTTGCAGTGAAATGGGAATTAAAATCCTTCCGCCGGACATCAACGAATCCCGTGATACATTTACGGTAAGCGGTGAAAACATCCGCTTCGGACTTGCCGCCGTCAAGAGTGTCGGGCGCGAGTTTGTAAAATCCGTAACGGAAGAACGCATCACAAACGGCAACTTCACCTCACTTCGCGATTTCTGCCGTAGGATGCATTCAAGAGGTCTTAACAAACGCGCCCTTGAAAACCTCATAAAATGCGGCGCATTTGAGAGCACCGGCGCAAACCGTGCACAGCTTTTGCAGACGTATGACGGTATCCTCACCGGAATCTCATATTCCAAGAGCAAGACGATAGAAGGTCAGTTTAACCTTTTCTCAATGGATAATACATCACAAATTGTTCCGGCAGAGGAAGACGTTCTCCCCAAAATTTCCGAATATCCGATGAAGACGATACTTGCCTTTGAGCACGAAACGCTCGGGATTTATCTTTCCGGTCATCCGCTTGACGATTATTCCGCGCTTCTCAAAAAACTAAAAACCGTCAGTGTCGCAGAAGCTTTGAACCCCGATATGCACAGCGACGGCGACAACATCACTCTTGCCGCCTGCATTTCCTCAATACGCCTGAAAACAACACGAAACAATTCAACTATGGCTTACGTCGTATTTGAAGGCGCTATAAGCTCAATTGAAGGAATTTTATTCCCGAAGGTGCTTGAAAAACACCAGGCTATTTTAAAAGAAGATGCCATCGTTATTGTTAAAGCACGAATCAGCACGCGCGAAGACTCTGCACCGCAGCTTATTTGCGACGAGCTTCATCTCATCTCGGAATACGAGCACATTGATACGGAAGAAAGCAAAAACAGTAAGCTTTACCTGCGCCTTCCGGATGAAAATTGCGACAAAGCAAAGGCTGTCCGTGCGATTGCTTCGGCTTTCCCGGGTGAACTTGAAACGATTATTTATTATGTTGACACAAAAAAGCGCGTGAGGACATATATAACAAATGACGTTATCGTTTTAAACCGTCTCCGCGAAATTCTCGGAGGCGAAAATGTGGTCTTGAAAGACGGAAATGAAAAATAATATTTTGAGAGGTTGGTTTTAAATTATGCCTGAGATTAAAACTATCGGTGTTCTTACCAGTGGCGGAGACGCCCCCGGCATGAACGCAGCAATACGAGCTGTTGCAAGAACTGCTGCCTATCACGGAATTACGTGTCTCGGAATACGCCGCGGATACAACGGACTTATAAATGGTGATGTTGTCGAGCTTAACGCAAGAAGCGTCAACGGCATAATTTCAAAAGGCGGAACCATGCTTTTCACGGCACGTTGTCCGGAGTTCACAACCGAAGAAGGACTGAAAAAAGCAGTCTCTACCTGCCGTTATCTCGGTATTGATGGTGTAGTTACCATCGGTGGCGACGGTACATTCCGCGGAGCACGCGACCTTGCTTTGAGTGGAATCCACACAATAGGCGTTCCGGCAACCATAGACAACGACATAACCTCAACAGAATACAGCATCGGTTTTGACACCGCGTGCAACACGGCTCTCGAAGCAATCGACAAGCTCCGCGACACGATGCAGTCGCACGAGAGATGCTCCGTCGTAGAAGTTATGGGCCACAATGCAGGCCACCTCGCACTTCACGTCGGAATCGCCTGCGGTGCTCAGGCAGTGCTTGTTCCGGAAAAGCCCTTTGATTTCCAGCGCGATGTCGTTGAAAAAATCCGTGCAGGCCGCATAAACAAGCGTTCCCACTATATCATAATTCAGGCAGAGGGTGTCGGAAGCTCCATCGGCATAACAAAGCGCATCGTAGAGGAAACGGGAATTGACACACGACTCACGATTCTCGGACACATTCAGCGCGGCGGAAGTCCTACTGCCCGCGACAGAGTTATGGCAAGCCGTTTCGGAGAATATGCCGTACACACACTTATGGCAGGAAAAACAAACCGCGTTGTCTGCGCAAAGGACAACGAGCTTTGCGACATTGACATAAACGAGGCTCTTGAAATGAAAAAAGGAATACCCGAGGATATGTATCTCACCTCAAAAATAATGTCCATTTAACCAAAAAAACCTTGATAGCCGTGCTATCAAGGTTTTGTTATTATTCTTCTTTTCCCGGTGTGTTGTTTTTAACAACTGCGGTTTTAAACTGTTTTCTTGATTCTCTTGTCTCTCCGAGCGCCTGCTCAATAACATCTTCAAGCCTGCGCAAGGTATCCTCGGCATAGTCATTGGCTGCGCGTCTTAACTCTTTTGCCTTTGTCTCAGCCATATTGATGAGCTCGTTTGCTTTCTGCCTTGTGGAAATAACAATCTCATCCTCTGCAACCATATGCTTTGCACGCTCTTCCGCAGCCGCCTTAATGGCATCTGCCTCGCGCTTTGCCTGAAGAAGAATTTCGTTTCTGTTTTCAACTATTGCACGGGCCTGTTCAAGGTCTTTCGGAAGATTCTCGCGGATTTCATCTATCAGGTTGAGCAATTTTTCGCGTTCTATGAGGCACTTTTCTGCTCCAAAAGGAATTGCCCAGGCATCAGACACTGTGTCATACAGCATATTTACGAGTTCATCGATTCCACTTGCCATAGTTTATTCTCCCCTCAACAATCTTTTTTTTACATCTTCAAGGATTTCTTCACTCACAAAAGCTGAGATATCTCCGCCGAGTGAGCATATTTCTTTAACGACACTGGAAGAAAGATAAAGGTGTTCTTCTGATGTCGGCAAGAACATAGTTTCGAGTTCTTCGTTGAGCTTACGGTTTATAAGCGCCATCTGGAACTCGCTCTCAAAATCGCTTACTGCGCGAAGCCCTTTTACCAAAACGCAGTCTCCTACTGTTTTTACCCAATCGGCAAGGAGCTCGTCAGAAAAGCGAATTTCAACATTTTCAAAGCTTTTTGTGCAACGCTTTAAAAAATCACAACGTTCTTCAAGCGTGAACGTCGCCTTTTTCTTGCGATTGACCATCGCAACAACGACAACCTTATCAAAAATCGTTGCAGCGCGTCCGATAATGTCAAGGTGTCCCTTTGTTACCGGGTCAAAGCTTCCGGGATATACTGCAATCTTCATATCTGTATCCTCGCTAATCTCCGCTTCTTATTACGGTGAGTTTTACTCTGCCGTATTTATATTCGCGCACGGAAAACTGCTCATCTTCAAAGCCACATATATCCGTAGATGAGTCTGTCTCACATACTATTATACCACGCTTTGACAATATGTCAAATTCTCTTATAAGTTCGAGTGCGCGCGCCATATGACCGCTATCATACGGCGGGTCTAAAAATATGAGGTCAAACTTATTTTTTCTTGACAGAAAATCCGCATAATCGCCCATAGAAAGCGAGATTTTATCTTCAAAACCACAATTTTTTATATTCTGCTTTATTATATCAACAGCCCTCTTTGAATTGTCAACCGCAACGGCGCTCTCCGCCCCGCGGCTAACCGCTTCAATTGCAAGCTGGCCGCTTCCGGAAAAAAGGTCAAGAACCCTTCTGCCTTCGAGCTCAAACTGAATTATATTGAAGATTGATTCCTTCACTTTATCGGCGGTCGGCCGGGTATGCTCTCCTTCAAGTGTTTTAAGCACACGCCCCCTTGCAGAACCTGATATCACTCTCATAATTTTTTCTCCGTTTCGTGAAAATAATTATATACCTTCCCGGCAACAGAGTCCGGGAGGATTGCAGAAAGCTCGCTGACGGTTGCCTTCTTTATGGCCGCAAGGCTCCGAAATTCCGAAAGCAGCTCCTCTGCGCGCTTTTTTCCGACACCTTCGATCTTTGTAAGTTCACTTGCCGTCACATTCTTTGCGCGAAGCTTTCTGTGATACTCTACCGAAAAACGGTGCACCTCCTCTTGCAAAGAGGACACGAACCTGAACACAGCGGGATTTGCAGAGATTTCAATTTCTTTTCCCTCTGCCGTAACAACCGTTCTTGTCTGGTGTTTTTCGTTCTTTACCATACCAAAAACAGGAATCGTTATCCCCATCTCACAAAAAAGCGCGGTAACCGCCCGTGTCTGTGTTATTCCGCCATCAAGAAGAATAAGGTCCGGCTTGTTCAAAAACATTTCATCCCCGTCTTTATACCTGACAAATCTCCTTTCGAGAACTTCCCGCATTGCCCGCGGGTCATCCTGATTATTCAAGGTCTTAATCCTGAATTTGCGGTATTCGCTTCTGCGCGGAGATCCGTTCTGAAAAACCACCATACCTGCAACCATTTCTTTTCCCGAAGTGTTTGAAATGTCATATGCCTCTATCCTCCGCGGAAGACAGTCAAGCGAAAGGATTTTTCTCAAATCTTCCAAAATCCGCTTTTCCCGCTCTTCTTTGTTTATTTCGGCAAGGGCCTTTTCCTCTGCATTTTTTGCCGCCATCTGAACAGATTTAAGCTTTTCTCCGCGCTTTGGTGTATATATGTTAACGCGGTGACCGGAAAGTTCTGAAAGCCAGCTTTCAACCTGTTCCGGTGAAGAGAGTTCATATTGCAGATATATCTCGCGCGGAAGCCTTGTGCGCTCCGAATAATACCTCACAACAAACTCCTCTAAAAGTTCAGGTAAGTCTGCATATACGGGAGTATCTGTTATCTTCGTTTCGCTTTCAATGAGGTTTCCGTCTATATAATGAAGGATGGAAAACGCAGTTTTGTTTTCTCCTGTATATAATGCAAAAATATCAGTATCGGACATCATGGCAGACATAACCTTCTGCTTTGTTCTGAGTGACTCTATCGCGCGGATTTCGTCGCGGTACTTCCCCGCAAGTTCAAATTCAAGATTTTCAGCCGCACAAAGCATCTTTTCTTCTAAAAGAGCTTTCACCTCTCCCGTTTTGCCGGAGAGAATCATACACGCGCGGCGAATTCTCTCGTTATACTCTTCCTTTGAAATCCCGCCCGCACAAAGCGCATCACAACGGCCGATATGCTTATTGAGGCACGGTCTGCCCTTTCCGATATCCGCCGGAAATTTACGTTTGCACGAAGGCAGCTTTAAAAGCTCACACACAGTTTCTATCGCGCGCCGGGATTCCACACGCCCACCATAAGGACCGAAGTATTCCGCGCCGTCCGTCTGCGGCTTTGAAACAATCGAAAAGCCCGGGTATTCATCCTTTACGGAAAGTCTTATGGACGGATAGCCTTTATCGTCTTTGAGCAGTATGTTATATTTCGGCATATGTCTCTTTATAAGAGAATTTTCAAGAACAAGCGCTTCAAACTCCGTATCGGTGATTATATAGTCAAAATTTTTGATCTGCGACACCATCCTCCGCGTCTTTGCGCTATGCGAAGAATTGGTGCGGAAATATGAATTGACTCTGTTATAAAGCTTCTTCGCCTTGCCGACGTATATAACCTCTTTGTTCTTGTCAAGCATTATATAAACGCCCGGACTTTGCGGAAGTTTCAGCGCTTTTTCTTTTGGTGTCATCATTTTCACCTGCCTATAACATTATAGACGGCAAAAGCTGCCGTCTATAAAAGTGAATTATTTATTCTTACATCTGGTCGGAAAAATTATTGCTTACAAGCTCTGTCAAAGCGACAAGCGCTTCGTCTTCATCAACGCCGTCTGCGATAATTGTAACCTTCGTTCCTTTGACAATTCCGAGAGAGAGCACTCCAAGAAGGCTTTTTGCATTTACCCTGCGTTCTTCGCGCTCAACCTGAATGCTGCATTTGAACTCGTTTGCCTTCTGGATGAAGAATGTTGCAGGGCGTGCGCGAAGCCCGATCTGGTTATTTATAATTACTTCTTTTGAACACATTTACAGCAATCTCCTCATAATAGAATTACTTTTATTTCTCTTGTATATATAATACCAAATTTACACCGTATAAGTCAATGTTTTTTTGACAGTAACGGCACCAAAGATGAACCTCATTATATTATATCCTGAGTTCCGCAATAGTTACACCGTCTTCGCCCTCGCCGTAAACACCGAGCCTCCACGATTTTATATGCGGATGTGTTTTGAGGTATGCGTGAACGGTTTTTCTTATGACACCGGTTCCCTTTCCGTGGATAATTGTTACGGTGTTGAGCTTTGCAAGAAACGCCGTGTCAAGATATGACGAGAGAACATATTCCGCCTCATCAGAGGTAAGGCCGCGAAGGTCAACCTCAGGTTTTACGGAAATATTGCGAAGCTCTGCTTTCTTCTTTGAAATAAATTCATTTACTGTTTTTTCACCGCTTTGCTCAATAAGAGAAACCTCGTCCGGCTTGGCGGAGACCTTCATAATACCCGCCTGAACGGTAAGAAGCCCGGTCTTTTCGGAAATTTCTATAACAGTGCCCTGAAGTCCAAACTCACAAAGCTCAACGGTATCACCTTCGCGAAGTTTTCTCGGCAGTGGTTTCGGCGTCGGTCGCGCTTTTGCTTTATATACCTTCTTTTCCGCTTCGCTAAGACCTCTTTTAAGCTCGTTTCGCGCATCGTTGATGCGGTTTCTGTCCGCTTTTTTTGCTTCAAGCTTTCTTATTTCCTTAATCTCATCAAGAGCGCGTTCGGATGCTTCGCGTGCTTCTTTAAGAATCTTTTCAGCATCCTCACGGGCCTTTTCAATTACACTTATTTTTCGCTTTTCAAGCTCCTGCTCAAACTGCTCCGTCTTTTTGCGCCTTTGTTCCGCATCTGTCACAAGCTCGTTTGCGCGCGTAATTTCGGTATCAAGCTTCTTCTGCTTTTCTTCAAGGCGCGTGAGAATTTCGTCAAACCTCTTATCCTCCCGCTCGACAAGCGCACCCGCGCTCTCAATAATATTAACAGGGAGCCCCAGACGCTCGGAGATGGCAAAGGCATTACTCTTTCCGGGGATGCCTATAAGCAGACGGTATGTCGGCTTTAACGTTTTAACGTCAAACTCACAACTTGCATTTTCCACTCTGTCTGTAATGAGCGCAAAGCTTTTAAGCTCTGCATAGTGTGTTGTTGCGATTGTCTTTGCTCCAAGAGCCCTTATATATTCTATAATCGACACCGCAAGAGCCGCTCCCTCAACAGGGTCCGTTCCTGCCCCAAGCTCATCCACCAGGACGAGAGATTTTCTGTCTGCGCCGTTTATTATCTCTACAATATTTTTCATATGAGACGAGAACGTAGAAAGAGACTGCTCTATACTCTGCTCATCACCTATATCGGCATAAACGGTTTCAAAAACGGAGATTTCACTGCCCCAGTCACACGGAATGTGCATTCCGCATTCCGCCATAAGTGTAAGAAGGCCTACCGTTTTTAAGGAAACGGTTTTTCCGCCGGTGTTCGGACCCGTTATCACGAGTGTGTCAAACTCACGACCGAGCGAGACCGATATCGGAACAGTTTTATTCTTATCAAGAAGCGGATGCCGCGCATTAATAAGGTTGACAACACCGTCGGAATTAACCGTCGGTGCTTCTGCATTCTGCGCATATGAAAGCTTTCCCATAGCAAATATAAGGTCGAGCCTCGACAGAATCTCAAAATCGGTGACAATTCCCTGTGAAAACTCGGCTACCTCCGATGAAAGAAGCGCAAGAATCCGCTCTATCTCCTTTTTCTCCTCCGCTTCAAGCTCGCGAAGCGCGTTATTGAGTTCAACTACGCCGATAGGCTCTATAAACACGGTTGCTCCGGTTGAGGATATATCGTGAACAAGACCTTTGACCTCGCCTTTATACTCTGCCTTTACCGGAACAACGTATCTTCCCGAGCGCTGTGTTATTATCGCCTCCTGAAGATGCTTTGCATGCGTCGGGGATGAAATTATATGCGCGAGAGTTTCGCGGATTTTTTCACCGCTTCTCCGCTTTTTCCTTCGTATGGCGAGAAGCTCCGACGACGCGCCGTCTGCAATCTCCTCAGGACTTAAAATTGATTCCCTGATTTTATCTTCAAGATATTTATTTACGAGAAGAGCCGAAAACATAGAGTCGAGCGTTGTTTTCTCATTGCGCTTATCTTCTTCAAGATAGCTCTGTGCAAGTCTTGCGCATTTTAAAAGCTCCGCTACATACAGAAGCTCTGCCGCATTCATTGAGCCGCCCATTTCTGCGCGGCGTACACTCGAAGAGAGGTCTCTTATACCGGAAAACGACGGCGCACCCTTATATCCGATAAGTCTTCTTGCATCGCTCGTCTTTGCTATTGCGGCACGTACCGTTTCAACATCAGAACTCGGTTTTAAAGAAAGCGCAAGTTCTTTTGCACTCTCGCTCACCGCTTGCTCCGCGAGAAGTTCAAGCACACTCGGAAGTTCAAGCGTTTTTTGTGATTTTTCGTATAAAATATCCATCTTATTCTCCGTACAAACCTAAAAAAGAGTTTTATAGAATGTATTAGTCTTGAAATTGCGGTCGAAATGAACGCGGAGATATTCATCCGTAAGCTTTGAAAGAAGCTTCATCGAGGCATCGTTGATTGAAAAGGAAAATATCTTCTTTATGTCTTCTCCGAGAATATAGCGCATGGCATCAACCACGCTCGCGTCAACCTTCGGATGGTACCCCGGGTCACACTTTGAGCAAAGAAGGCTTCCGTTTCGTATGTCAAACGAAGAAAAAGCATCGCCTTCTCCACACGAAACGCAGGAAAACAAATTGGGCGCATACCCTGCAAGCTGTGCTATTTTAAGCTCAAAAACGGCTTTTATTTTTTCGTGCGCAATTTCTGTTTTTGCAATCGCATAAAGAGAATTGAGCCCAAGCCGCAAAAGTTCCGGGTCTATACAATCCTCATCCGCGGCCTGCTCGAGAACCTCTGCAAAATACGACGCAAGAGAGAGCTTTACGATATCTTCTCTTATCCCGTAAAAGAGTTCTATCGGTTCAGCTTCGTTTATCGTATATCTTCCCGCGCTCTCATAAAGCGTGAATTCGGAATATGCGAGAAGCTGAACAGCAGCGGAAAACTTGCTGCTCTTTCTTCTTGCACCCCGTGCAAGAACAGAAATTTTTCCGTTGCACTCCGTCAGAACAGACAGCATAATATCCGCTTCTTTATATGGCGTTTCGCGAAGAATCAGCCCCCGCTCTACTATCTGCACCGCCGTCACCACCTGTAAAGATAAATAGCTTTACTATATCTCGTAGCCAAAATTCTTTATAAGAACGTCATTATCACGCCAGTTTTCCTTTACCTTAACCCAGGTTTCAAGAAAAACCTTTGTTCCCATAAAACGTTCAATATCAACCCTTGC
>JAFYPW010000017.1 GCA_017559985.1 Oscillospiraceae bacterium | reverse complement strand
CATTGAGGCAAGTGCATCTATAACGATTACAAAATCGGGCTTTATGTGTTCTATAATGCCGCGGATAATCTCTCCGCTCTCAACACCCGTCATCCCGAGCACACCAGGAGCAACAGCAGATACAGCGCGCAGAGAACCGAAATCCTGCGGAAACTGTTCGACAAGGTGTCGCGTTACCATAATGTGTGAAACCGTGCTTGCACCGACGGCATCGGGCGTTATCCCCTCGTTTCCAAGCCCTACTATGAGGACAGTGCCGCGTGTTTTCGGAAGCATTTCGGAAAGCTCCCCTGAAATTGCCGACACGGCTTTTTGGAATGAGGCGGCATCGCGACGGGAAGCACCGCCAAGCTCAATTGTTGTGTAAGAGCCACACGGCTTTCCAAGAGCCTTTGAACCGTCCTCGTCGAGGATTTTGACGCGGGAGACGGTAAAGCCGTCTATATCTATTTCGCGCGCCCAGACGCCCTTTAAAGCCGTATTTTCGGCAGCACTTTCCTGCCACACTTCGCGCGCTTCAACAGCAAGGTCAGTTCGTGCATTATTCATAAAAACCACCCCAATCTCACAGCTTATTTTCTGCTCTTTTCTACGAGGTATACAAATTTTTAAAAAATTTCAAAAAAACTCTTGCAATATTATAATATAAATGGTAAAATAATTCGGTACCTAAAAAATAAGGAGGTGGACGCTTTGCCCAATATCAAATCTGCAAAAAAGCGTGTTGAATTGACAAAGGTTTATGCAGCTCGTAACCAGGTCGCAAAAACGCAGCTTAAAACATCGCTCAAAAAGTGCGAGGCTGCTATTTCCGAGGGCGGCGACGCTTCGGCAGCATACAACACAGCAGCACAGAGCATTGATATCGCAGTTCGTAAGGGACTTATCCACAAGAATTGCGCAGCTCGTAAAAAGAGCCGTCTTGCAAAAAAGGCTAACGCTGCTCAGTAATCCGGTAATTTAACATTGAACATAAAAAGTCCTGCACATCTGCTGCGGGATTTTTTATGTTTTCTCGGAAAAAAGCTTGACAAAAAGGTTTGTCTTGGTTATAATAATTAGCGTTCACGTTTGAGGACGATTAGCTCAGCTGGTAGAGCATCTGCTTGACGTGCAGAGGGTCAGCGGTTCGAGTCCGTTATCGTCCACCAAAAACAGCACCGACACAGTCGGTGCTGTTTTTATTGATCAAAGCTCTATTATTCTAAGGATTCTTTTTATTGCATAATTGACAGTATATGCAGTGTCGCCAAAATCTTTTCGTTTGTAGCAAATACAATAAGAAGAATTATCAACCAAATGACGGTTTCTAGTATGCATACACCCGCTGTAATAATGGTTTGATAGAACTTTTACTTTATCTGCGTGCAGTTTTACATATTCAAACTCTTCTTTGTCGTAAGAATTCCAATTTGAAGTGTGTTCAGCGCAAGGCAACACGAGTATTAAGTGTATATCAGGGTAATGTTTTTTCATTTTCAGAACCGCTTTTGCAGCAATTGTGTCAAAGTCTCTTGCACCGCCATTACCAAAATAAATAACACCAAGACCTACAAGCTTTTTAATCTCTTTTTTGAGTTTGCAACTGAGTATAAGACTATCCCAAAAAGAAAGCTCACGGTATCCTGTAAAACAACAAGTTTTGTTTTTCAAAATAATACAACCTCTTTATATGGGGAATATATCCCCTTAATATTTTAGATTATAACCCCCATAATAAATGTCAAGGGGTGGGTTATATGATAGTATTTGACAGGCTTTGGAGTACAATGAAAGAAAAAGGTGTCTCAACATATATGTTGAGAGAAAAATGCGGAATAGACAGCAAGACAATTTGCTGCCTTAGGGCAAATGAAAACATAGAGACAAAAACATTGTCAAAGTTGTGTAAAGTACTTGAATGCAGATTAGAGGATATTGCGGAGTTTATCCCCAAAGATTAAAACCGGACGATTTTTCGCCCGGCTTTTCCTTTTTTCTTTTCCTTGAAAAATGTCATACAACTTGATATAATTAACACAAGAGGTGAGAGGAATGAGAGAAAAGAAAATAGGGATTTTGACATTTTCTTATTCAAGTAATCCGGGCTCGGTATTGCAAGCATATTCCCTCCAACAAAATATTTCAAAAAAAGAAGGCTTAAAAGCGCATATAATCAATTACCAAAAGACAAGTGCGGGAAAGCCTGTAATAGGTAAGACTGTATTTTTTGGCCCTTTGAAAAAGTGGACACCACGCCTGATAATCGAATGGATAGCAAGAATCATAGCACACCCTGTGAGAATGCACAGGTATGAAAAGTTTTTCAATAGACACTATTGCGGATTTTCCCGTAAACCTGTTACAAGAGATGATTTGAATCAGATAGAAAAAAGGTATGATTGTTTTGTTGTCGGAAGCGACCAGGTATGGAATTACGGCAGTTGCAATGTAGATGAAACCTACTTCCTGGATTTTGTAAATGACAACAAGAAAAAGATTTCATATGCAGCAAGTTTTGGACAAAGCAGAGTGCCTGAAAATAAAATTGATGAGGCAAAAAAACTTATATCCGATTTTGCAGCTGTTTCTGTAAGAGAAAGGTACGGTGTTGAAATAGTTTCCGAACTTTCAGGGAAAAAGGCAGAATGGGTTTTAGACCCGTCGTTGTTGACGGATAAGGAAGAATATCGCAAACTTGAAAAAGCTCCTGCAAGAAAGAAATACGTATTTGTGTATTTGCGTGAAGATTCAAAAGAAATCACAGAATACGCAAAAAAGCTTGCTGAATTCCATAATTTAGAAGTGGTTAAGGTTGTCAAGCATTGGATGTATGGAAAAAACGACAGACCTATATATGCCGTAGGGCCGGAAAAGTGGCTGGGGTATATGGATAATGCCTCATACATTGTAACCAACAGCTTTCACGGAATATGTTTTTCGATTATATTTGAAAAAGAGTTTTTCGTAGGATTGTTAAAAAAAGTGAGCGTTGTGACAAATCCAAGGATTTCCGAAGTTTTAAAGTTGTTTGAAATAGAAGGCAGATACATAGACGAAATTTATGACTTTTCTAAAATCACACCGCTTGACTATGTCCGTATAAATGAGAACAAAGAAACAAGAAAAAGGCAGTCTATCGAGTATCTCTATAACGCAATCGAGCGGAGTGTGAACTAAAATGATTCAGATTTGCGAAACTCCTGACAAGTGCACAGGTTGTGGGGCGTGTGCAAATGTTTGTCCAAAAGATGCCGTAAAATTACAGGAAAACAACTATGGTTTTTTACATCCGGTAATTGATGAAAAAAAGTGCATTGAGTGCAATTTGTGTTCAAAGACCTGCAAAAAAGTTTTTGATATGGAGCTGATTTATCCGTTAAAAGCGTATGCATGCACAATAAAAGATAAAGACATCCTTATGAAAAGCAGCTCCGGCGGTGCTTTTTCAGTATTGGCAGAACACATTCTTGAAAACGGCGGCGCAGTCTGTGGGTGTGTATATGACGATGAGTTGAAACCCATACATATCTGCTCTGAAAAGAAGGATGATTATCTTTTGATGCGTAAGTCCAAGTATGTTCAGAGCGATACGGGGCTTGTATATCGTGACGCAAAAGAAAGGCTTGAGGCAGGGAAAACGGTTCTGTTTACGGGTACGCCGTGCCAGGTGGGAGCGCTCAAGGGATATCTTGGCAAGGGTTATGAAAATTTAATCACGGTTGATTTAATTTGCCACGGTGTTCCCTCGTATGCAATGTTCAGAGAATTTGTTAAATACCTTGAGAACAAGCACAAAACAAAGATAACCGACTTTAATTTCAGAAGTAAAAAATATACATGGCAGAGAATCACCGCGGAATTTACCGATTTTAAAGGAAAGACTAAAAACATCGGTAAAAATGACGAGTTTTATATGTATGGTTTTTCTGTGGGAAATCTTATGCGGCCAAGTTGTTTTGAGTGCAGATATGCAACGGAAAACCGAATAGGGGATATTACCCTTGGTGATTTTTGGGGACACAATAGAGTTAAACTCTCCTGTGATAGAATTAACGGAATTTCTGTTTGTATGTTCAATAATGAAAAGGCAATGAGCCTGTTAAGTGTTTTGAGCTCGAAAATGACAACGGAAGAAGTCGACTATAATGCGGTTGTAAACGGCAATACTTGTTTGCGCCACCCCACAGTTAAGGGAACAAAATGGGATAAATATATGGATGCCTGCAAAAACGGAAGAATTTCCGATATTGCGAAACAATACAGGAAAAACAACCTCAAAGGCAGATTAAGAAGCAATATGAAATTGCATATGCCATTAGGACTGTTTAATTTAATTAAGAAGCTATAGATTTTGTGCACAACTTGATATAATAAAACTCGAGGTGAGAGGTATGAGCAGAGCAGATTCGCTTTTTATTGAAAATTGTAAGGATATACTCAAAAACGGTGTGTGGGATACTGACTATGAGGTCCGCCCGCGCTGGGAGGACGGAACACCTGCACATACGATAAAGAAATTCGGTGTTGTAAACCGCTACGACTTATCTGAGGAGTTTCCGATTCTTACGGTACGCCGCACGGCGCTCAAATCTGCGATAGACGAGCTTTTGTGGATATGGCAGAAGAAGTCAAACCGCGTATCAGAGCTTAAAAGCCGTATCTGGGATTCGTGGCAGGACGAAAACGGCACGATAGGCAAGGCTTACGGCTATCAGCTCGGGAAGAAGCATAAATATCGCGAAGGTATGTTTGACCAGGTTGACCGCGTTTTGTATGACCTGAAAAACAACCCGACAAGCCGCAGAATTATGACGAATATATATAACCACGACGAGCTTTGCGATATGCAGCTCTATCCGTGTGCATACAGCGTTACGTTCAACGTTTCGGGCAATAAGCTCAACGCGATACTCCATCAGCGCTCGCAGGATATGCTCACTGCAAACGGCTGGAATACGTGTCAGTATGCCGTGCTGGTACATATGATGGCGCAGGTCAGCAATCTTTTGCCGGGCGAGCTTATGCACGTTATCGCAGACGCGCACATCTACGACCGCCACATTCCGCTTGTTGAAGAGCTTATGAAGAAAGAAACCTTTGACGCGCCCAAGTTTATTATGAATCCCGAAAAGCGCGACTTCTATGATTTTACGGTAGACGACTTTAAGCTTGAAGGATACCAATACAGCGATTTTGACTCAAAAATCCCGGTAGCAATCTAAAAAGGAAGTTTTGTTATGAACATTATCGCAGCAGCCGACAAAGCCTGGGGAATAGGTAAGGGCGGCGACCTTATTTACAGCATCCCCGAAGATATGAAATTTTTCAGAGAGACAACCTCTGGCAAAACTGTCATAATGGGACGGGCGACGCTCGAGTCCCTTCCGGGTGGAAAACCGCTTCCGAAGCGTCGGAACATCATTCTCTCCCGCACACTCGGAGAGATTCCCGGCGCGGAGGTTTGCAAAACTCCCAAAGAGGCGGCAACGCTTGTTTCTGATACACCGGGTGCGGATGTTTTCGTAATAGGCGGAGAGAGTGTTTACCGCGATATGCTTCCGTTCTGCGACACGGCATACATAACAAAGATAGACGCAGAAAGCGAGGCAGACCGCCATATATCAGACTTTGACGCGATGCCCGACTGGGAAGAGGTTTACTCCTCACCCGAAAAGGAGCACGAGGGACTTCGTTTTAGGTTTGTCACATACAAAAGAAAATAAAAAAAGCAAGGGTATATTTACCCTTGCTTTTCTGTTTAATATAATTTACTTTGTGCCGAAGATTCTGTCGCCCGCGTCGCCAAGACCCGGAACGATGTATGCGTCTTTGTTCAGGCACTCGTCAAGAGATGCGACGTAGATGTCGACATCGGGGTGTGCTTCCTGCACCGCGCGGACACCCTCGGGAGCCGCAACAAGGCACATAAGCTTAATCTGTGAGCAACCCTTTTCTTTAAGGAGTGCGATTGCATCAACCGCGCTTCCGCCGGTTGCGAGCATCGGGTCGGTAACGATGACCATACGGTTTTCGATGTCAGACGGAAGCTTGCAGTAGTAGAAAACGGGTTTGTGAGTCTCCTCGTTGCGGTAAAGACCTATGTGGCCCACCTTCGCAACGGGCAGGAGGGTAAGAAGACCGTCAACCATACCGATACCGGCACGCAGAATAGGAACGATGGCAAGCTTTTTGCCTGCAATTTCCTTGGCGTTCATCTTGCCCATAGGAGTTTCAATTTCAACATCACGGAGTGGAAGTGTGCGGGTTATTTCGTATCCCATAAGAAGGGCAATTTCGTTGAGAAGCTCACGAAAATCCTTGGAGCCGGTGTTTTTATCACGCATTTTTGTAAGCTTGTGCAAAATAAGCGGATGGTCAATAATGTTAAGTTTTCCCATTTTTCACGTCTCCCTGTTTTTTTCTTTATTATACTACCGAAAGCAAAATAACACAACACAAAAACGCAAAATATTAACAAAGCTTGCAAGAATGGCATAATTGTTGTAAAATAAATATGTATATACTTTTTTGACGAGGTGAAACTATGTCCTTTATTTTCAAAGGCGGAATACATCTTGATAGCAAAAAGAGCCGTACCGAAAGAAAACCGATAGATGAGATGAAGCCTCCGCGTGAGGTGGTCATCCCTTTGCTTATGCACAAGGGTGCTATGTGCAGTCCCATAGTTGAGATTGGCGACTATGTGAAACTCGGGCAGAAGATAGGCGAGAGCACAAACCCAAACTCTGCCCCGTGCCACGCCTCCGTTTCGGGAAGAGTGACTGCGATTGAGCCGCGTCTGCACCCGAACGGTGATGAGGTTTTGTCGGTTGTTATAGAAAATGATTTTGCAGATGAGCGCGAGGAGATTTTCCCTCCGCTTGAACGGTTTGTTGCACTCGGAGCGGACGAGCTTGCAGAGATTGCAAGGGATGCGGGAATCGTGGGCCTTGGCGGAAGCGCAGCCCCGCTTTCTGAAAAGCTTCGTGCGTCGAAAGATATTGTTGATACGCTTATAATAAACGGTGCGGAGTGTGAGCCGTATGCCACGGCTGACAATCGCATTATGATTGAAGAAACGGAAACTCTTTACGACGGTGCGCTCATAACGGCACAGGCACTCGGCGTGAAGAATGTGTATATTGCCGTTGCATCGGACAAGCCCCATGCAATAGCCGAGCTTCGAAGAACACTTGCAAAAAAGCCCGGTATAAAGATGACGATTGTGCACAGCAAATATCCGCAGGGTGCGGAGCGTCAGATAATCCGCTCGGTCACGGGAAGGGAGCTTCCCGCGGGAAGAGATGCGTCTGACGTCGCTGTTATGACGATGAACGTTTCCACCGCCGTTGCGCTTTCGCGCGCGGTTCGCAGCGGAACTCCGCTCACCGAGCGTGTGGTTACGGTAACCGGCTCTGCCGTTGCAAACCCGAAAAACCTTATCGTGAAGATCGGAACACCCATTGGTGAGATTTTTGAAGCCTGTGGCGGTTTTCTGGAACATCCGGATAAAATCATCATTGGCGGACCGATGATGGGAACATCCGTTTCTTCACTCGACGTTCCCGTGATAAAGGGAACAAATGTGCTTATAGCCTTTTGCGGCGGTGAGGGGGAGCTCCCGTGCGAAACAACCTGCATCCACTGCGGAAAATGTGTGCAGGTCTGTCCCATGAACCTTTTGCCGGTTTATATTTACAGAAGCTTTATGGCAGATGAGCTTTCCGAATGCGAAGAGCTTTGTGTTTCTGACTGCACGGAATGCGGAGCGTGTGCATACGTTTGCCCGGCGCGACTTTCGCTTGTGTCGGCTTTCCGCACCGTAAAGGAGAAGCTTTCCGAAAAAACAGACCGGGAGGAGAAGACAGATGAAGATAGAAAGTAACAGATTTTTCACATCACCCTCTCCCCATATAAGGGCGGAGGAGAGCACGCGCAATATAATGACGGATGTTCTGGTTGCGCTTCTTTTCCCGCTTATAATGTCAGTTTACTTTTTTGGCTGGCGGACGCTTCTTATAGCGCTTGTTTCGGTTTTTTCGTGTATGTTTTTTGAGTGGGGATATGACCGTGTAACAAAGCAGAAGACCACGGTGCGTGACCTTACAAGCACCGTTACGGGCCTTCTTATTGCGTTGTGTCTGCCAGTCTCTGTTCCTGTATGGATACCGGTTTTCGGTGCGTTTTTTGCAATTGTTGTTGTTAAAAAGCTCTATGGCGGACTCGGCAAGAACTTCTTAAACCCTGCACTCACGGCGCGCGCGTTTATGTATTCGTGGCCGGCTCTTGTTTCCGTGTGGATAAAGCCCAATCTTGGCGAGCGGGCGATATCTGTTTTCGGAAGAGTCTCCCGCGCAGCCCTTGACCCTGAGATAATTGCATCTCTCACACCGCTCGGAAAGATGAAGCTCGGGTATCTGCCGAGCTTTGCAGGCGGAAACACCGGTGTTATATCAAGCCTTCGCGATGTCGCGGTCGGAAATGTTGCCGGCGCGATGGGCGAGGTTTCGGCAATCGTTATCGTTGCGGCGGCGATATATCTGCTTGTGCGTCGCGTTATAACAATACACATTCCCGCGGCATATGTAGGAACGGTTGCAATACTTTCGCTTCTTTTTCCGCTTGGCGGAAATCCGGGTTATCTCTGGGCGATATACAGTGTATGCTCGGGCGGGCTTCTTTTCGGTGCGGTATTCCTCGCGACGGACTATGCAACAAGCCCCGTGACACCGCGAGGGAGAATTTACTACGGTATAGGATGCGGAATTCTCACATTCCTTATAAGATATTTCGGTGTATATGAGGACGGCGTTACCTTTGCAATTCTCATTATGAACTGCGTCGCGTGCTTTATGGATAAGCTTTGCCGCCCTGTCCGTTTCGGGGCATCAAAAAAAGGAGGTGCCCGGAAATGACGGATAAGAAAAAAGTTTTCCTTTCTCCCGAAAAGAAGAAGGAGCTCCTTCATACAACGCTCATTCTTGCGGGCATACTTGCTGTTGTTTCTCTTGCACTTTCCGGGCTTAATATGCTGCTTCGCCAAAGTATAGACAAAGCGGAGATGAAGCCGTTTGTTTCTGCGATGTCGCGCATTTGCCCTGCTGAGAGCTATGAGGAGACAGACTATGAACACTCGGACGCCGGCGGAGTGTATGCGCTCTATAAGGCATATAACGGCACGGAGCTTGCAGGCTATTGTGTTGAAACCCGCGCAAACGGAATAAACCGTGATTTGCGCGTAGCCGTCGGAATTGACAAAGACGGAAAAATTCTCAAAACAGAAATCATCTCGGAGAGAGAAAGACAGAGTGCGGGAACTAAAACCACCGATGAAGAATTCCTCTCTCAGTTCGAGGGCAAAAGCGGCGAGGTCACGTTCGTGAACGGTAAAGCAAGCCGCGAAAGCGAGATTTACGATGTTGTGGGGTCGGATATATCCTCACCTGCTGTTGTGGACGCAGTGAACCGGGCAAGTCTTGCTGTCGGAAACCTTCGTGAAAAAGAAGAAAAGGAGGCGGCAGAAGAATGAAAAGCTTCATAAATAAAATGCGTGAAGGAATAATCTCTGAAAACCCCGTTCTTGCTCTTCTTCTCGGCATATGTCCGCTTCTTGCGGCTTCAACAAGGCTTTCCGATGCGGTTGTAATGGGTATGTGTGCCATAGTGACAACACTTTTTTCGGCGCTTGTTATAAGATTTGTTAAAAAGAAGCTGCCGGAAAAGATAAAGCTTCTCGTATGCATTCTTTTTGCGGTATTCATTATTTCAATATTCGAGTTGCTTTTACGCGCTTTCCTTCTTCCCGTATCGGAGAGGATAGGGATGTATCTCCCGCTTCTTTCCGTAACCGGAATAATCTTTGCAAAGTCCATAAGGTTTGAGAGAGTCAAGAAGACATCCGATGCGCTGATTTCCGCACTTGCGTGCGGCGTGGGCTTCTTTGCCGTGATATTTTTTATGGCGCTTGTCCGTGAGGTCATCGGAAACGGCACGTTTTTCGGGCTTCGCATATTCCCGGAGGAATACGGTATGCTCGTGCTTACCCATCCGTCGGGAGGACTCATACTTCTTGGTGTTGTAATAGCGGTATTCCGCCACTTTTTCGGAAATCCGGATAAAAAGGAGGGTGCGAAATGAGCATACTCGGAATAATTTCTGTCGCGCTCGGCGCGCTTCTTTCGGATAATATCGTTTTTGCACACTACCTCGGAATTGCGCCGTTTGTCTCAAAGACAGAAAGTTTAAAAAGCGCACTTGTTACGGGAATATCGATTACACTTATGACAGGCATCTGCACGATTGCAACGAGCATTCTGGAAAACCTTGTGCTTGTGCCGTTTGACATTATATACCTCAGAAGTGTTGCATATGTGGTCGTTGTCGCGATGTCAGTGACCGTACTTTCTGCGGCTTTTAAGAAGTACGCAAAGAGATTGAAGGATATACCGCTTTCACTTCCGCTTGTTTTTTCAAACAGTGCAGTGCTCGGAGTATGTTTATTTGCGGCAAAGAGCGGATACAATCTTCTTGAAGCGGTGTTTTACGGGATTTTCGCAGGAGTGGGTTTTACACTCTCTGCAATGCTGTTTGCCGCGGTGCGCGAAAGACTTAAATATTCAAAAGTTCCGAAATTTTTTGAGGGAATACCGATAATACTCATAACGGCAGGGCTCATTTCTCTCGCTTTTATGGGTTTTGACGGAATGAAATTCATCTGAGGTTGACATATGAAGATATTTTTTGATATTCTCACGCCGTTTATAACGCTTACGGTGCTCGGCGTGCTTTGTGCCGCGGCTCTTGTGCTGCTGGATGCCCCAACACGGCAGACCGGAAAAAAGAAAGCAGTAAAAAAAGAAAAGGAAGAGAAGCCTTGCGCCGTCACGGCAGGCGAGGAATAAAGGAGGTTTGCCTGTGAGAAGGTCACGCAAATCATACGGAAGATACAGAGGCTCGCGCCGGGGAGTGGGTGTGCTTATTCCGACGCTCGTTATACTGTGTGCCATAGCCGCCGGAACGCTCTGGTTCGTAAACGAGAATATGACATTCACGCGGGAAGGCTCGTTCTTTTCGTTTCTTGAAAAGAAGGAAGATGCGGAAAGCGAAAAGGTTGAGGCAAACCTCATAATCGAAGAGCCGGAACCCGTAGCCGAGCCTGAGCCTGAGCCCGTAAAGACGGGCGATGTCCGCGCATATTTTGTTCCGATAGGCACGGTGAAAAATGCCGAGCTGTTTTCCGGGGCCCTTGCGTCCGTGCCGCAGAATATAAACACGCTAGTTCTTGAAGTAAAGGCAGAGGACGGAATGCTCGCGTTTGCAACGGAATCTGCACTCGGAAAGGCCGCTGAGGTAAGCGGTGAAAGTGAAGCTCTCACATCGGCAATTACAAAGGCACGCGAGTGCGGATACCGTGTTGCGCTTTATATGTCCGCTTTCAAGGACAACGAGGCCGCACGCAAAAACCAGAGCTTTTCCGCAAGAACGGAGAATAAAATAATCTGGATTGACGGAACAAATGTCCGTTGGCTCTCGGCATACTCAGAAGAGGCAAGGGGATATCTCACAGATATTATAGGAGAGCTTTCCGAATTCTCTCCCGATGAGATTATTGTTTCAAACATCTCGTTTCCTGCGGTGGGGAAAACCGAGCTTCTCTTCTATGAAAAAGAGCTCGGAAAAAAAGGCGATGCGCTTGAAAGCTTTATGAAAGAGGCAAGGCAGGCGGCAGGAAAGATAAAGCTTTCCGCGGTTTATGAAAACTATGCTGACCGGCTTCTCGGTGAGAGCGGGCAGGATGCCGCAGTCTTTGAGAAAAACTTCGACGAAGTTTATGTAAACGAAGCGTCGGGCAGATGGACTCTTGAAGGCGCGCTTTCCGGAATATCTGGTGCGGTTATGATTAAAGCCCGTGCCGACGGTGAGCAATTTATGGTAAAATAACACGAAAAGAGGTGTGAAAATTCACATCTCTTTTGTTTGTAAAAAAGCAAAAAAAGGGTTTAAATCTTTTCTTCTTTGATGTATAATAAAGGAAAAGCTAAACAAAAGGGGTTTTGAAAGATGGCAGAACTTTTGGCAAACGAAGGGAAAAATGCGGTTATCACTGTGCGCGGGCGCGACTATATGCGTCTCCCGATAAAGACACACGTTGTTACCGAAAACGATAAAATAGCAGACGTTGCAGAAAAATATGCGATGGAGCATATGCAGGAGGGGGATATCCTCTTCATATCCGAGAAGTGTGTTGCCTGCTCGCAGAAGCGCGCAGTACCGCTTACGGAGATTCATCCCCGCCCGCTTGCAAAGCTTCTTTGCAAGTTTGTTTACAAATCGCCCTACGGCATAGGCCTCGGAATTCCCGAGACGATGGAGATGGCACTCCGCGAATGCGGAACGCCGCGTATGCTTTTTGCTGCATTCATCAGCGCAATAGGCAAGCTTTTAGGTCGCCGCGGATGGTTTTATAAGGTTGCGGGTTATCGCGCCGAATCAATCGACGGCCCCACACCGTATACACTTCCGCCTTATAACAAGTGCGTTGTTCTCGGCCCGGAGAATCCTGACAAGACAGCAGCAGAAATTGCGGAGAGAATAGGCTTTAAGACAGTTATTGTCGATGTTAACGACTTAACCGGAAAGATTCTCGGCGCATCCGACGAAACGCTTGACCGCGAGCTTCTCCCCGAAATTCTTCGTGACAATCCGCTCGGTCAGAGCGCACAGCAGACACCAATGGGAATTATCCGCGAGGTAAAGTAAATGCAGTTTGAACACATTCAGAAGGTGGCAGAAGAAAACTCAAAACGCGTTCTGGAAGCGTTTTCACGCCATCGCGTCTCCGATACAATGTTTGCAGGCACAACAGGCTACGGTTATGATGACCAGGGCCGCGACACGCTTGATAAGATTTATGCCGATGTCTTTGGTGCAGAGGATGCTATCTGCCGTATACAGTTCGTAAACGGCACCCACGCGCTCTTTTGTGCGCTCTTCGGCGCGGTAAATCCGGGCGATACGCTTCTTTCAATAACCGGTGCGCCGTATGACACCCTGCTCGGTGCGATAGGAATAAACGGCAAGGGCGGACACGGCACACTTTCGGAATATGGCGTAAAGTACCGTGAAATCGCGCTCACCGATGGCGGAATAGATATCCCTGCGGCAGTCCACGCAGCAGGTGAAGAGGAAAATGTTGTTATATATATTCAGCGCTCGCGCGGCTACGGTGCGCGCCGTGCGCTCTCTGTTTCCGAAATAGGAGAAGCGATTGCAGAGATCCGTAAAGTCAGACCGGAAGCAGTTGTGATGGTTGATAACTGCTACGGCGAGTTTTGCGAAACACGCGAGCCAACACACGTCGGAGCTGACCTTATGGCAGGCTCACTCATAAAAAATCCCGGCGGCGGTCTTGCACCCACAGGCGGATACATAGCAGGCAGGGCAGACCTTGTAGAGCGCGCCGCAGAAAGGCTTACGGTTCCGGGAATCGGTCGCGAGTGTGGGTGTACGCTCGGTCAGAACAGGCTTCTGTATCAGGGCTTCTTCACAGCACCGCACGTTGTCTCCCAGGCGCTTATGACTGCGGCTTTTGCGGCGAAAACGTTTGAGGATATGGGTTACGAGGTTTCGCCGAAATGGGACGAGCCGAGATATGACATTATCCAGACAGTCGAGCTCAAAACTCCCGAAGCACTCTCGGCATTCTGCCGCGGCATACAGTCAGGCGCACCGTGTGATGCGTTCGTCGTTCCCGAGGCGTGGGCAATGCCCGGCTATGATGACCCGGTCATTATGGCGGCGGGCGCGTTTGTTCAGGGCGCGTCAATCGAGCTTTCGGCAGACGCTCCGATGCGCGAGCCGTACAGGGTTTATCTCCAGGGAGGAATAACGTATGAGAGCGGAAAGCTCGGTGTTCTCCGCGCAGCGGAAGAGATTAAGAAGTTGAAATAAAAAAACGTTACAGCCGGGGGCAAAATTTGCCCCCGGCTATTGTTTATTTTCGAAAATTGTTATATAATTATTATGTATAATTATATGAATTTGAAAGGTGCGCATAAATTTTGAAAGAACTGATGCTTTTAAAGCTTGGCGAGCTTGTTCTGAAAGGACTTAATCGCGGAAATTTTGAAAAAAGACTGATGAAAAATCTTGCGTGGAGAATACGCAAGTTCGGAGCGTTTAAAATATACTGTATGCAGTCTACGATATACGTCGAGCCGGAAAGCGGCGACTGCGATATGGACGCGGCGTTTGATGCGGCAAAAAAGGTTTTCGGAATCGTAAATATTTCGCGCGCGGCAGAGTGCAAAAAGGATATTGACGAAATAATTTCCGTTGCAAAGGAATATCTCGCGCCGACGCTTTCTCTTGCAAAAACATTCAAGGTAGAGGCAAAACGCGCTGATAAATCTTTCCCGAAAAAGTCTCCCGAGATTGCAATAGAGGTCGGAAGTGCTCTGCACGATGCTTTTGAAAATCTCGAAGTGGATGTAAAAAATCCCGAGGTGTGTGTAAGGGTTGAAATCCGCGACAAGGCAGCATATGTCCACGCAAACCCGACTCCCGGTGCGGGCGGACTTCCGATAGGCATAAACGGCCGCGCAGGGCTTCTGCTCTCCGGCGGTATAGACAGCCCGGTTGCCGCATATATGATGGCAAAGCGCGGCGTCGAGCTTTTCGGAATCCACTTTTTCTCATACCCCTACACCTCCGAGCGGGCAAAGCAGAAGGTCATCTCGCTTGCAGGCATTGTCGGAGAATATGCAGGAAACATAAAAATTGCAATGGTTCCGTTTACGAAAATCCAGGAAGAGATCCGCGCAAACTGCCGTGAGGAATATTTTACGCTCATTATGCGCAGATTTATGATGTATATTGCAGAAAAAATTGCGGCTGAAAACGGATGTGGCGCGCTCATAACGGGCGAAAGCCTCGGCCAGGTGGCAAGTCAGACGATGGAAGCGCTCGGCGTTACGGAATACGGCATAACTCTTCCGGTTCTCCGCCCTGTGATAGGTATGGATAAAGAGGAGATAGTCGAGATTGCAAGAAAGATAAACACATTTGAAACGTCAATCCTTCCGTATGAAGACTGCTGCACGGTGTTTACACCAAAGCATCCGAGAACGAAGCCGAAGCTTGAATATGTCCTTTCCGAGGAGAAGAAGCTTCCGTTTGCAGAACTTGCGGAGGAAGCGATAAGAAACACTGAAATTATATAGAAAGAGGGAGCTCTCTTTGAGTCTTTCAGCAGAAATAATAGCAGTAGGCACGGAGATTCTGCTCGGTGAGATAACAAACACCGATGCGGTAACGGTTGCACGGGCACTTTCCGCTCTTGGCATAAACGCCTACTATCAGACGGTGGTCGGCGATAACCCCGACCGGCTCTATGACGTTATAATGACGGCAAAAGAGCGTGCCGATATTGTGATTACAACCGGCGGTCTCGGCCCGACATTTGACGATCTGACAAAGCAGGTAGCTGCCCGTGCATTCGGGCGCAAGCTGGTACTTTCCGAGCAGGAGCTTGCGCGTATAGAGGAATATTTCGCCGCCCGCGGAAAGAAGATGACCGAGAACAACAAAGCACAGGCATACCTTCCCGAGGGGTGCACCGTTTTTGAAAACGACTGGGGAACAGCCCCCGGCTGTGCCATTGAGCAAAACGGCAAAATCCTCATAATGCTTCCCGGTCCTCCGCGTGAATGTGAGCCGATGGTGGAGCACCGGATGGTGCCGTATCTCAAAAAGCTTTCCGATGCGCATTTTGCGTCTCACAGTGTCCGTATTTACGGAATGGGCGAGAGCGAGGTTGAAAGCAAGATAAAAAGCTTTGCAGAGACTATGGAAAACCCGACAGTCGCGCCGTACGCAAAGGACGGAGAGGTTATGCTCCGCGTCTGCGGCAGGGCAAAGACTGAGGACGAGGCGGAAAAACTTACCGTGCCCGTCATAGAGAAGATAAAAGAGATTATCGGTGATGCGGTTTACGGTGTGGATGTCCCGTCACTTCACGAAGCCGCGTTTGAAATATTGAAAGAAAAAAAGCTTACCCTCGCAACGGCAGAGTCGTGCACGGGTGGTCTTGTCTCAAAACTTATAACAGATATCCCCGGCTCGTCGGAGGTGTTCTTTGGCGGCGTGTGCGCCTACACAAACGAGATGAAGATGAAGCTTCTCGGCATAGATTCGGAGCTTCTTGAAAAATACGGTGCGGTAAGCCGCGAGTGTGCAGAGGCGCTCTCTCTCGCTGCGTGCGAAAAGTTTGGCACCGACGCGGGAATAGGCGTCACCGGCTATGCAGACCCCACGACGGGAGATGACAAAAACCCGGGCGGCACGGTTTATGTTTCCGTAACGCTTCGCGGAGTTACCGCGAGCAGGAAGATTTATCAGCCTATGAGCCGGGCTCTTGCAAAAAGCCGCGCGGCACAGGAGGCCTTTGACATTTTAAGACGAGAGGCAAAAAAGCTATGAAAGAAGAAAAAACCCTCACAACGGAATATCATTTCCGCGGGGTTATAATGAATGTGCGAAAGGATACGGTAGAGTGTCCTGACGGAAGGGTTTCAACGCGTGAGGTGTGTGAGCACTGTGACGGCGTGGCGGTTCTGCCTGTGACGGATGACGGCGAGGCCATTTTAGTATCGCAGTTTCGCTATCCTTTCAAAAAAGAGATTACAGAAGCGCCTGCCGGAAAGGTTGACCCGGGCGAGGGACATCTTGAATGTGCGGTGCGCGAGCTTTCGGAGGAAACGGGATATACGGCAGAAAATCTTTCTTATCTCGGTTTTGTATATCCGTCACCCGGTTGCTTTACCGAGCGGATACATCTCTACATTGCCCGTGGTCTTTCCGAAGGCGATGCACATCCTGACGAGGGCGAGATTTTAGAGGTCAGAAAATATAAGCTTCAAAACGCGCTTGATATGGTGCTTTCCGGAGAAATCTCCGATGCAAAAACGCAGATACTCATACTTCGCGCCGCGCGCGAGCTTGGTTTTTAAAAAGTTTGGGAGTGATAAGAAATGGACAAAAAAATACTTGTAGTTGAAGACGAAAAGGCGATTGCCGACATTCTCGATTTCAACCTGAAAAAGGAAGGTTATACCGTCGTATGTGCATATGACGGGGCCGCAGGTCTTGCCGCTGCGGAAAGCGAAAACCCGGACCTTATCCTGCTTGATGTTATGCTTCCGAAGCTTGACGGCTTTGAAGTGTGCAAGAGCGTGCGCAAAAGCTCAAATGTTCCGATAATTATGCTTACTGCGCGCGAGGAAGAGGTCGATAAAGTTCTCGGTCTTGAACTTGGCGCTGACGACTATATCACAAAGCCGTTTTCGATGCGCGAGCTTATGGCAAGAATAAAGGCGAATGTCCGCCGCGGCTATGTTCCTGCACAGGAAGAGGCGCAGACGAGCGATGAAAACCGTCTTGTTTTTGGTGATATAGTAATAAACTTAAAGAGCCTTGATGTGAAAAAGGCAGGGGAGCACGTTGAGCTTACTCCGCGTGAGTTTGACCTTATCCGCTTTCTTGCAACACAGCCAAATCAGGTATTCTCGCGTGAAGAGCTTATGGAGAATGTGTGGAAATACGACTACTACGGCGACTTGCGCACAATTGATGTTACCGTGCGCCGCCTTCGTGAGAAGATAGAAGATGACCCTGCAAACCCGGTGAGAATAGTGACGCGCCGCGGAGCGGGATATATGTTTGCTGACTGATTATTTGTTGAGGGGAGGGAGCCGCTTTGCGTTCGCTTCAAATGAAGCTCGTTTCGGTTTTCGTGCTTTTGGTCATTTC
The DNA here is from genome assembly GCA_017559985.1 of Oscillospiraceae bacterium. GTDB lineage: Bacteria > Bacillota > Clostridia > Oscillospirales > JAAYXM01 > SIG480. The sequence continues at coordinate 43,746 of JAFYPW010000017.1, read as the reverse complement.
GGTTATGGCGATAGTCGGAACGTTTATGCTAAACCGCGTTTCGGTTTACTATTTTGATGATTTTACAGAGCAGATGAACTCGGTGTTTGGCGCCGAGATGTTTGCCATGCTCAAAAACGAAGCCGTTGCCGAAAACGGTGCAGAGCGTCTTGATACCGTGATGGGTGCACACGCATCCGCAATGAAAATCAGCACATACCGCAATTACTACATACTTGACGGAAAAACCGGAGAAACGCTTTTTGGCTCGAATGACGAAAAGGTTGAGGCGACGCCTGCGGTTGTCGCCGCGATGAGCGGGAGAATCGGTCAGGAAAAGAAGATTTCAAGCGGCTATATTGACCGCGCCTGTCCTGTTGAGATAGACGGCGAAGTCCGCTACATTGTCTATATAAAGGACACTAAGCAGGACCTTCAGAACCTCACCTCGTCCATGTTTACGATAATTTTAAGAACGATGCTCTTTGCTCTTGTCATAGCGGTTATTTTAAGCTTTCTCTTTGCAAAAACGATAACGAATCCCATTGAAAAAATCACAAAGGGAGCGAAAAAGCTTTCCCTCGGTGAGCTTGACACGTCTCTTGCAGTACTTTCAAACGACGAGATAGGAACGCTTACGGAAACCTTCAACGATATGGCGACGGCACTTAACCGCACAATCGCAAAGGTTGAGGACGAGCGCAATAAGCTTGACACAATCTTCCTTTATATGACGGACGGCGTTATGGCGTTTTCGAAAGAAGGAAAGCTTATCCACCATAACCCGACAGCGGTTGAGATGCTCGGCTTTGACGAAAAAAAGGAGCGAACATACGCTGAAATTTTTAAAGACAACGGCGTTGATTTTGCGTCACTTCTCGAAACGGAAGACAGCGTTCTGGAATATGACCTCCAGGTTGGAGAAAAAACGCTCAAAACCAGCTTCGCGCGATTTGGCGAGGATGCGGGCGAGAACGGCATAATCGCCATTATCCACGACTTCACGGCACAGCAGAAGCTTGAAAACTCACGACGCGAGTTTGTTGCAAACGTATCGCACGAGCTTCGCACCCCGCTTACAAACGTTAAAAGCTACACGGAAACGCTTGTTGATTCTCCCGATGCACCGGAGGAGATGAAGTCGCAGTTTTACAGCGTAATCTTAAACGAGACGGACAGAATGACGAGAATAGTAAAGGACCTTTTAACGCTCTCGCGTCTCGATTCTGCGAAGATGGACTGGAAGATAGAGCGGTTTTCTCTTAAAAAGAGTGTTGAAAACGCCTACCGTGCAATGGAGATGGAGGCGCGCCGTCACGGTCATAAGCTGACTATGTCTGTTGACTCGTCACTCCCGATGTTTTATGGCGACCGCGAGAGAATTGAGCAGGTGCTCATAAACCTCATTTCAAATGCAGTGAAATACACGCCTGACGGCGGAAAGATAGACTTCTCGGCAGAAAGCCTTGATGAACACATAAAAATAACAGTAACGGACAACGGTATCGGTATTCCCGAAAAGGACCAGCCGCGCCTGTTCGAACGCTTCTACCGTGTTGATAAAGCGCGAAGCCGCGACCGCGGCGGCACGGGCCTTGGCCTTGCCATTGCAAAAGAGATTGTGGAACACCACGGCGGAGAGATAAAGCTTACGAGTGTATATCATAAGGGCACTACTATTTCGGTAATACTGCCGAAAAACGATGAAGGTGAAAAAGAATGAGTACGACAAAGGAACGGATAAAAACCGTGCTCATCTGCGTTCTTCTTTTGGGAATGGTTTATCTTACGTATGCTGTCTGGTTTTTTGACAGTCCTTTCGGTGAGTTTAATTTTTCGGGAATTCTCAATGCTGCGTCGGGAGGCTTTGTGTCCGGCGGAGCGGGGGGAGACCTTGACCGCTTCGGCATACGCCCGCTTGCGATTGCCATAACGCAAGACGGGGTGACGCAGGGTGCGGTATATGACCAGAACGCGTGTGACGAGATATACAAAAAGCTTCGCCCGCAGATCGCGACGGTGCTTCGCCGCGGAAAAGATATCCGTGTATCAACGGAGGAGACGTTTTCTGCGGCGCTTCTTGGCGATGGTGTGTTTTTTGACTATCGCGGCAACGTTCCGTATGAGGCGCTGAAATTATGGCTTTCGGAAACTTCGGGAAACGAAACCGTGTGCGGCAGATATTTTGTTTTTTCCACGACCGGAAGAACGGTTACAATACACATCAAAAATCCGGAAACGAATAAGGTTTACCGCGTGGAAACTTCGGTGTCGTCAGGTTCTCTGAGTGAAAGTTTAAAGGATGTTCCGGCAAACAGCCTTTCTTTTGCAGCAAAGCGGGAAGAGAAGGAATTTCTCGCGGCGACAGATGAGATGCTTGTGTCTTCAAACCGCATCAGTCCCGCACTCATTTCTTCATACAACACACTTGCCACGTTCACGGCAGACACGACCGCCGCCTGCCTTGAAATCTTCCGCTTTTCCGGAGCGGCTCCGTCGCACTATTCGGAAAAGGACGGAACAGAGGTTTATGTAGCCGATATGGTAACGCTGCGCCTTCTTCCTGAGGGTATTGTGTCATACACAGACAACAGGGAAAGTGCAGACGAAACACTCGGAATAGAGGTTGTTTCAGATGTTGAAATACCGTCGCTTTCCGAAAAATGTGAAACGGCACGCTCACTCGTTGCGCTTCTGGCATCACGCATTTCCGGAAGCGGAGGAATATACCTCTCATCCGTCACAACTGACGGAGATGAAGTGGAGTTTGTTTTCGGCAGACACATTGGCGGAGTACCGGTTGATATGAAAAACACGGTTTGCTTTGCGCGTGTTCTGGTAAAGGAAAAGAGTGTCGGAGAAGCGCGTATAAATCTTTTGGGATATGAAGCTTCCGGGCAGACCGCGGACGTTCTCCCCGAGCTTCTTGCATCAGCTGCGGTGCAGGACGGAAAAGGAAAAAAAGACCTTAACCTCAGATATAAGGATACAGGCGCGGCAAGCATTGCGCCGTCGTGGTTTATCGGCGGTATGCAGAAGAAGGGGGCGCAGTAGAGTTGGACTGGTCAAGGGCAAAAACAGTTATAATAGCACTTCTTCTGGCAGTAAATGCGTTTCTTTTGGTGACATATATAATGCGTGAGAACGAAGCGAGAGGAGACGAGCTCACCCTCCGCCACGAGGTGTCGGAAATACTTTCCTTACAGGGGATAGAGGTTGAGGAGAATATAATACCTCTCGACTCGGTTAAAATTCTTTTTGCCACGGTAAAGGCGCGAAACGATGCAGAAAAGCTGGCTTTACGCCTTTTTGGTGAAGTAAAGGAAACCTCTGACGGAGAGGGAACGGTTTATTCGGGCGCGGGCGGCAACATAATGTTCTTAAAAGAAGCCTTTTCCCTTGTTTACGAATCGGGGAAAAGTGTGCAAACTCCCGATGATGCACGTGCCCTTGCCGAGGAGATTGCGCGAAAGCTATCCGTTTCAACGTCACGCAATCTGATTGAAGTGAGCGGGGGCGAGGGAAGTTATGCGGTAAAGATTCCGCAGGTGTTTTCCGGTGTGCGCACTTTTGCAAGTGATATAGAGCTCAATATTTCAAGCAGCGGAAGTATCATAGGCTCGGGAAAGTTCATAGGGCGGGGAAGGCTTATCCGTGCCGAGGGCGAGGTTCTTCCAACATCGTCGCTTATGATAAAGTTTGCAGATGTTGTAAAAAAACAGAACATTCAAAGCATAAAAATTCTGGAAATAGACCCCGGATACATTGCAAGAACACCGGTTTCCGGAGTGGTTATGCTGACACCGACGCTATGTCTGCGGACGGATGCGGGTGTGTTCTATATGAATATGACAGACGGCGCGCCTATAATGCCGTAAAAACTTTCGTTATATGCTAAATAATCTTTGCATTTTGAGATGAAGTCTGCTATAATCTATTTTGGGGAATATCAGATTGTTATTTTGTTTATAATGATAAGAGTACACAGAGAAGAAGGTGCCAGAAGTTGACTAAATATGTTATCGACGGCGGATACGGGCTTTCGGGCGAAGTTACGATAAGCGGCGCAAAAAACGCGGCTGTCGCAATAATCCCCGCGGCTCTTCTCGTTGACGGCACATGCAGAATAGAAAACGTTCCTGAAATCAGGGACGTTACGCTTATGCTTGACCTTCTGCGCAATCTTGGCGCGGATGTCAGGCTTATAAACCGTAACTGTGTTGAAATAAATGCGTCAAAAATACGCACGACGAAGGCGGACTATGACATGGCGAGGATGATCCGCGCCTCATACTACCTCATCGGTGCTCTGCTCGGCCGCTTTGGGTCTGCCCAGGTATCGCTTCCCGGAGGATGCAACCTCGGCGACCGTCCCATAGACCAGCACACAAAGGCGTTTAAGCTGCTTGGCGCAAATGTTGACGTCCAGAACGGCTATGTCTTTGCAGACTGCGTCGGAAGGCTTCGCGCAGCACCTGTCTACCTTGACGTTGTGTCTGTCGGTGCTACGATAAACACGGTTCTTGCGGCAGTTCTTGCCGACGGCCTCACTGTTATAGAAAACGCGGCAAAAGAGCCGCATATAGTTGACCTTGCAAATTTCTTGAACTCAATGGGCGCGAATATAAGCGGCGCGGGAACTGACGTTATAAAGGTTCGCGGCGTCAAGCGTCTTGAAGGCGGAGCATATACCATAATCCCCGACCAGATAGAAGCGGGAACATATATGGCTGCTGCATGCGCCTGCGGCGGAGAGGTTCTTATAAAGAACGTCATTCCCAAACACCTTGACTGTATAACGGCAAAGCTTGCCGAGATGGGAGCTGAAATCACTGAGTACGACGATGCGCTTCTTGTAAAAAGGACAGCTCCGCTTTCAAAAACAAACATAAAAACTCTGCCGTATCCCGGCTTTCCCACAGATATGCAGCCCCAGGCGACTGTTGTTCTCTCAATAGCAGAGGGAATGAGCCTTGTAACCGAGGGCGTGTGGGACAACCGTTACAGATACGTTGAAGAGCTTCGCAGAATGGGTGCGAAAATCCAGGTTGACGGAAAAACTGCAATAGTTGAGGGTGTTGAGAGGCTTATGGGTGCGCCTGTGCGCGCGTGTGACCTTCGCGCAGGTGCGGCGCTCGTTATCGCAGGTCTTGCGGCGAGTGGAACAACCGAGGTTGAAGATATCTCTCATATAGAACGCGGATATGAGCATATAGTTGAAAAGCTTCAGGCAATCGGCGCACATATCCGTCGCGTAGATGTGCCCGACGGCACGACATTTGCAAAGGCACAATAAGAAACAGGAAGGAACGGGACAAAAAACCGTTCCTTTGTTAATAGATGAGGAAAAGGCTATGATAAAGATATGTCCGCTTGCAAGCGGCTCAAACGGAAACTCAACATACATATCTGACGGAAAAGTGAATATATTGATTGATACGGGGATTTCCGCAACGAGAATAATCGGAGAGCTTTCTATGCTCAAAGTGGGAATTTCCGCAACAGATGCAATTTTTATAACCCACGAGCACAGCGACCATATAACAGGGCTTCTTAAAATTTCCGAGCGGACGAATGCCCCGATATATGCCTCCTGTGGTACTGCGCGCGGTATCGGTGAACGGATAGACGCGCTTCGGGGAAAAATAAAGTGCATCAGAGCAGGAGAAACGGTAAAGGTGGGAAATCTCCGCGTCACGGCGTTTGACACGCCTCACGACACATACGAAAGTATGGGGTATCGTATAGAAACAGAAAATGAATGTGCGGTTGTTGCGACGGACATCGGACGGGTGGACGACACTCTCCTCGGAAACCTTCTCGGCGCAGACACCCTTCTTCTGGAGTCAAATTATGATAAACGCCGCCTGCGTTACAGCAAATATCCCGCGTTTTTAAAAGAGAGAATCGTCGGCGGACGTGGGCATCTGTCAAACGACGAGTGTGCCGCAGTTGCGGTAAAGGCGGCGGAGGAAGGTACGCGCAATATAATTTTAGGGCATATAAGCGCTGAGAATAACACACCCGACGATGCGTATACCGCAGTTCACACGGCACTTACACAAAGCGGGATAATTCCCGGGGTTGATGTTATGCTCTATGTCGCGCCGCGCGGAAAACGCGGAGAGCTTGTGGTTGTGGGTGAATGATATGCTCGGAATAGATATTATATGTGTGGGCAAACTTAAAGAAAAGTTTTTTTGTGATGCGTGTGAGGAATACAAAAAACGCCTTGGCGCATATTGCAGCCTCCGGATAACAGAACTTCCGGAGACTCCCGCGCAAGGGGGTGCGGAAATTTCGCGCGCACTTGCGCAGGAGGGTGAGCGGATACAGTCAAAAATCCCGAAAGATGCTTTTGTTGTATGTATGTGCATAGAGGGGAAAATGCTTTCAAGCGAGCAGCTTTCAGAAACGGTTTCAGAGCTCAAATGCCGCGGGAAATCGCGGCTGTGCTTTATAATCGGCGGCTCCAACGGTATTGACGAAGAGATAAAGAAAAAAAGCGATATGCGCCTTTCAATGTCTCCGATGACATTCCCGCACCACCTTGCCCGCGTAATGGTGCTTGAACAGATATATCGCGCTTTTAAGATAGAAGAGGGCTCGGGGTACCATAAATAAGGAGAATGACTTATGGACTACATCAAGGAATATGAAAGATGGCTTTTTGAAAAATCTCTTTCCGATGCAGAGCGGGAGGAGCTTATTTCAATAAAGGAAAACAGGGAGGAGATTGAGGACAGGTTTTTCGCTCCCCTTAAATTCGGAACGGCAGGACTTCGCGGTGTTATCGGGCTCGGAACAAACCGTATGAATGTTTACACCGTCCGTCAGGCGACGCAGGGCATCGCGGCGCTCATCCGCGCAAAAGGAAATAAGGCAATGAACCGTGGCGTTGCAATATGTATGGACTGCCGCACAGGAAGTGAGGAGTTTGCCCGCGAGGCGGCATGTGTTCTTGCGGCAAACGGAGTTTCGGTTTATCTTTTTGAGTCTATGCGCCCGACACCCGAGCTTTCGTTTGCAATCCGCGCAATGGATTGTATAGCAGGAATAAATATAACGGCAAGCCATAACCCGAAGGAATATAACGGATATAAAGCATATTGGTCTGACGGCGCACAGCTTCCGCCAAAAGAAGCCGATGTTGTTCTTGCCGAAATCAGAAAGACCGACATTTTTTCGGGTGTCCGCACGATGGACTATGAACTTGCAAAAGAAAAAGGCCTTATAACCCTTATCGGAGAAGAGGTTGACGAGGCGTTTCTCGTTCACAGCCTTTCCTGCTCTGTCAGGGCAGAGAGTATAAAAGATGCGGCACGCGATTTTAAAATCGTCTATACGCCGTTTCACGGCACGGGCGCCCGTCTCGTGCCGGAGCTTCTCTCTCGCGCGGGTTTTAAAAACATAATCTGTGTTCCGGAGCAGATGATACCCGACGGAAACTTTTCAACCGTAAAAAGCCCGAATCCCGAAAACCGGGAGGGATTTGCTCTTGCAATAGAACTTGCAAAGAGCGGGAATGCAGACCTCATAATCGGAACAGACCCCGATGCCGACAGAATAGGTGTGCTTTCGCGCGACAAAAACGGCGAGTATGTCCAAATCTCGGGAAACCAGCTTGGCGTGCTGCTGCTTGACTATATAATAACGGCGAAGAAAGAGTCGGGAGAGCTTGGCGCCGGGGCATATGCAATAAAAACAATTGTTACAACCGAAATGGCACGGCGCGTCTGTGAGGAAAACGGCGTTTCTATGTTTGAAACCTTTACTGGCTTTAAGTTTATTGCAGAGAAGATAGAAGAAGAGGGGAGCGAAGGTTTTGTTTTCGGTTACGAGGAATCCTACGGCTACCTCGTCGGTGATTTCTGCCGCGACAAGGACGCGGTAACTGCATCTCTGCTCGTGGCTGAGATGGCGGCGTATTACAGTTTGCAGGGAAAAAGCTTATATGAAGCTATGTTGTCGCTGTATGAAAAATACGGTGCATATGACGAGCGGACGGTGAATGTCGTTCTTCCGGGTGTTTCAGGCCTTTCGAAGATGAAAGAAATAATGAAGAATATACGTGATTGTCCGCCTTCGGAGATTGCGGGCGTGAGAGTATCCCGTGTGCGTGACTATCTTTCGGGGGAGACAAATCTCGGAGAAAAGCTTCCGCTTTCGGGAAGCAATGTTCTCTATTTTGAGATGGAGGACGGCTCAAACTTCATTATCCGTCCTTCGGGGACAGAGCCCAAGATAAAGGTGTACGTCCTTGCGAGTGGCGAAACACCCGATGAAGCTGCCGCAACTGCCGGGAAATTCACCGAAGCTGCCAAAAAAATCGGAGAATAAAAATAAAATACCACGTCAGATTTTTGACGTGGTATTTTTTGCTGTTTTTATAAAACGATTGTAATTTGCCGCAAAAAGTGGTATTATAGATAAGTTATAAGGAGAAATGGAACTATGGACAAAAACGAAAAAAGAGAAAGGCTCGGAATCCCGAAATACACGCTCGGCGAAGAGCTGGTAAATTCAATATCTCACGGACTCGGAGCCGCCTTCGGAATAGTCGCGCTTATTCTCTCTGTCGTATTTTCTGCGCACCAGGGCGATGCGTGGAAGATAGTTTCAAGCGCAATCTACGGCGCGTCTATGATAGTTCTCTATACTGTTTCAACGATATATCATGCGCTCGGCATAAACCTTGCAAAAAAAGTGTTCAGGACACTTGACCATTGCAGCATATATTTCCTCATAGCAGGAACATATACCCCATACACGCTTGTTGCCATGCGTGAAAACGTGGGTTTTTATATATTCGTGGTAATCTGGCTGGCTGCCACGGTGGGAATAACCTTTAACGCGATAAACGTCCACAAATTCCGCGTGATGTCAATGATAATATACATTGCGATGGGCTGGGCAATTGTCTTTTCTGCCCGCGCGCTCATATCAAGCGTTGAACCTGCGGGAGTCGTTTTACTGCTTTCCGGCGGCGTGCTTTATACGGTGGGCGCGGTTTTATACGGCCTCGGAAAGAAGAAAAAGTATATGCACTCCGTGTTTCATTTCCTCGCGCTCGGAGGAAGCGTTTGCCACTTCATCTCGATTTTTGCATATGTGATATTATAATTCCGTGTCGACGGAGACGTTTGTTATGCCGTTGTTTTCAAACTCGCGGATATAGGTTTCGCGCCTTAAAACAAGCTCTGCTTCCGTAAACTCACCGTCGGCAATGTCGCGGTGCGCAAGTTCTTCTGCGAGAATTTCGAAAAAGACAGAGTCCTCATAGTCCATTATCGCCTCGTGGATTCCGCCCTCGGAAAAAGCGCGGGAGGGAATAACCTCTCCGTCGGAAAGCTCACACAGCGCGCCCATATCAAAGCGAGCACACTGCGAAAAGACATAGCTTTCCACCTCGTCAAAATCGGGTATGCGGTCGCCGCCTCTGTATGAATTGAGCACCCAGTTTCCTATATAAACAAGGTCTAAAAGCCTGCGGAAATGTTTTCCGGAAAATTCTATCTGCATATCCTGTCACCTTACCTTATGCTATTGATTATACAACATATGAAAACTCTTTTCCACATATAAATAGAACACAGAAAAATTATATTATCGGAGATGGCGTCAGATGAAAAAAATCAACCTTGCCCTGCTCTTTGGAGGAGCTTCGCCGGAATATGAAATATCCTTGAAATCCGCTGCGGCTGTATATCGCGGGATTTGCAAAGAAAAGTATAATATTACGCTTGTCGGTATCACGCGTGACGGAGAGTGGTACTGTCTTCCTGAAATAAGCGCAGAAAAAATAGAAGACGGCACATGGCTTTGTGAGAAAAAAGTTGCGTGTACGTTTTCTGTAAACCGCGCTTTTTCCGGAATAATCTGCGACGGCGGGGAGAAAATTGATGCAGACGTAGTTTTTCCCGTTATGCACGGAGAAAATGCAGAGGACGGCAGAATTCAGGGTATGTGCGAGCTTGCCGGTGTTCCGTGCGTCGGTCCGGGACTTGCGGCAAGTGCCATTTCGATGGACAAATCGCTCACAAAGCTCATTGTTGAAAAAACAGGCATCCGCCAGGCGGAGTGGGTTCTTGCCACAAAAAAGAATTTTGAGGACAGAACGGTAATAGATGAGGTTGAGAAAAAACTGCCTTATCCCGTCTTTGTAAAACCCACGGGCACAGGTTCTTCCGTCGGTGCATCAAAGGCGTCTTCCCGTGAGGAGCTCAAAGAAACTCTTTCCGAGGCGCTCAGATACGGCGGGCGAGCGCTTGTTGAGGAATTTATCCCTGCCCGCGAGATTGAAACGGCAGTGCTCGGAAACGACGATGCAATCGTCTCTGTTTGCGGAGAAGTGCTTTCTGCGACCGAGACTTATTCATATGAATCAAAATATAACAACAGTGCGTCAAAAACGGTAATTCCCGCAGACATACCGCAGGATGTGTCGGATGAAATCCGCCGTGCGGCAAAAACTATTTACCACGCGATAGGCTGTCGCGGGCTTTCGAGGGTTGATTTTTTCATAAACAAGAACACGGGTGAGATTGTGTTCAATGAGATAAACACCATACCGGGCTTTACGAGCATCAGCATGTATGCAAAGCTGCTTGCTGCCTGCGGTATGGAGTTTTCGGAGCTTCTTGACAGAATAATCGCCTGTGCATTGGAGGAATAGTTATGGACAAACGGCCGATAGGTGTGTTTGATTCGGGCCTTGGCGGGCTTACTGCCGTTGCAGAAATAATGCGGACTCTTCCCGGGGAAGAGATTGTATATTTCGGAGATACGGCGCGCGTGCCCTACGGCACCCGTTCAAAAGAGACTATTATACGTTATGCCGAGGAAGATGTTGAGTTTCTTTTAAGCTTCGACATAAAGGCAATAATCGTTGCGTGCGGAACGGTATCTTCCGTTGCACTTCCTGTTATGGGAGAGAAATATGATATATCTGTAATCGGTGTTGTGAAGCCGGCATCGCGCGCGGCAGCCCTTGCCACAAAAAATAAAAAAATAGGAATAATCGGAACAACGGCGACAATAAAAAGTCGGTCGTATGAGTGTGAAATACTGACAAATATCCCCGATGCGGAGATATACACCGCGCCGTGTCCGCTTTTTGTGCCGCTTGTTGAAAACGGCAGAGTAGACCCGGATGATGTCGTGCTGTATACTATGGTTGAGGAATATCTTGCGCCGATAAAGGCGGCAGGCGTTGACACCCTCATTATGGGCTGTACGCACTATCCGATAATAGAGCGCGCAATAGCAAAGTTTATGGGCGAAGAGGTCACTCTCGTAAACCCGGGTGAGGCGGCAGTTAGATATCTGAAAGAAGAAAGCGAAATAGAAAAAAACGAAGGCGAGCACGGCTCGTATAAGTTTTTTGTGTCCGACGATAAAGAGGGTTTTCTTGAAAACGCTTCAAAGTTTCTTGGAGGAAAGCTCTCCGGAGAAGTGAGCCTTCACATTGTCGGAAAATAAGCGGAGGAAGAAATGAAAAAGGATGTTATAATCACAATACGCGGTCTCCAGAGCTTTGAAGACTCGGGAGATGACAGCGTAGAGCTTATCACAAGCGGCCGTTTTTACGAAAAGGGCGGCAACTACTATGTGTCGTATAAGGAAAGCGAGCTTACGGGGCTCGGAGATACGACGACAACACTCAAAATTGAAGAGAACAAGGTAACCGTTATGCGCTTCGGTGAACTCACAAGCAATATGATTTTCGAAGAGGGCAAGAAGCATATAACGTATTACGATATGGGCTTTGGCGGGCTCACCGTCGGCGTCAGCACAAAAAAGATAGATAAGACAATAGGTGAGCGCGGCGGCAAAGTGAAGATAGACTATGCAATGGAAATAAACAATGCGGTGACGGGTGAGAATGCGCTTTGTATGGAAATCCGTGAAGCTTCTCCCGAAATCGCAAACTGAAACGGAGGATAAAAGATGAAAAGAAAGTGGCAAAAAAGATGCGCCCTTGTTCTTGCACTCTGTATGATGCTTTCTGCCGTGGCACTTGCCGCGGATGTTGACTATGGCGCAAAGCTTGATGAAGCTCTTGAAATTTATCGTAAAAACGGCCTGTTTGCCGACAACAAGACAGACTATGTCCGTGAGGCACTTGTTGAGATGTTCAAAGAGGACCCGCAGCTTTTCTATACGCTTGTAAACAAGATTTACGAGCGTGACGACAGATATTCGCACTATCTCAAAGCACAGGACTATGGCGAAATGTATGTTATGTCAAGCTCTATGGTTGGTATAGGTGTTGTCATAACCACGTCCGACGACGGATATCTCGTTGTGAAGAGTGTTTCCGAGGGCCCTGCCGAGAGGGCGGGAATACTTCCCGGCGATAAGCTTGTGGAAGTGGACGGAATGAATATAGAGGGCTATCTTCCGGCGCAGGCGGGAACAATAATCCGCGGCCGCGAGGGGACAAAAGTCAAGGTTACGGTGCTCCGTGACGGTCAGCGTCGCACCTTTGACATAACCCGCGAAAAGGTTAGAGTGTCAGATGTCACCTCGTATAAAGTCAATGACAAGGTAGGCTACATAAAACTTGCAAATTTCGGAGGCATAACTTCGTTTATAGACTTTATGAAGGCATATGACGAGTTTGAAACCGATGAAGTAAACACCGTAATTTTGGATCTTCGCGACAATCCCGGCGGTCAGCTTGATTGCCTGACAAATATTATGGATAACATAATCCCCGAAAAGAATGTTCCTTATCTTATGTCCTGGCAGACAAAGCCGCTCAATTTGAGGGTTTACCAGAGTGCGGGCTATGGCTGGGAGTTCAATAAGTTCGTAATTCTCATAAACGAAAACACCGCCAGTGCCGCTGAAATTATGGCAGGCTCGCTTTCGGACCTCGGCTATGCAGTTGTTGTCGGCGAGAAGAGCTTCGGCAAGGGGCTCGGGCAGAAGCACTTGAAAACAAGCACCGGTGACGAGGCTGTCATTACGTCGCTTGAACTCAAACTTCCGACGAGCGGAAGCTATGATGGGAAAGGAATTCTCCCCGATTATCACATTTCGTTGACTAAAAAGCCGTATAAGCTTCCGTATCTGCCGCCGCTTGAAAACAAAAAGGCAATAAGCAAGATAAAGACAGAAAACATCCGCGCTGTCGAAGCAAGGCTTTATGAGCTTGGATATTTCTACGACAAACCGGACGACAACTGGGACAACAAAACGGTAAATGCGATAAATATGTTCTGCCGCGATATGGGCATTGAACCTATAAGCTCAACGTGCAGCTGGGAGCTCATTGAGAAGATAGATGCAGCTGCTCAGGCTCTTGAAAAGAAATATATAATCGAGGACACACAGCTTGCCGGCGCAATAAAGATTGCAGAACAGTTCTCAAAATCCGACAAAAAGGCAAAGTGTATTGATTTGAATCAGATTGATTTCAATTAAAAAAATAAAAATTTTTCCAAAAAACTTGCATTTTCCGGTAGCTTATGCTATACTGACGTAGTAAGTAGGTAAGTAAGATTCGAGAGTGGGCGCGAGCGTCCACTCTCGAACCAATATAAGGGGTGTTTTTGTGAACAAACTATGTGATGTCATTGCAAATCTTGCAGCCCCCGTTGCGGAGAGGCTCAACCTCACGATATGGGATGTCGAGTTTGTAAAAGAAGGCGGCGAAAAGTATCTCCGCGTTTATATCGATAAGGACGGAACGGTCGATATAAATGACTGTGAAAGCTTCTCCCGCGCATTTGACAAGGTGCTTGACGAGGAAGACCCGATTGCCGAGTCGTACATCTTCGAGGTATCAAGCGCCGGGCTTGAAAGACGGCTTTATCGACCGTCCGATTTTGAGACCTATATGGGAAGTTCCGTAACGCTCAAAACCTTCTCTCCGAAGGACGGAAAGAAGGAGTTCTGGGGAACTCTTTCCGCATATAACGACGGCGATGTCACAATCGCGTCTGACGGCGGGGAAATAACTTTTGCAAAAAAAGAAATCGCATCCGTAAGGTTGCGGGTTGAATTTTAATAAAAAAACATAAACTATATAAAGGGGACGGTTGAAAAATGAACGCAGAATTTTTTGCTGCGATAGAGCAGCTTGAAAAGGAGAAGGGCATCCCGCAGGACTATATGCTTGAAAAAATTGCCCAGGCACTTCTTGCCGCATATAAGCGCGACAATGACGGCGCAACAGAAAATGTCTTTGTTGAGCCGGATACGGAAAAGAAGACATTCCGTATGTACGTCAAGAAGGCTGTTGTTGAAAATGTTGCAAACCCGGCAGAGGAAATCGCACTTGCAGACGCAAAGAAGATTTCAAAAAAAGCGGGTGTCGGCGATATTGTAAACGTGCCGGTTGAAACACGCAACTTCGGACGTATCGCCGCACAGACTGCAAAGCAGGTTATAATTCAGGGAATCCGCGAGGCTGAGCGTGGGGTTGTTTTCCGTCAGTTCACCTCCAAGGAACACGAAATCCTCACGGCTCTCGTAACGAGAACGGACCCGAGAAGCGGCGGCGCTTCAATTGAGATAACAAACGACGGAGAGAAGACGGAAATATACCTCTCGGCAAGAGAACAGATTCCGGGCGAGGTTCTCCGTGAAGGCGAACGTATAAAGATATATGTCGTCGAGGTCAAGCGCTCCGAGCGCGGCCCGCAGATAATCATTTCAAGAACACATCCCGGCCTTGTCCGCCGTCTTTTTGAAATCGAGGTTCCCGAAATAAGCGACGGAATCGTCGAGATAAAGAGCATCGCACGCGAGGCGGGCTCCAGAACAAAGATTGCAGTTTTTGCAAACGATGAAAATGTCGACCCGATCGGCGCATGTGTCGGTCCGCGCGGAAGCCGTGTTTCGGCGATAGTCGAAGAAATCCGCGGTGAGAAGATTGACATTGTCAAATATTCGGATAATATGGCAGACTATGTTGCGGCAGCACTTGCTCCGGCAGATGTAATCTCCGTTGATACAGACGAGGAAGAAAAGACCTGCCGCGTAATCGTGGCCGATGACCAGCTCTCCCTTGCAATAGGAAAAGACGGACAGAATGCACGTCTTGCCGCAAAGCTTACAGGCTATAAGATAGACATCAAGCCCGCAAGCAGCAATATGTAATAAGGACGGTGCCCGAAAGGCATGATAAAACAAAAAAAGATTCCCATGCGGCAGTGTATCGGCTGTCGTGAGATGCACCCGAAAAAAGAGCTTATGAGGGTTGTAAAATCAAAGGACGGCGAAATCGCAGTCGATTCCGTCGGAAAGCTTCCCGGCCGTGGCGCGTATATCTGTCGCGGGGAGGCGTGTCTTGCGAAGGCGCAAAAGACAAAAGCGATTGAGCGCGCTTTCGAAACGACAATTTCACCCGAGGTATACGAATTGCTCAGAGCGGCTCTTTCGGAGGTGGACGATGGAGAATAGCTATCTCGGCCTTCTCGGTCTCGCAAGACGCGCAGGCCTCCTTTCGCTCGGCGACGAGTCGGTGAGGAGTGCCGTTTCGGCAAAGACTGCAAAAGTGCTTTTTGTTGCATCGGATGCATCGGAGAGGACAAAGGAAACCTTTGAGTTTATTGCAGAGAGTGCAGATGTCTTATATATAGTCGTTTCCGAAACCCGCGAGGAGCTCGGAAACGCGCTCGGGAAGAGACCGTTGTCCACCGTCGCGGTTTGCGACGTGGGCATTGCCGCGGCAATCACGAAAAAGCTCGCCGCGACAAACGAGCAGGCGGCGGAGTGCCTTCCGCTTCTTGCAAAAAAGGCGGAGAAGAGCGCAGCGCGCAGACGAGCTTCCCGTGCAAAAAAAGCTAAAAAATAATCGGAGGTGTAATACGCTATGAGCAGCGTACAGAAATACAGAGTCCGTGATATTGCAAAGGATTTTGAAGTTACCGCAAAGGTCATTACTGAGATTCTCACTAAATATTCCGAAGCTCCCAAGTCGAATATGCAGGCACTTACGGATGAAGAACTCAATATCATCTTTAACGTGTTGACGGCTGAAAACCAGGTTGAGAGCTTTGAAAGCCTTATGTCAGAGGTATATCACGAAGAGAAAAAAGAACAGCCTGCTCCGGAACCCGCAAAAAAGGAAGAGGCGAAAGCAGAAAAGCCGGTGGCAGAAAAGAAAGCAACCCAGCCTGCTGAAAAACCGGAAAAGAAGGAAGAGGCAGCCCCGGCAAAACGCGGCGTTCAGACACACGTTATCGATACACGCGGCGGAAATGTCGACCTTTCAAAGTATGATGACCGTGTTGACAACCTTGTTCCCGACAGCGTCCGTGACCTTGGTTCGGTCAAACAGAAAATAAAGAAATCTCCTGATCGCAGACAGCAGAACTACGGCAACAAGCGCCGCCAGGAGGAACAGGAGAAGATAAAGAAGCTTGAAGCACAGGTCCAGAAGAAGCCGCAGGTAACGGTTATGATTCCGGACGAAATTTCCGTCGGCGAGCTTGCTTCAAGAATGAAGAGAACGGGTGCAGACGTTGTAAAGGAGCTTATAAAGCTCGGTGTTATGGCGTCCCTGTCTGATGTTATAGACTACGACACAGCTGCCATTGTTGCTATCGAAATGGGCGCAAAGGTAGAACGTGAGGTTATTGTAACGATAGAGGACAGACTCATAGACGAGAGTGAAGACCGTGAGGAAGACCTCAGAGACCGCGACCCGGTCGTTGTCGTTATGGGCCACGTTGACCACGGTAAGACCTCGCTTCTTGACGCAGTCAGAAAAACGAATGTTGCAGGCGGAGAAGCCGGCGGAATCACGCAGCACATCGGTGCTTACCGCGTCGAGATAAACGGAAGAAAGATTACCTTCCTTGATACTCCGGGCCACGAGGCGTTCACGTCAATGCGTGCCCGCGGCGCACAGGTAACAGACGTTGTCATCCTCGTCGTTGCCGCAGATGACGGCATTATGCCGCAGACTATTGAGGCGATAAACCACGCAAAGGCGGCAGATGTTCCGATTGTCGTTGCCATAAATAAGATGGATGCAGAAGGCGCAAACCCCGACCGTATAAAGCAGCAGCTCACGGAATATGAGCTTGTTCCCGAGGAATGGGGCGGAAGCACAATCGTCTGCCCGATTTCGGCAAAGCTCAATCAGGGCATCGACGAGCTTCTTGAAATGGTAATCCTTACCGCAGATATGCTCGGCCTCCGTGCAAACCCCGACCGCAGCGCAAAGGGCACGGTTGTTGAGGCGAAGCTTGACCGCGGCCGCGGTCCGGTTGCAACGCTTCTCGTTTCAAACGGTACGCTTAACTCGGGCGATGTAGTAATCGCGGGAACGAGCGTCGGCAGAATCCGTGCAATGACAGACGACAAGGGCAGAAAGCTCAAAACGGCAGGTCCGTCCGTGCCGGTTGAGATTATCGGTCTTTCAGAGGTTCCGAACGCAGGCGACATTTTCTATGCAGTAGAGGATGAGCGTATGGCCCGCGAGCTTGTCGAGCAGAGAAAGCAGACAGAGAAGGATGAAATCAACAAATCCGCAGTAAGAAAGGTCTCCCTTGAAGATTTGTTCGACCAGATTCAGCAGGGCGAAATCAAGGAACTTCCGATTATCGTAAAGGCAGACGTAAAGGGTTCGGCAGAGGCAGTCAAGGCATCTCTTGAAAAGCTCTCAAATGAGGAAGTCCGTGTCCGTGTTATCCATACGGGCGTCGGCGGAATCAACGAGTCTGATATCCTTCTCGCGTCCGCTTCGAACGCCATCGTTGTCGGCTTTAACGTCCGTCCTGACTCCGGCGCACGCGACAGTGCTGCCGCATCGGGAACAGACATCCGTCTTTACCGCATAATCTACGACTGCATCGAGGAAATTGAGGCGGCGATGAAGGGTCTTCTTGCGCCCAAGTTCCGCGAAGAAGTTCTCGGCCACGCCGAAATCCGCCAGACCTTCAAGGTCTCAAAGGTCGGAACAATCGCAGGCTGCCACGTTACAGACGGAAAGATTATACGAAATGCAAGTGTTCGTGTTGTCCGCGACAATATTGTTGTGTTTGAGGGCCAGCTTGCATCACTCAAACGCTTTAAAGACGACGCAAAAGAAGTCAGCTCAGGCTATGAGTGCGGTCTCAGCGTTGAAAACTATAACGATATCAAAGAAGGTGACGTCATCGAGGCGTACACTATGGTGGAGGTAAAGGAATAGTATATGGGAAGTGTTCGTATAGGTCGTGTAAATGATGAGCTTATGAAAACTCTGTCCGAGCTTCTTCGGACAGTCCGCGACCCGCGCGTTACAGGTCTTGTAAGCATTGTCCGTGTTGAGACAGCGCCGGACCTCGGCAGTGCGAGAGTTTATGTCAGCGTGCTCGGCGACGAAAATGCCCGCCGCGACTGCATAAAGGGCATAACCTCCGCATCGGGATATCTGCGCCGTGAAGCGGCACGCCGCCTTCGTTTGCGCTACACTCCCGAGCTCACATTCGTTGCCGACGATTCGATAGTTTCCGGCACACATATTATGGAGCTTATCGACAATGTCGCAAAAAAGGACGATGATAAAAGAAAACTCATCCCCGAAACTGCGGCAGAGTTTTTAAAAACGCGCGACGATATACTCATACTCACACACAAAAGTCCGGACGGCGACACGGTAGGCAGTGCTGCGGCACTCGCCATTGCGCTTTCTTCGCTCGGAAAGCGTGCATATCTCTTTGAAAACACAGAGATGTCCGCAAGGCTTCGTCGTCGCGCAAAGGCATATTTTGCGCCGGAGGGCTTTGTGCCGAAGTGCGTCATAGCTGTTGATATTGCCGATAAAAAGCTTTTCTGCGAGGGTGCGGAGGAGTTTGCGGAAAATGTTGACCTTTCAATTGACCACCATATCACGCATAAACCCTATTCAAGGCGTGCGTGTGTTGTGGCGGAAAGTGCCGCCTGCGGAGAGATTGTTTACGATATCGTAAAGCTTATGGGAGTTAAAATCACAAAAAAACTCGCAGACCTTCTCTATATCGCAATTTCGACCGACACCGGCCGTTTTCTCCACGCAAACACAACTCCCGAGACACATATAAAGGCGGCAGAGCTTATTTCGCACGGAGCAGACTTTGAGGCGATAAACCGTGAGTTTTTTGTTGAAAAGTCAGCCGCGCGACTTGCGCTTGAAGCCGAGATACTCTCGGGGCTTAAACTGTGCTTTGGCGGGAAAGTGGGAATAATCACACTTTCTGCCGAAACAATCAGGAAAACAAAGGCAACGGAGGATGACCTCGAAGGAATTTCCGCCCTTGCGCGCGTTGCAAAGGGCGTTTCTCTCGGTGTATATATCCACGAAAAAAACGGCGCGATAAAGGTGTCGTTGCGCTCGGATGAGCGCGTGAACTCCGCAGAATTCTGTGCATTTTTCGGCGGCGGCGGCCACGAGCGCGCCGCAGGCTGCACGATGGACTGTACACTTTCGGAGGCAGTGGAGAAGATAGTTACCCGTATAGAAGAACTTCAATTATTCTGAAATTTGCGGAACACAGCTCTGTGTTCCGCAAACTGTGCTTTTCTGGAAGGATAATAAAATGAACGGAATTGTGATTGTAGATAAGCCCGAGGGGCTCACTTCACACGGTGTTGTTTCGCGGCTTCGAAGAATTTTCGGAACACGCCGCATTGGCCATTCGGGGACGCTTGACCCTCTTGCAACGGGGGTTCTTCCTGTGTTTGTGGGAAGAGCAACGCGTGCCTGCGAATTTGCACTCTGTGACGATAAGGCATATACCGCGCGCCTCCGTCTCGGGATTACGACCGATACGCAGGATATAACGGGGGAGGTAATCGGTGAAAGACCCGTAACGGTAACGCCCGACGAGGTTTTTTCCGTTATAGAGGGCTTTAAGGGCAAAATTTGCCAGACCCCGCCTATGTTCTCTGCAATAAAGGTCGACGGCGTTCCGCTCTATAAGCTTGCACGGGAAGGGAAAACGGTCGAGCGGAAATCCCGCGATATTGAGATTTTCTCGATAGCCGCACGCCATATTTCGCGAAATGATTATGAGATAGATGTAGCCTGCTCAAAAGGAACATACATAAGAACACTCATTTACGATATAGGCGAGAAGCTCTCTTGCGGTGCGTGTATGACAGCGCTCCGCCGCACGAAATCGGGGATGTTTGACATCTCTGCGGCGCGGACGCTGGAGGAGATAGAAAAAGCTCCGTCGGTTGTGCCGGTTGATACTATGTTTGCCGGGTATGAGAGTGTTACAATAGATGAGTCGGGCGAGAAAAAATGCCGCAACGGCGCCCCTGTTCCGTCCGATGCCGTATGCGGAAAGCTCTATCGCGTGTATAGTGAAAACGGCGGGTTTCTTATGCTTGCCGAGGGGGATGAGGACGGAGCACTTGTTACGGTTAAAAGTTTTTTTGAGGTGTGATTATGACAAAGAAAGTTGTGGCGCTCGGCTTTTTTGACGGCGTACATATAGGGCACGGAGCCCTGCTTTCGCGCTGTGCGGAAATAGCGCGTGAAAACAATTTAAAAGCCTGCGTTATGACATATTCACGCCACCCTTCCGAGGTTGTGGCAAAAAGCCCGATAAAGCTTATTAACACGACGGAGGAGAGACATGAGCTGATAGAAAAGCTCTATGGCATACGCGATATAGTGATAAAGGACTTTACGGCTGAATATGCCGCGCTTTCCTGCCGGGAATTTGCCGAAAAAATTTTAAGGGAAGAACTTTCTTCGGCATTCGTTGTGGCGGGGTTTGATTTCCGTTTCGGCCGCGGCGGCGAGGGTGATGCGGAAAAGCTTTCGAAGCTCTGCCGTGAGCTTGATATAGGCTGTGAAATTATATCCGAGGTCGCGCTTGACGGTGAAAAGGTGAGCTCGTCAAGAATCCGCGCCGCTCTTGAAAAGGGCGATGTTGCAGAGGCAACCCGCCTTCTCGGGCATAACTGGTGCATCATATCCGAGGTCACACACGGCAAAGAGCTCGGCCGCACCATAGATTTTCCGACGATAAACCAGGGCTTTTGTGAAAACCGTGCTCTGCCGCGCTTTGGAGTGTATGCTTCACGCGTTACGGTAGAAGGAAAAGCTTATCCGGCAATTACGAACATCGGAGTACGCCCCACGGTTGAGGAGAAAACAGCACCTCGCGCAGAAACGCATATTTTAAACTTCTCGGGTGAGCTCTACGGAGAAATCGTCCGTACGGAGCTTGTTGAGTTCATCCGTGACGAGAAAAAGTTTTCAACAATCGCCGAGCTCCGGGCACAGATAGAAAAGGATATTGCTTCGGCGACGGGTTTGTTGAAAGTGTAGTGTTTTTTTGCGGTTTTTACAGAAAATTCATTGATTTTAACCATTATATTTGGTACAATAAAAACGGTAATGTAGAATGAAGAAATGGCGACTTTGTTTTGCCACTGTGAGGACGGGTAGATTATATGGCTTGGAGAATGCTTCAAAATACAATATCACAGATGAAAGAGGCGACAGACAGAACAATCGGCGTTATAAACACGGCTGGTGAAATCTGCGCCTGTACGGACGCTGCGCTGAAAGGAACAAAGCGCGAGGAAGCTGTTGCGGCGTTGGATGAGATTTTCGGCTCATATATGATTTATGAGGGCGATACATATAAACCGGTTGCAACGCCGGGCGCGAGGTTTGAGTATGTCGTTTTTGTCTCGGGCGAGGATGAATATGCAAAAAGCCTTTGCGTTATGGCGGCACTTGCCGTAGGCAACGCCAAGAAGTATTATGACGAAAAGCACGACCGTGCAACGTTTATAAAAAACATAATTTTAGATAATATTCTCTCCGGAGACATATACATAAAAGCAAACGAGCTTCGTATGCCGCAGGATGTTCCGCACGTTGTGTTCTTAATCCGCCAGACGGAAAACTGCGACTCCGCCGCGGTAGACATTGTCTCAAATATGTTCCCCGACAAGCAGAAGGATTTTGTCGTAAGTGTCAGCGAAAGAGAGCTTGTTCTCGTCCGCGAGACCGGAAAATCCTCGGATATGAAGAGCTTTATCCGCACGGCGGAAAGTATCCGCGACACGCTTAAATCCGAGCTTCTCACATCAACGGAAATAGGAATAGGAACAATTGCCCCGACGCTCAAAGACCTTGCCGTGTCATACAAAGAGGCGCAGTCTGCAATAAATGTCGGCAAAATGTTTGAAAACGAGAGAGATATAATGAGCTATGAAAACCTCGGCATAGGAAGGCTCATATATCAGCTTCCGACAACGCTCTGCGAGATGTTCCTCTCCGAAGTTTTCAAGGAAAGCTCATTGGATGACCTTGATGCGGAAACACTCAACACCATCCAGAAATTCTTTGAGAACAACTTAAACGTGTCCGAGACATCAAGGAATTTGTTCGTGCACAGGAACACGCTCGTTTACAGGCTTGAAAAAATCAAGAAAATAACGGGGCTTGACCTTCGCGAGTTTGACCACGCGATAATTTTCAAGGTCGCCCTTATGGTAAAAAGATATCTGTCAACACAAGGCTCGGCATTTTAAAATACCGAGTCATTGTGCGTTTTATTGAAAAGAAAGGAATGTGGGGGAAATGGTAAGGCTTCTCGATGTATGCAAGGTGTATGAGAACGGAACGCCTGCTCTGTCGGGTATAAACTTAAAAATAGACGACGGTGAATTTGTGTTTCTTGTAGGCTCCTCCGCCTCGGGCAAATCCACCATTGTAAAAATAATAACAAGTGAGATTGCGATGACATCCGGACGCGGAATCGTAAACGGCTATAACTTAAACCGTTTAAAGTCGTCAAAGGTGCCGGAGTTTCGCCGTACGCTCGGCGTTGTGTTCCAGGATTTCCGTCTTATAGACAAGAAAACGGTTTATGAAAACGTGGCATTTGCGATGCGCGCAGTCGGCGCTCCGCCGCGCGTTATAAAAAAGCGCGTTATGTATGTGCTTGAACTTGTAGGGCTTGACCATAAGCTTAAATGCCTTCCGGACGAGCTCTCCGGCGGCGAGAGACAGAGAGTTGCAATTGCGCGCGCAATCGTCAATAATCCAAGTATGATTATTGCCGACGAACCGACGGGAAACCTCGACCCGAGAATGTCCGTTGAAATAATGAGTCTTCTTGAAAAAATCAACGAATGCGGAACAACCGTGCTCGTCGTAACCCACGAAAAAGAGCTTGTAAATGAGTTTTCAAAGCGTGTTATCACGATAGACGAGGGAAGAATAATAAGCGACAGAACAGGAGGATACAGCCAGGATGAGACTATATAACATATCCTACTTTCTGCGGGAAGGAATACACAGCATTTTCACACACAGGCTTTTGAGTTTTGCCGCAATGGGTGTCATAACGGCGTGTCTTCTCCTTATGGGAAGCTTTTCCCTTGTTGCGGTAAACATCGAGAGCGTTCTTGAAGATGTTGAAAACAAAAATGAAATAGTTGCATACGTCGACGAAACCTTTTCAGAGGATGCGGCGCGTGCGATAGAATACGAAATTGAAGAAATAGACGAAATTACGGAGATTACCTTCACAACAAAGGACGAGGCGCTTGAAAGCTTCAAGGAAAGTTTTGGGGATGAGAGCGAGCTTCTTGACGGTCTTGACTCGCGCAACCCGCTCCGCGACCGCTACACGGTGAAGATTGAGGACATCCGCAAGACCCGTGATGTCGCTGAAAAGCTCCGCGCGGTAGAGGGCATAGCAAAGGTCAGCGAGAGAAGCGACATATCCGAAAAAATCGTTCAGGTGCGCGACGGCGCAACGGCAATATGCGTGGTTCTCATCCTTATCCTCATGTTCGTTTCGGTTTTCATCATTTCAAACATAGTAAACCTCACGATGTTCAACCGCCGTGAGGAAATCGCCATAATGAAGATGATAGGCGCAACAAACGGCTTTATAAGATTCCCGTTTGTTATAGAGGGTCTTCTCATAGGCATTTCGGGAGCAGTTCTCGCGCTTCTTTTGCAGTGGGCTGTCTATGAATATGTCGTTGCGGGAGCTCTATCGTCGATAAGCTTTTTTGAGACGGTTCCGTTTGGCTCCGCTGCGGGTGGCATCGCGCTTATGTTCTTTGCGACTGCCGTTCTCGTCGGCGGTCTGGGAAGCGCAATTACGCTTCGGAAATTCCTCAAAGTTTAAAAAAGGAGGCTTAATACTATGAAAAGCAAAACAACGCGCGTGGTTGCGATAGCAGTTGCGGCACTTTTGGTGTTTTCGTTGGTTTTTGCGTTTGTTGCGGAAATCGTTATGTACAGTCAATCTTCTGCGGCACAGACGGTATCAAGCCTTAACAGTAAGCTCTCAAAGCTTGATGCCGAAAAGACGAAGATACAGAAAGAACTGAAATCAATAGAAAAGAAAAAAAGCTCAACAATGACAAAAAAAGCGGCGCTTGACCGTCAGATAGACGTAACGGAGCACGAGGTTGAAACAATAAACGAGCTTATAAAGGCGCTTGATACCGAGGTTGCAACCGTAACGGAGGAGCTTAACACTGCTCTTGCAAAGGAGCAGAAAGAAAACGACGACTTCCTCGCACGTGTGCGTATAATGGAAGAAGAGGGCTCGGTTTCAATGCTCGGCATAATCCTCTCTGCCGACAACTTCTCGGATATGCTTACCCGGACAGAACTTATCGGGGATATCGTCGAGGGCGACCGCGCGCTTATGCGCACGCTTGCAGAGACGCGCTCGTCAATCGAACAGAAGAAAAAGTCGATCGACGATGCACGCGCACAGCAGGCGCAGGCAAAGAAAAACCTCGTTGCAAAGAAAAGCTCACTTGAAACGCAGTATAAAGAGGCAAACTCGCTGATAAAGTCGCTGAATATGGAGGCGCACGAGTACGAAAAGGCACTCAACGAAGCGGAAAAAGCGCAGGAACAGGCAAGAGCAGAGCTTAAAAAGCTTCTTTCAAGCTCCGGCAGCAACAGCTCCACATACGTTGGAGGAGACTTCCGCTGGCCGACAAAGGCGACATATATCACGTCATATTACGGTTCGAGAAAAGACCCGATAACAAAGAAGAGCTCGTTCCATACGGGTATAGATATCGGCGCGAGCCAGGGCAGCGAAATCTATGCTGCAAACAGCGGTAAGGTAATCGTTGCCGGCTGGTCGAGCAAGGGATACGGAAACTATGTTGTAGTAGACCACGGCGGCGGTAAGTCAACGCTTTATGCGCATATGAGCAAGATTAAAACATCAAAGGGAGCAACCGTTTCAAAGGGCGACGTCATAGGTCTTGTAGGCTCTACGGGTTGGTCAACAGGTCCGCATCTCCACTTTGAAATTCTCATAAACGGAAACCACACAAACCCGATGAATTATTTCAAAAAAGGATAACTTATGAAAAGAAAGCACATTTTAACAACGGCGGCGCTTATGCTGCTGTCCGTTGCACTGACATACTGCATAACGCTTTACGCGGCAGAGCGCGAATATAACGCGCTACTTGCAGACCTCTCGCAGAAGGAACAGGAGTATGCAAGAATCGCGGAAGTGAGAAGCTATATCGACAAGTACTATGTCGGCGAGGTCAACGAAAAAAACATTACCGACGGCGCGCTTTACGGTATGGTTGCGATGCTTGGCGACAAATGGTCGTACTATCTCACCGCAGACCAGTTTGCATCAGTTTCGAATTCGACAAACAACAAGATTTACGGAATAGGAATAAACGCGGCCTATGACGAAGAACGCGGTGCCGTTGTCGTCCTTGATGTTTTTGAGAATTCTCCCGCCGAAGAGGCGAAGATTCAGCCTCTTGACAAAATAGTCAGGATTGACGGTGAAGAGGTCGCAAAGATCGGTTATGACGCCGCAGTAAAGAAGATAACAGGAACGGCAGGCACGGCAGTTTCAATCACAATTGAGCGCGAGGGAACGCAGGCACCGATAGGAATGAGCATTACCCGCCGTGAGGTTGATGTTCAGGGCATAAACTCCAAAATTCTCGATGGCAATATAGGCTATATAAGAATTTTAAACTTTGATGCAAATGTTGACAAAGACTTTATTGCCGCACTTGAAAATCTTAAAAAGGCGAATGTCACAGGCCTTGTGTTTGACGTAAGAAACAATCCCGGAGGGCTTATGCAGGTGCTCGTCAATGTGCTTGACCCGCTGCTTCCCGAGGGAACAATCATAAGCGAAGAGGACAAGAACGGAAAGAAAAACGTCTACTCCTCCGATAAAAACGAGCTCGACCTTCCGATGGCGGTGCTTACAAACGGATATTCTATAAGCGCGGCAGAATTCTTTGCCGCAGCCCTTTCCGAGGCGGATAAGGCTGTTGTTGTCGGCGAGCCAACAACAGGTAAAGGTGTTGCACAGAGCCATATCAAGCTTCGAGACGGTTCGGGAATAATACTTTCTGTGAGCCGATATTATACAGCCTCGGGAAAGAGTCTTGAAGAGATGGGCGGAATAGTTCCCGATAAGCTCATTGAGTTTACGGAGGAAGAAAACCGCAGGTTTTACTTTATGAGCGAAAAAGAGGACCGCCAGCTTCAGGGCGCAATAGAAGAAATAAACAAAAAAACGGCAGAGAAAAAACAGGGTGAATAAAGACTTTCGGGCGAAGCGGAAAAAGCTTCGTCCGAATTTGTGTAATATATACGCGCAAAAATAATATCATAATACAGAAAAGAGGTATTGTTTTGCGTGTGTGTGTTATAGAAAGCTCGGATAAAAAAGGGAAAAACCTTGTTTCATATGTCGCGAATTTCAGAAATGCCGAGATATATCTTGCAAGAATAAAGCCGACACACCGCCGCCACACGTTGCAGCGGCGATGTGTAAGGTTTCTTCGCGAGTGCAGAAAGCTTAAAATATCGCTTTTTGCCATGAACTCATCGGATGTATTGTACGGGCACCTTCTTGCTATGGGGATAAACATAATCGACGAAAGGCGTTTTTTTAAATCCCGTATAGCGGAAATGGCAAAAGAGTTTTCAAAAAAGACGGAATCTCCTTTTGAGTTTTATATCCTCGGCGGCGATGTAAGAACGGTGGCAGAGACAGCCGCAGAGCTTCTTTCGGTGTGCCGTAATGTGTATGCCGATATTGCAGCATTTGAGGAAGCTTCCGTGCTCGTTCTGGAAAAAGCGGGAGTGCCGCTGAGAAAACGGCAGCCGGGGGAAAAATGTGTCCGGATAGAGCTGTCTCCGGGCGGTGTAATCTTCCGCTGCGGTGATAAAAGTGCCGCACTTTGTGATTTTGAGATGGTAGGATTTCCCACCGCGATAAAAAAACATTTCCGTGAGAGAACCGCCGCGCTTGCGGCACTTCTTGAAATATGCGGGGTTTTGGGGAAAAATGAAGTAAAAACCGCATATTTAACAAAATAAAAATTCAAAAAATATTTACCTTTTACTTGACAATTAGGCAATGTATATCTATAATATGATACATTGCGAAAAGCAATTTTTATTTATATAGTAGAAAAGAGAAAAAAATAAAAATAAATACAGGAAAATGAGGGAGAAAAAATGGCAAAAACATACAAGCTTACAAAAGAGCGATTTCAGCAGCTGCGGGAAGAGCTCGAATACTTGAAAAATGTGCGTGAGAAAGAAGTTGCAGACCTTATCAAAGAAGCACGTTCTTTTGGTGATCTTTCAGAAAACAGCGAATATGACGAAGCAAAGAACGAGCAGGGTAAGCTCTTCTCGCGCGAAGCAGAAATTGAAAACATCCTTGCAAATGCAGAAATTATCGAATTTGGCGGAGCTTCGGATGAAGTGCGCACCGGCTCTCATGTTACGGTCAGCGACCTTTCCGACGGCTCACGTGAGGAGTACTGGATTGTCGGCTCGCAGGAGGCAGACCCCTACAAGGGAAGAATTTCCGACGAGTCTCCGTTTGGCCGCGCACTTATAGGCAAGCGTGTCGGCGACGTTGTAGGCGTTGATGCCCCATGCGGAACAATTGAGTACAAGATTGAGGAAATCGGCGAATAGTATTTGCATCAGTTCACAAATGGAGGAAACAAAAATGGCAACGGAAGAAACAAGAGTAAATGAAATGGCAGCACCCGCAGAGGATTTAAACGAAATTCTCCGTGTCCGCCGCGAAAAATTTGCAAATCTCGTTGAGGCGGGTGAGAACCCGTTTGAGGTTGTTAAATACGACAGAACACATCACTCTGCCGATATTATAGCAAACTTTGAAGAGCTTGAAGAGAAAGAAGTAAGCATAGCGGGCAGGATGATGAGCCGCCGCGGTATGG
Source organism: Oscillospiraceae bacterium (assembly GCA_017559985.1). Lineage (GTDB taxonomy): Bacteria > Bacillota > Clostridia > Oscillospirales > JAAYXM01 > SIG480. The sequence continues at coordinate 15,576 of JAFYPW010000017.1, read as the reverse complement.
GCAAGGCTTCCTTCTGCGACGTTCAGGACCTTAAAGGTAAAATCCAGATTTATGTCCGCATAAACGATATCGGTGAGGAGAACTTTGCAAAATTCCGCAAGTACGACATCGGCGACATCGTCGGAGTCAAGGGAACTGTTTTCCGCACAAGAATGGGCGAAATCTCAATTCACGTAACGGAGATAACGCTTCTCTCAAAGTCGTTGAAGCCGCTTCCGGAGAAATACCACGGACTTACAAACACAGACATCCGTTACCGTCAGAGATATGTTGACCTCATTATGAACCCCGATGTAAAGGAAACCTTTATCAAGCGTTCAAAGATTATAAGCTCTATCCGCCGCTATCTTGACGCCGAGGGCTTTATGGAGGTTGAAACTCCGATGCTCGTTGCAAACGCAGGCGGCGCGGCAGCACGTCCGTTTGAAACTCACTTCAACGCGCTTGATGAGGATTTCAAGCTCAGAATTTCTCTTGAACTTCCGCTCAAACGCCTTATAGTCGGAGGGCTTGAAAAGGTATATGAAATCGGACGCGTTTTCAGAAACGAAGGTCTTGACACGCGCCATAACCCTGAGTTTACGCTTATGGAGCTTTATCAGGCTTATACTGACTATCACGGTATGATGGATCTTACCGAGAATATGTACCGCCATGTCGCCATGGAGGTTTTAGGAACAACAAAGATTGTTTATAACGGAATTGAAATGGACCTCGGAAAGCCGTTTGAGAGAATAACTATGGTTGAGGCCGTAAAGAAATATTCAGGCGTTGACTTTAACGAGATTAAAACAGCCGAGGAAGCAAAGGCGATTGCAAAGGAAAAGCATATCGAGTTTGAGGACAGGCATAAGAAGGGTGATATCTTAAATCTCTTCTTTGAGGAGTTTGTTGAAGAGCATCTCATTCAGCCGACCTTCGTTATGGACCACCCGATTGAAATTTCTCCGCTTACGAAGAAAAAACCGTCTGACCCGAACTATGTAGAACGCTTTGAGTTCTTTATGAACGGCTGGGAAATGGCAAACGCATATTCCGAGCTTAACGACCCGATTGACCAGCGCGAGCGCTTCAAGGACCAGGAGGAGCAGCTCTCGCAGGGCAACGACGAGGCAAACACAACGGATGAAGACTTCCTCAACGCTCTTGAAATCGGTATGCCCCCGACAGGCGGTATCGGCTTCGGTATTGACCGTATGACAATGCTTCTTACCGACAGCGCGGCAATACGCGATGTTCTTCTCTTCCCGACGATGAAGTCTGAGAAGGAATAAATTATGAAAAAGAGCCGTGACTCACGCGATGTTTTCGCGGTGTTTAAAAAGGGCAGCTTTATGGAGAAGGCTTCCTTTTCCGAAAAGCTTCGCTACTGGTTTAAAAATGTTTACTGGTATCATTTCAGAACAGCAACATTTCTCGCTCTTGCGGCAGTTGTTTTTGCTGTGACGCTGATAAGCGATATTGCTAATCGTGAGCATAACGACCTTGACTATATCCTTGCCGGCGTAGTATATGCAGAGTATGAGCAGCTTGATGCCTTTTCTGATTACCTCGGAAGCTTTATAGAGACAGAAGAGGGTGAGAAAGTGAAGGTCGGCGGGCAGCTTCTGTGCACACAGAGCATAGCAGGAACGGGGGATTCGGTCGCAAGTATCGACCAGTATAACGCCGTAAGTATAGAAAAGATAACGGTAAGTATGGCGGATGACGAAGTGCTCCTCTTTTTCTTTGACAAACGCTATGCTGACTGGTATGCCGAAGAAAGTGCATTTGCACCGCTTTCCGAGTTTGGTATAGAGAGCGAAAACGGTTATTTTGTCCGTGTGGACAATCTCCCCGTTATGGAGCAGTTCGGCTTCATCTCCGACAGCGGCATATATGCGGCAATAAAGATGAAAAATGAATCCCGTGCGCGGAATGAGCGTATTCTCGAAAAGTATGAAAATGCAGGGAAAGCTCTTTCCGGGCTTCTCGGGGGAGAATGATTCTCTCGTTTTTAAAGATTCAAACGATGATGTAAAGAAGCTGAGTGTTAAATGGAGTTTGAAAAGATAACAAGCCGTCAGAACGCGGCGGTGAAGCATCTCCGCGCGCTCTCGCGGGACAAGGCTTACCGTAAGGAGTGCGGAGAGTTTGTCTGCGACGGCGAGAAGCTGCTTTCCGAGGCAGTTTCGTCAAACTGTGAGATAACTTATATAATCACAAGCGAAGAAGCAGCAGGAAGAATACCGACGGTTTCAGGTGCACGCTGTTTCGTTGCACCACAGGATGTTATAGACAGCATAACGAGCCTGAAGAACGCCCAGAGTGTGATTTTTGCGTGCAGGCTTCCCGAAATCCGTGCAAAGGAAATAAACCGTGCAATAATTCTCGATTCTTTGCAGGATACGGGAAACATCGGAACGATAATCCGCACGGCAGATGCCTTCGGGATTGATGCCGTAATAGTTGACGGCTGTGCAGATGTTTACAACCCGAAAACAATCCGTTCGGCGATGGGCTCTCTTTTTCGCGTTGCAATAATCGAAGGGGAACTTTCGGATATAATCCCGCGTCTGCGCGCTGACGGAATGAAGGTCTTTGCATCAGAGCTTTATGGCGAAACGAAGAATATAACAGACGTAAGCTTTGATAGGGCGTGTGTTGTCATCGGAAACGAGGGCAACGGTGTGCGCCGCGAAATTTCAAAGCTTTGCGATGCGAGTGTAATAATCCCCATGCAGGGAGAGACGGAATCTTTGAATGCTGCGGTTGCAGCATCGATATTTATGTACAAAATGAGCGAAAGGTGATGGGATATGCCCAACACTGCAAAGTGGGTGTGGCTCTCGGAAGCGTTTTATAAAGGGAGTAGCCGCGCAAAAGAGCTTGTAATGCGGTTTCGCAAAATAGAGGCTCTTTTTCAAGCGGGCGAGGCAGAGATAAAACGTGCGCTTCCCACAGTAACCCAAAACGAGCTTTCAGCTCTTCTGTCAAAGGACTTGTACGCGGCGGAGGAGATTATAAAAAAGTGCAGACAAAAGGAAATAAGGATAATAACACCGGAAAGCAAGGAGTATCCGAAGCGGCTTAAAAACATTGCCAACCCGCCGATGGTGCTTTATGCGCGCGGTCTTCCGCTCTCTCTTGATGAGGAGGCGGCTGTTGCGCTTATAGGCACGCGGAAAGCGACAAAAATCGGCGAGCGTGCCGCGAAAAAGCTCGGGCGTGAGGTTGCCGCGGCAGGCGGAACGGTTGTCAGCGGGCTTGCCCGCGGGATAGACAGCTTTTCGGCAGAGGGCGCACTTTCTGCCGGAGGCAAGGTAGTGGCAGTGTTCGGTTGCGGAGTCGATGTGCCGTATCCGCGTGAGAATAAAAAGCTTATAGAAAAGGTCTGTGCTACGGGAACGCTTATTTCGGAATTTCCGCCGGGAACACAGCCCGAGAAGATAAATTTTCCGATAAGAAACCGCATAATGAGCGGGATATCGCTCGGAACCGCGGTGATTGAAGCGCCGGAGAAAAGCGGCGCACTTATAACGGCACGGTATGCCGTTGAGCAGGACCGCGACGTGTTTGCCGTTCCGTCGGATATATTCAACGAAAACGGCGCGGGCACAAACGCGCTTATTCGTGAGGGGGCAATCCCCGTTATGTCCGGCTTTGACATTGTGTCAGAATATGAGAGCCTGTTTCCGGACAGGTTAAAAACCGGGGATGAGCTTCTCCCGGAAGAAAACGTACAAAAAGAAGAAAGAGACTTTGAGTTTCCGGCAGGCTTTCTCGATAAATTTTCACCCGATGAAAGGCAGATACTTGCGGCAATATCGGCAAGCGAGCTTTATGCAGATGAAATTTTTTCAAAGAGCGGTATGCGTGCTGAAAAGGCACTTTCTCTTATCACCCTTCTTGAAATCCGTGGTGTCATAAAGAAGCTTCCGGGAAATAAGTTTAAAATAAAAGATGTTTAATCCAAGGCCGTAAGGAGTGCGGCAGAAACGGAGAAAAAATATGTCATATCTCGTAATAGTGGAGTCTCCCACCAAGGTAAAAACAATAGGAAAGCATCTTGGAAGCAAGTATAAGGTAAAAGCTTCTATGGGACATCTCCGCGACCTTCCCAAAAGTGATATAGGAATAGATATAGAGGGTGGCTTTGTGCCCAGATATCTTGCCATACGCGGTAAGAGCGCGCTCATAAAAGAGCTTCGTGCGCTCGCAGAGGAAAGCGAGGCAATATACCTTGCAACTGACCCTGACCGTGAGGGTGAGGCAATCTCGTGGCACTTAAAGGAGCTTCTGGGGCTTGACGATAAAAAGACGAAGCGCGTAACCTTTAACGAGATTACAAAAAACGCAATCTGTGAGGGCATAAAGAAGCCGCGTGATATTGATGAAAACCTCGTCAATGCACAGCAGGCACGCCGCCTCCTTGACAGAATCGTAGGATACAAGCTTTCTCCGCTTCTCTGGAAAAAGGTGCGTTATGGTCTGTCTGCCGGCAGAGTTCAGTCTGTCGCGACGCGTCTTGTAATTGACCGCGAAAACGAAATCCGCGAATTCGTGCCAAGAGAATTCTGGACGATAGATGCCGCGTTTTCACGAATTGCACCGCTTGAAGGTGAGTTTGGCGCAAAGTTTTACGGCACGGAAAAAAAGAAGATAGAGCCGTCATCTGCCGAGGAAACCGATAAGATAATCGAGAGTATAAAGGGTGCAGATTTCTTCGTGAAGAGCATAAAGCGCGGAGAAAAGAGGCGTTCTCCTGTTCCCCCGTTTATCACCTCCACGCTCCAACAGGAGGCATCCCGCCGATTTGGTATGTCGCCGAGCCGTACAATGACCATTGCGCAGCAGCTTTATGAAGGTGTCGAGGTTGAGGGTATAGGCTTTACCGGTCTTATAACATATATGAGAACAGACTCTTTGCGAATTGCAGATGAGGCAATTTATGCCGTGAGAAACTATATCACGGACACATTCGGAAAAGAGTATTGCCCGAAGAGTCGCCGCGTTTTCAAAACGAAGAAGAGCGCGCAGGATGCTCACGAAGCAATCCGCCCGTCATATGTTGAGTTAACCCCCGAAAAAATAAAGAAGAGCCTGAGTGCAGACCAGTATAAGCTTTACCGCATAATCTGGTCGCGCTTCGTCGCCTGCCAGATGGAAAACGCTGTGTATGACACAATGAGTGTTGATGTCGGCGCAGGGGAATATATTTTCCGTGCAACAAGCTCACGCATTTCTTTCCGCGGATATACCGCTGTATATTCCGATATGGCGGCAGAGCTTGAAGAGGCGGAGTCGAATGTTCTTCCTGATCTTTCCGAAAACGAGAAGCTCACATTCTGCGGAGAAAAAAGCGAGCAGCATTTCACAGCTCCGCCTGCAAGATATACGGACGGAAGCCTTATCAAGGCTATGGAGGAGAAGGGAGTCGGTCGACCGAGTACTTATGCTCCGACAATCTCCACAATCCTCGACCGCGAATATGTCGTCAAAGAGGGGAAGAGCCTTATGCCCACACCGCTCGGCGAGGTAGTAAACGGGCTTATGGTTGAGCAGTTCGGTGATATCGTCGATGTCGAGTTCACCGCGCATATGGAAGAACAGCTTGACGAGGTAGAAGCAGGAAACAAGGATTGGAAGAAGACACTTTCCGATTTCTACGGTCCGTTTGCAAAGGAGCTGGAAGAAGCGGAACGCGCGCTTGAAGGAAAGCGCCTTAAAGTTCCCGATGAGGTAACCGACATCGTCTGTGACCTTTGCGGAAGGAATATGGTCGTAAAGTCCGGCAGATTCGGCAAGTTCCTTGCCTGCCCCGGTTTCCCCGAATGTAAGAACACAATGGCGATAGTCGAAAAAACTCCGGGAGAATGCCCGAAGTGTGGCGGACAGATCATGAAGAAGAAGTCCAAAAACGGATACTGGTACTACGGCTGCGAGAAATTCCCCGAATGTACGTTTATGACGTGGGATGTCCCGCAGGCAGAAAAGTGCGAGGTTTGCGGAAAAACACTTTATAAGCGCTCCGGTCGTGGCCCGAAGAAGCTTTTCTGTGCAAATCCGGACTGCGAAAAGTACGAGCCGCAGGAATACAAGAAGAAAGAAACGGAAAAGCCAAAGAAAAAGGCAAAGAAAACAACAAAAAAGTCGACAACGAAAAAAACGGAGAAAAAGAGTGGTAAGTAAAGAAAAAAAAGCAACCGTCATAGGCGCGGGGCTTGCGGGTTGTGAAGCCGCGTGGCAACTTGCGGTGCGCGGAATAAAGGTTTCGCTTTATGAAATGAAGCCGAACAAAAAAAGCCCTGCACATAAGAGCGAGGGCTTTGCTGAGCTTGTCTGTTCAAACTCTCTCCGTGCAGCAAATGTAGAAAATGCCGTCGGTCTTCTCAAAGAGGAGATGAGACGGCTTGACTCACTCATAATGCAGGCGGCAGACGAGACAAGAACGCCTGCCGGCGGTGCGCTTGCGGTTGACCGTGAGCGGTTTTCTGCGTATATAACAGAAAAAATACGCAGTCATAAAAACATAACTGTTATTGAAGAAGAAATTTCAGAGCTTCCAAAAACGCGCCCGCTCATCGTTGCGACGGGGCCGCTTACGGAAAAAGCGCTTTCCGAATCCATCCGCACATATCTCGGCGGAGAAGCTTATTTAAGCTTTTTTGACGCCGCCGCGCCCATAGTTACATTTGAAAGTGTCGATATGGAGAGCGCATATTTCAAATCAAGATATGACAAGGGCAGCGCAGATTATATAAACTGCCCGATGACCGAGGAGGAATACCGCAAGTTTTATGAAGCGCTCATAACGGCGGAATGCGCCGAGGTTCACGGCTTTGAAACCGACCGCGTTTTTGAGGGATGTATGCCGTGTGAGGTTATGGCGCGCCGCGGATATGAAACTTTGCGCTACGGACCGATGAAGCCCGTGGGACTTCGGCTGCCGGGCACGGAGATAACTCCGTATGCTGTGGTTCAGCTTCGCCGCGACAACCGCGAGGGAACGCTGTACAATATGGTCGGTTTCCAGACCCACTTGAAGTTTGGAGAGCAGAAGCGCGTGTTTTCGATGATACCTGCACTTAAAAACGCAGAGTTTGTGAGATACGGCGTTATGCACAGAAATACATACATCAAATCACCGGGGCTTCTCGATGCTGATTACAGCACAAAACGCGACGATATGCTCTTCTTTGCAGGGCAGATGACGGGTGTTGAAGGCTATGTTGAGTCTGCCGCATCCGGGCTTTATGCGGGCCTTTCGCTCGCCTGCAAGATTTTCGGGGAAAAGCCGCCCGAATTTCCCCGGGAGACGGCAATCGGTGCGCTCGGAATATATGTAAGCTCGGGAAGTGTCGGCGATTTTCAGCCGATGAACATAAACTTTGGAATAATGCCACCGCTCGATGTACGGATAAAGATAAAAAAAGAAAAAAATGCCATTCTTGCAAAGCGGTCGTTGGACATAATAGAAAATATAAGAGAAAAATATAACGGAATGGGGAAAAACGATGAGAATAATTCTTGATACAATGGGAAGTGATAATGGCGCAGGAGAATTCGTCCGTGGCGCTATTATGGCAATTGACGAGCTTGATATTGACATTGTCCTCGTCGGCAAAGAAGAGGAGATAAGAAAGCACCTCAAAGCCGAGGACCCGGGAAACGAGTATAAAAAGAACATATCGGTAGTAAATGCCGAGGAGGTCGTTGAGATGGAGGACGACCCGCTTGCCGTAATGAAGCAGAAACCCGGCGCTTCCATGACTGTTGCGTTGAAGCTTCTTGCAGACGGCAAGGGTGATGCGCTTGTCAGCGCAGGCAACACCGGCGCACTTCTTACCCAGGCAACACTCATCGTTAAAAGAATCCGCGGAATCCGCCGTGCAGCACTTGCTCCTGTCATCCCAACGGCAGAGGGTGTGGCACTCCTCATAGACAGCGGCGCAAATGCAGAGTGCACACCGGAATATCTTTACCAGTTTGCGCTTATGGGTGCGTTTTACTCAGAGAATGCGCTCGGTATAAAGAATCCGCGCATCGGTCTTCTCAACAATGGTGCAGAAGCGCATAAGGGCGATGAAGTGCATCGCCAGGCGCATAAGCTTCTCTCGGAAGCGGCGGAGCGCGGAGAAATAAACTTTGTCGGAAACATTGAAGGCCGCGACGGCCCTCTCGGAAGTGCTGATGTTATAGTTGCCGACGGTTTTTCAGGAAATGTTTATCTTAAAACTATGGAAGGAGTCGGTATGTTCTTTGCGCGTGAGCTCAAAGGCATGTTTATGGGCTCGTTTGCAGGAAAGATTGCCGCACTTCTTGTCAGAAAGCATATAGGCAGCTTCAAACAGAAGATTGACTATAACGAAGCAGGCGGCGCGCCTCTTCTCGGTGTGAGAAAGCCGGTAATAAAGGCGCACGGCTCTGCAAAGGCAAAAGCTCTCCGTAATGCCGTTATTCAGGCGATAGACTATATAGACTCAGGGATGACGATAAAGCTTTCAAGCAGCCTTAAAGGAGAAGAGACGAGTGATGAGTAAGACTCCCGCAAAACCGGATGCAGAACGCTTTGAAAAGAAAATAGGGTATAAGTTCAAAAACCGCGAGCTGTTTATCCGTGCCGTAACGCACAGCTCATATGCAAACGAAAACCGCGCCGCAAACGTGCTCGATAACGAACGCCTGGAATTTCTGGGCGATTCTGTTCTTGGCATGAATACGGCGCTGTATCTGTTTGAAAAATACCCCGACGAGCCGGAAGGAGAGCTTACGAAAATGCGCTCCTCGCTTGTTTGCACAGGTGCTCTGTGCGAGCGAGCCCGTGAGATCGGGCTGGGACGCGAGCTGCGTCTCGGCCACGGCGAGGAAAGCGGCGGCGGAAGAGACCGCGACTCTATCCTTGCCGACGCGTTTGAGGCGGTAATCGGTGCGATTTATCTTGATTCCGGTGAAGAAGAGGCACGGCGGTTTATAGAACGCTTTGTTTTCTGTGCGGCACGCGGCGGCGAGTGGAGCGTTACAGACTATAAAACAACGCTTCAGGAGATTGTTCAGAAAAACCGCGGTGAGAAGCTTTCATACAGAATGCTTGACTCAAACGGGCCTGACCACGAACGGAACTTTATCGTTGAGGTAATGATAAACAGTAACCCAATCGGTCGCGGAGTAGGACACAGTAAGAAGGAAGCCGAACAGATGGCGGCGCGCGAAGCTTTGAAGCTTATGGGTATGGAATAATGGGTGCGATAATCCCGGTTTTCATTCCGCATGTCGGCTGCCCGCACGACTGTGTTTTCTGCAATCAGAAAAAGATAGCGGGAACGATTGCACCACCGACGGCAGAGGATGTAACAAAAATTATTGAAGAAGCTCTTGCAAAAATAAAAAGCAGAGCCGAGGTTGCGTTTTACGGCGGAAGCTTTACCGCAATATCGGGGCCTGATATGACGGCGTATCTTGATGCCGTCGCGCCGTATATTGAAAGCGGAGAAATTTCTTCAATCCGACTCTCGACAAGACCCGATTGCATTGATGACGAAGTGTTGTCTCTTCTTCGCGAAAAAGGTGTAAAGACGATAGAGCTCGGTGTTCAGTCTATGGATGAAGACGTGCTCCTGAAATCCGGCAGAGGGCATACGGCATTTGATGCGCGCAATGCTGCAAAGCTTGTCCGCAGGTACGGTTTTTCGCTCATCCTGCAAATGATGACGCACCTTCCCGGAAGTGATGAACAAAAGGATATTTACACCGCGCGAGAAATAGCAAAGCTTAACCCCGATGGCGTGCGCGTTTATCCGACGGTTGTTATAAAAGATACCGCGCTCCTTTCGCTTATGCAGAAAGGGGAGTATATCCCCGCAACTCCCAAGGAGGCAGCAAGGCTTGGCGCGGAGATACTTGAAATATTTGATGAAGAAAACATCCCCGTAATACGCTTCGGGCTCAACCCGTCAGACGAGCTTTCCGCAGGCGATGCCGTTTGTGGCGCATATCACCCCGCGCTCGGCGAAATGGCGATGTCAGAGAGGTTTTTTCAGAGAATACGGAAAGAAGCGGAAGAAAAGGGTATTTCCGGGGAAAATATAAACATATACGTTGCACGCGGAAAAAAGTCCGCGTGTGTCGGTCAGAAAAGAGCAAACATTAAAAAACTTACGGAGGAGACCGGCTTTTCTTCCGTTCGGGTTTTTGAGAGTGACGCGCTTTCCGGCTTCTCTGTCGTGATAGAACGCTCTTGAAAAAACAAGGTTTTTATGGTAAAATAATAAATTAATCAAGAAAAGGCGGAGGTGCCGTTATGGGTTATACTCGTGAGGATATAGAAAGAATAGTTAAAGAAGAGGACGTCAGGTTTATCCGTCTCCAATTTACCGATATTTTCGGAACAATGAAAAATATTTCAATAACCGCACGACAGCTTTCGCGTGCACTTGACAACAAGTGTATGTTCGATGGCTCTTCCATTGAGGGCTTTGTCCGTGTTGAGGAGTCGGATATGTATCTGTATCCCGATTTAAACTCCTTCTGTATTCTTCCGTGGATAAACGAGGGCGGAAAGGTTGCCCGCCTCATCTGCGATGTTTACGACACAAAGGGAAATCCGTTTATGGGCGACCCGCGCTGTGTTCTCAAAAAAGTGCTTTCTGAAGCTGCCGATATGGGATACACGGTAAATATAGGCCCTGAGGCGGAATTCTTCCTCTTTAAAACGGACGAAAACGGAAATCCCACCGCGATAAGAAACGACCGTGCAGGATATTTTGACTTAGGTCCCGTTGATACGGATGAGAGCGTCCGCCGCGAGATGTGCAAATATCTTGAAGAAATGGGTTTTGAAATCGAAGCCTCACATCACGAAAATGCAGACAGCCAGCACGAGATTGATTTTAAATACGGCGAAGCGCTCACAACTGCCGATAATATAATCACTTTTAAGCTTTTAGTCAAGACTATTGCGCACAAAAACGGCCTCCACGCAACGTTTATGCCAAAGCCCATATACGGAATATGCGGTTCGGGTATGCATATAAATATATCACTTTCAAAAAACGGAAAGAATGTATTCTATAACCCGGACGACAAGCTTGGTTTAAGCCACGACGCATATTGCTTCATAGCAGGCGTGATATAGCATTCACGCGGAATGAGCGCAGTTACAAACCCTCTTGTAAACTCATATAAGAGACTTGTTGCGGGATATGAAGCACCTGTCCATATTGCGTGGTCTGCAAAGAACAGAAGCCCGCTTGTCCGTGTTCCGAGCGCATCGGGCGAGGGCACGAGAATTGAGATAAGAAACCCCGACCCTGCGGCAAACCCGTATCTCGCTTTTGCGGCAGTGCTTGCGGCAGGTCTTGACGGAATAAAGAAAAATCTCACTCCGCCGCCGTCTGTCGAAACAAACATCTTCGAAATGTCAAAGGAAGAGCTTAAAAAGAACAACATCCGCGCGCTTCCGAAGAACCTTTCCGAGGCTGTTGACGAATTCGAGCGCGACGAGCTTATGCTTAAAACGATAGGTGACCATATTGCACCGAAATACATAGAGGCGAAGCGCCGCGAGTGGCACGAATACACCACCACCGTTCATCAGTGGGAGGTCAATCGCTATCTTATAAAGTATTAAAGGAAAAAACAGTATGAAAGAAAGACTTATTCTGCCCGAGGGCTATAACAGAAAAATGTCAATCCGCGACACCGAGCGCGGAGTGAAGATGATAAAGGATATGTTCGAGCAACGCCTTGCAAAGGCATTAAAGCTCGAGCGTGTCAGCGCTCCGCTCTTCGTAAAGAGCGGGATGGGGCTCAACGATAACTTAAACGGTATTGAGCGCCCCGTTGTGTTTGACCTTTTGGAACAGCCCGGAAGCGTCTATGAAATAGTTCACTCTCTTGCCAAGTGGAAGAGAATGGCACTTGCAAATTACGGCTTCTCTGTCGGCGAAGGTCTTTATACCGATATGAACGCCATCCGCCGCGATGAGATGACGGATAACCTCCACTCCATCTATGTTGACCAGTGGGACTGGGAGCTTGTCATTTCAAAAGAGCAGCGCACCACTGAATTTTTGCAGGATATTGTGCGCAAAATATATAATGTTGTCCGCGATGCCGAGCGCGAGGTTTCAGACTGCTTCGGTACACAGAAAAAGTTGCCCGATGAGATAGCTTTCTTCTCGACATACGAGCTTGAAGAGAAATATCCCAATCTTACCGGAAAAGAGCGCGAACACGCGATTGCCCGCGAGTATGGCGCTGTGTTTATTTCGCAGATAGGCGGAAGGCTCAAAAACGGCGGTAAGCACGACGGCCGCGCACCTGACTATGACGATTGGACTCTTAATGGCGATATAGTTCTTTATTATCCGCTCCTTGACTGCGCATTTGAGATTTCCTCAATGGGCATCAGGGTTGACGAGGCTGCGCTTGTTTCCCAGCTTCGTGCAGAGGGTTGTGAAGACAGGCTTGAGCTTCCGTTCCAGAAGGCTCTTGTAGAGGGAAAGCTTCCTTATACAATTGGCGGAGGAATAGGTCAGTCGCGTCTTTGTATGTATATGCTTGACTGCGCGCATATCGGCGAGGTTCAGTCGTCGGTGTGGCCGGCAGCAGATGTTGAGGTCTGCAAAGCAGCAGGAATCAAATTGCTTTAAATAAAAACAAATATTCTGACCCGTTGCAAGACCGCACTATCCGGGGAGTCAGCGGTGCCCTGTACCTGCAATCCGCTATAGCAGGGGGGAATTCCCGCTCTGAGGCTTCCGGGTCGTGTGGCAGGGTTATATGAACGGTGTTGAGAAACCGGTCCTGCGCAGCGAAGGGCTGTGAACCATGTCAGGCGGGGAACCGAGCAGCATTAAGCGGTTTTCTTTGTGTGCCGCAGGCGTGCCGGTTTTGAGTCGGTCATATAAATTCCGCACATGCCTGTGTTGTCGAGGTGTGGGTGTGCGGTCGTGCAATGGGTCAGAACAAAACAGAGGTAGATAAGGATGTATCAGGCGCTGTACAGAAAATGGAGACCGCAGAGCTTTGCCGATGTTGTCGGGCAGTCCGCCATATGCGACACGCTCACAAAGCAGGTCGAAACGGGAAAGACCTCCCACGCATATTTGTTCTCAGGCTCGCGCGGAACGGGCAAGACTACCTGCGCCAAAATTCTCGCAAAGGCAGTAAACTGTGAAAATCCGTTTCACGGAAACCCCTGCAATAAATGCCCTACCTGCCTCGGCATCACAAGCGGAGAAGTTTTAGATATAGTTGAAATAGACGCTGCATCAAACAACGGTGTAGATTATGTCCGCGAGCTGCGCGACGAGGCGGTGTACTCTCCCGCCAATGCGAAGAAGAGAGTGTATATAATAGACGAGGTCCATATGTTTTCATCAAGTGCGTTCAATGCACTGTTAAAGATTATGGAAGAGCCTCCCGAGCACGTTGTTTTCATTCTTGCAACGACAGAGCTTCATAAAGTCCCCGCGACGGTGGCTTCGCGTTGCCAGAGATTTATTTTCAAGCGCGTTCCTGTTTCTGTCATTGCAGACCGTATGATGTTTATTGCAAGAAGCGAGGGCGCAACCCTTTCAGAGGACGCCGCGTCGTACATAGCAAGTCTTGCGGACGGAGCAATGCGCGATGCGCTTTCACTTCTTGACCAGTGTATATCCGTCGGCGGCGGAAACGTCACGGCAGAAACGGTTGAAAACGTAGTGGGTTATGCGGGAAGGCTTGAAACACTCTCCCTTGCAAGGGCTCTTTCCGAGCGCGACCTTAAAGGAGCTCTCGTGTCGCTCAATGAGATTTATACCGGCGGAAAGAATATAACCTCCGTTTTAAATGAGATTGCGGCTATTTTCCGTGATGTGCTCATACTCAAAGCTGACGACGGAACAAATATCGCCCGCGTGAGCGCAAGATATACCGAAGGTGAGCTTAATTCACTTGCCGACAAGTTTGACAATGTCCGTCTTTGTAGTGCCATTGAAGCATTGCAGAATGCAACGGGCGCAATCGCGGCAAGTCCGAATAAGAGAATTGATGCAGAGCTTTGCTGTGTCCGCATCTGCGAAAGTGCAGGCGTGATGGATTGTGACGCGTTAATATCAAGAATATCCGAGCTTGAAAGGAAACTTCAAGGCTCTGTTGTGACGGTAAAACCCACAGAAAAAAAGACAGAAGAGAAAAAACCTGAGCCACAGAATAAAGAAGAACCGGAGACTGAAAAGACTCCGGCGAAAAAGGTTGAAAAGCCTGTGAAAGAGGAAACTTGCGCAGGTGGCGATGCAATCTGGCAAAAGATACTTGCCGCGGCGGAAAGTAAGCTCTCTCCGGGTGTAACACCTCTTTTTAAGTCTGTAAAGGCAGAGCTTTCGGGGCACATCCTCTCTCTTTCGAGCGAGAACGCGTTTGTGCTTCAGATGCTCACGAGAGCCGAGAATATGGACACCTTGCGCGCGGTGGCGAATGATGTGGCAGACGGGATTGCCCTTACCGTGGGCAGACAGGCAAATAAAGAAAAAAAGCAGGAAACAAGCGGCCTTGACGAGCTCCTATCGGGGCTTGAAGGAATGGAAGGCTTAACAATAAAGTAAGGAGAAAAAGGTTATGGCAAGAGGCGGATTTCCCGGTGGCGGAATCAATATGAATATGATAAAGCAGGCTCAGAAGATGCAGCAGGATATGATGCGTATGCAGGCAGAGCTTGAAGAGAAGACATATACTGCAAGCGCCGGCGGCGGAGTGGTAGAGGCGACTGTAAACGGTAAAAATCGCGTAACGGCGATAAAAATTGCCCCCGAAGCAGTTGACCCGGATGATGTCGAGATGCTCGAAGACCTCATCGTTGCGGCAATAGGCGAGGCGATGAGCCGGGCAGAAACGGCAGCAGCGGGCGAGATGAAAAAAATCACCGGAGGAATGAATCTCCCGGGAATGTTCTAAAAGTCGGAGGTAGGGTAAGATGCGCTTTTTTACGGCACCGGTTGAAAACTTGATAGAGCAGTTTCAGAAGCTTCCGGGCGTCGGCAGAAAGACCGCGCAGCGCCTTGCCTTTTTTGTGCTCTCACTTCCCGAGGCAGAAGCAGAGGGCTTTGCAAATGCGATAATTTCGGCTAAAAAAACGGTCAAGTTCTGCAAAGTGTGTCAGAACTTAACTGATAGCGAAACCTGCAGTCTTTGTGAGGATGAAGCGCGAGACAGAAGCGTCATATGCGTGGTTTCTGACCCGAAAGATGTTGCAGCTATTGAAAAAACGCGTGAATATAACGGGCTCTATCACGTTCTCCACGGTTGCATATCTCCGATGAACGGAATAGGCCCCGATGATGTAAAAATTAAAGAGCTTGTAGGAAGAGTTTCAGCCGGCGGAATACGCGAGGTTATCCTTGCAACAAACCCCGATACCGAGGGCGAGGCGACGGCGATGTATATCGCGCGCCTGCTTTCTCCGTTTGGAGTGACTGCAACGCGCCTTGCATACGGTATCCCGGTTGGCGGTCATCTTGAATACGCCGACGAAATGACGCTCACGCGAGCCCTCGAAGGCAGAAGACAGATGTGAAAAATTAATAGAAGCGGGCGTGGCGGAATGGCAGACGCGCT
>JAFYPW010000016.1 GCA_017559985.1 Oscillospiraceae bacterium | reverse complement strand
TTTGCGATTTCAATAAAGCCGCAGGCTGCAACGGCAGCGGCAGAGGAATCGTAATACTCTTCTTCCGGTGCGCGGAAGTCCATAAGCGGAAGCTTTCCGGGCTCGAGGTTTGCGATGAAGTAGTGTGCAACTGTCTTTGCAGCATCAAGATAACGCTGCTCGCCGAGGTTAAGGTATGCCATAACATAGCCGTAGATAGCCCAAGCCTGACCGCGTGACCAGGAAGAGCCGGGAGCGTAGCCCTGACCGCCCGGACGGTCAATGACTTCGCCTGTGTTTTTGTCGTACTCTACGATATGGTGGACCGAGCCGTCGGGACGGACGAAGGTTTCAAGAACCTTGTCAGCGTGAGCACGCGCGATGTGAGAATATCTCGGGTCAGGCTCTTTGCTGTATTTTTCGGCCCAGGTAAGAAGCGGGATGTTCATCATACAGTCGATGATGGCACCGCCTGTTAAAGTTTCAAAGTTCCATGCGCGTATGTAATTGCCCGCGGGGTTGAAACGACCTGCAAGGATCGTTGCAACGTGGAGCGCACGGTCGCGTGAGCGGTCGTTGCCTGTGAGCTTGCTGTTTGCGACGGAAGTGAGGGACCACATAAAGCCAACGTCGTGGTGGAGACCCCAGAATCTATCAATTGCAGCGTCGAGCTTGTCTTCGCATTCGTTTGCGAATTTTTTGTACATCTCGTCGCCTGTTTTTATGTACATAAGCCACATCATGCCGGGCCAGAAGCCGTGTGTCCAGCCGTCAACACCTGCGTTTTCGCCCTTCGGATGCCAGCTGCCGTCACGGTTATTTGTATAAGGGAAATTGCCACCAATCTGCGGAGCCATAATGCTTACTTTTTTTGCTACACGCTCTAAAAAGTCGGCAGCAAACTGTTTG
Organism: Oscillospiraceae bacterium; assembly: GCA_017559985.1. Classification (GTDB taxonomy): domain Bacteria; phylum Bacillota; class Clostridia; order Oscillospirales; family JAAYXM01; genus SIG480. Next base: position 3,953 of record JAFYPW010000016.1, on the reverse strand, counting down.
TCTTTTTCTGAGTACATAATAGTCACTCTCCTTTTCGAAAATATGATAACATATTGGAATTGTATTTTCAAGCCAAAAAATAAAAAATATTAAAAAATCCCGTGTGAATTTTCACACGGGATTCAACATCAATTGTGAATAGTGAATCTGCCGTCGTTTCCGTGAAGCTTCATAAGAGATTCGAGAAGATAATAGTCGCCGAAAATGAATGGGCGGTGTATGCTTGTTTCGGCGTGGTATGCGCCCGAACCGTTTTCAAGAAGGACGAGCTCGTTTTCGTCGTAGTTGCAGTTTTCATCAAGAACGCGGAGAAGATTCATTGCTGCGCGCTCATACATCGGCTTTTCAAATTCTGGGACGGCCTTTGCAATTTCAATGAGACCGCAGACAGCTGTTGAAGCCGCAGAGGAGTCGTAATAAACAGGCTCTTGCGGAGCGCGGAAGTCCATAAGCGGAAGCTTTCCCGGTTCGAGGTTTGCGATGAAGTAGTGCGCAACTTTCTTTGCGGCATCGAGATAACGCTCATCGCCGAGATTTAAGTATGCCATAGCATAGCCGTAAATCGCCCATGCCTGCCCGCGTGACCAGGAAGAGTCGGGGTCGTAGCCCTGACCGCCTATGCGGTCTACGACATCTCCGGTGTCTCTGTCATACGCGATTATGTGGTGGACGGAGCCGTCGGGGCGGATGAATGTCCTGAGAACTGTATCAGCGTGAGCGCGGGCGATGTGAGAATATCTCGGGTCGGGCTCCTTGCTGTATTTTTCAGCCCAGGTAAGAAGCGGAAGATTCATCATACAGTCGATAATGGCGCTGTTGGTATAAGTTGTTCCATAGTTCCACGCACGGATGAATTTTGCAGCAGGGTTAAAACGACCTGCAAGCAGTGTTGCAGCGTGGAGTGCGCGGTCACGTGAGCGGTCGTTTTCCGTGAGCTTGTAATTTGCGACAGCGGAAAGTGACCACATAAAGCCGACGTCGTGGTGAAGACCCCAGAATTCATCGAGTGCACGGTCAAGCTTATCCTCGCACTCGTTTGCGAATTTTTTATACATCTCGTCGCCTGTTTTTATGTACATAAGCCACAGCATACCGGGCCAGAAAGCGTTTGTCCAACTGGAAATATCTGCGTTTTCTCCCTTTGGGTGCCACTCGCCGTTGGTTGTATATGGGAAATTGCCGCCAATCTGCGGAGCCATAATGCTTACTTTTTTTGCAACACGCTCTAAAAAGTCGGCGGCAAATTGTCTGTCTTTTTCTGAAAACAAAATAATCACGCTCCTTTTTAAAATATGATAACACAGCGGAATTGTATTTTCAAGCCAAAAATATCATAAAGTCCCGTGCGTCTGAACACGGGACTTTATATCAGTTATGGATGTTGAACTTACCGTCGTTTCCGTAAAGCTTCATAAGAGCTTCGAGGAGGTAATAATCACCGAAGATGTACGGTTTATGTATACCTTTTGTTGAGTGATAAGCACCCGAACCGTTTTCGAGAAGGACGAGCTCCTCTTCATTATAGTTGCAGTTTTCATCAAGTACGTGAAGAAGATTCATTACTGCACGCTCATACATCGGCTTTTCAAACTCGGGAACAACCTTTGCGATTTCGATGAGACCGCAGGCTGCGGCGGCAGCGGCAGAGGAATCGTAATAAACAGGTTCTTCCGGCGCACGGAAGTCCATAAGCGGAAGTTTTTCGGGCTCGAGGTTTGCGATGAAGTAGTGTGCAACCTTCTTTGCGGCATCGAGGTATTTCTCATCACCGAGATTTAAGTATGCCATTGCAAAACCGTAAATGGCCCATGCCTGACCGCGTGACCAGGAGGATTCGGGAGCATAACCCTGACAGTCCGGATAGTCTATGACTTCGCCTGTATTTTTATCAAACTCGACTTTGTGATAAACCGAGCCATCGGGACGGATAAAGGTTTCAAGAACTTTATCCGCGTGAGCGCGGGCAATGTGAGAATATCTCGGATCAGGCTCTTTGCTGTATTTTTCTGCCCAGGTGAGGAGCGGGATGTTCATCATACAGTCAACGATTGCACCGCCTGTAAAAGCTTCAAAGTTCCATGCTCGTATGTAGTTGCCTGCGGGGTTGAAGCGACCTGCAAGTATTGTTGCAAGGTGGAGCGCGCGGTCGCGTGAGCGGTCGTTTCCTGTAATCTTGTAATTTGCAACGGAGGAAAGCGACCACATAAAGCCTACATCGTGATGAAGCCCGTAGAATCTGTCGATTGCGGCGTCAAGTTTGTCTTCACATTCGTTTGCGATTTTTTTATACATCTCGTCGCCTGTTTTTATGTACATAAGCCACATCATGCCGGGCCAAAAACCGTTTGTCCAGTAGGAAATATCTGCGTTTTCACCCTTCGGGTGCCACTCACCGTTGGTTGTATATGGGAAATTGCCGCCAATCTGCGTAGCCATAATGCTTACTTTTTTTGCAACACGCTCTAAGAAATCTGCGGCAAACTGTCTGTCTTTTTCTGAAAACAAAATAATCACGCTCCTTTTTAAAATATGATAACACAATAAAGAGGTGTTTTCAAGGGAGGAAGTAAAATCAAAATTGTGCAAACGGGACAACCGCCGTTGGCGATTGTCCCGTTTTGTTATTTGAGGTATATAACTCTTACAAGCCCGCCTTCGCTCTGGATTTTGTCGTAATACGCCCAGATTGTTCCATCGTATGACAATGCTTCGTCAAGCGTGGTCAGGATTTTTGTGTCGTCAACAATTCTGTAAACGAGAACACCCGAGGAGAGTCTGTGTTTAACTCCGCTTTTGAGAGAAATATATGAGGGAGTGAGAAGTGAAATGTTTTCTACGCGGGTGAGGTTTGTTGCCTCAATAAGTTCGCCGTCTTTGTACTTGAAGACGCAAGGGCCCTGGGTGAGACCTGTTGTTCTGAGTGAAACGCTTCCGCGCACACCGCCGAGATCGTAGCTGTAAGAATAAGATATGAGCGATCCTTCGTTGTTTGTGCGTTTCTCGATAGAGGTTATAATGCCGTATTTGTTTGTGTCGCCGGTTACGTTCTTTATAATAATTCCGTCAATAGCACCTGATTCATTTTTTGAGACGAGGAGAACGTTTTCGCTTCTGAGATATACACCGTCAAGGCGGGAAAGGTTCACCGAGAGAATATTACCGTTGTCATCCATTTCAAGTATCTTTATGTTCTGCGCAATGGGAGATTTGCCCCACAGACGGGAGTCTGAGTAGATATATCCCGAGGTCGCCTGTGCACTTGATACGCGCTGCATCTTTGACGTTGAGACATCAAACGTTACTGCATACCCCACGAGGTTTGTTGAGTCGTTTTGTTGTTCGACTTCAACCGTGTCGCCGTTGAGAGTGAGAAGCTTTGCGTAATATGCACTCTTCTTTGTTCCGTCGGCGGCGGTGGTGGATTTTGTCACAACGTCGGTGACAACGCCGATTATTGATTCGTAAAGCGAACTTGCTTCGTATGCATCACAGACTGCACCGTTCTTGTCGAGAAGAAGTGTGGCTGTGTCTCCCGCTTCGAGTCCGTCAATGCCAAAAGCGCGTTGAGCAGCATAGTATGGCAGCTGATATGTTATGCCGGAAACGGTTACCGATGTCGGTGCTTCTTTGTTCGGAGCGATGTTTTCGACGAGCCCTGAAATTTTTTGTGAATATGCCCAGATTGCATTGCTCTTTTTGCTGTAATAGATTACATCGTAATTTGCAATATCTGAAACCGTTGCGGTTTTTCCGTTTCTGTAAACTCTGGGCGAAGAAAGAGAAAGTGAGGAAATTGTGCCGGACTTTACGGTAACGGGACCGGTTACGTTGTCGCCGAGAACGTCTCCGATTGTAAGCTGCTCGGAGGAGAGAGAGTCTCCGAGCTTTGCGGCAGATGTCTTTGTGTCGCCTTTTGTGGGTGTGTTTAACATATTATATATAAGCTTTGCCAT
>JAFYPW010000015.1 GCA_017559985.1 Oscillospiraceae bacterium | reverse complement strand
TTTTCCTTTTACCCTCTATGGCAGACGTGTGTCCATACTCAAAGTATATCAACAACAAATATCCCGATGAGAAGTTTGATTATTTCAGGGACAAGCAATACTCCCCGTATCCCGAAGAGGATTTTTACGACAGATGGACGGTAGACAGGGCCATCGTATTTATAGAAAGCTATTCAAAAACAGGACAGGCTCCGAACGGAGCGACACCTGAAAACGAGAATGCGCCCGTCTATCTTTTCTGCAGTCTTAACTCCCCCCACGGTCCTCTTACCCCGCCAAAGGAAGTTTCGGGCGTTGTTGACGAAGAGAAAATTCCCGATGTGCTGATTCAGGAACGCCCCGATGAGGATATTCCGACAGTTGAGCTTTACCGCAGAGCTTTCTTAAACCCCGTCGAGGTAGTTCGCGACCCTCATATTGCTGATGAAGAGAGAAAGCAAGAACGTGTATTATACTGTGAACTGATTGCAGAGGTTGATGCTCTCGTCGGCAGGCTTGTTAAGTCCTTAAAAGATAACGGCATCTATGAAAACACAACTATTATTTTCTCTTCTGACCACGGAAGCTGCGAAAACGATTATAACGTTATGACAAAAGGTCCCTGGCCATATAAGCCACAGCTGTTTATCCCGATGATTATATCAAATCATCCCGCGCTCGAAAAGGGTACACGTTGTGACGCCCTTTGCGGAAATCTTGATATAGGAGCTACCGTTCTTGATATAGCAGGTGATGACAAAGCATTCGGTCTCTCCCGCTCGATGATCGGACTTGCAACAGGAAAAGTTGCCGAGAGAGAAGTTAATATGAGCGAATTTTGCGACAGCAGCAAGACGTTGGTGGATAAACGCTATACCTTTACGTATTATCCTTTCACAAATAAAACCTGCCTGTTCGACCGTATAAACGACCCTCAGGAAAAGGTCAACCTCGGCGGCAGAAATGAGTATCGTGAAATTGAATATAAATTCATGATGCATCTTGTGGATTTTATGATTATTTGTAAAGGTGTACGCATCGAAGCACATGACCTCACAAAGGATATTTACGAGGGTATCGCAAAGAAAAGCCCGAAATTCCTTGACAATTTCGACATTGCCTATCCCATAGGCAGCTGGGACGGCATTGAGAGACTTGAAAAACTCGGACTTGACGCAACCTATAACGAGTTCTGCAGAGACCGCGAAATCAAAGCTCATTACGGAGTATATTTCCACCAGGAAAGACCCAAAAAACAGTAAAAAAAGAAATCCCCCCGGTACCCGGGGGATTTCTTTTTGTTTTTAATACAAAAGATATTTTTCGCGCATTCTTTTAAACTCTTCCGCGCCCGCTCTCCACTCTTCAATAATGGGGTAAAGACTCCTGCCTTCCTTCAGAGCATCGCATATCTTGTCCGTGCCCATACGTGAGCGCGCAAGGTCAAACTCAAAGTCAACCTTATCGCCGAAAAGATTTCTCACGGTTTCCATAATATGGAGCTGCGTTTCTACCGGACGGAATGCGTCTCTGTCGTTTATGACCATAAACGCACCGTCGCAAAGTGTGAGCTTTCGACCTGTGCCCTCCTCGGGGTTTCTGTATGTCATCGCCATATAGTGCTTCGGGATGAAATATACTCCCGCAAGGTCAAGCGCATTGAGTGTATCTGAAAGCTTCTGACCGTCAAAGCCGACGTCTCCGACAAACTCAAACGGCGTTGTTGTGCCGATCCCGAGAGAAAAGGACGATGCCTGCATAAGTCCTGTTGCTGCAAAGAACAAAGGAGTGTCCATATCGGGCATATTCGGGCTTCCCGGCACCCACACAAGCCCTGTTTCGTCATACCACATATCGCGACGCCACCCCTGCATTTTAAGAACCGTGAGGTCTGCACCGACATTTTTTATATCGTTATACATTGTCGCAAGTTCGCCTATCGTCATACCGTGGCGAAGCGGATATTCAAAACCTGAAAGAAGGTCGCCGCCCGCATACTTTTTCTCAGCGGGTGCGCCCTCAACAATATCACCGCGGATGGGATTCGGACGGTCGAGTACTATAACCTCACGCCCTGCCGTTGCACACGACTGAATAAGCAACATAAGCCATGGCGTATATGTCCAGTGGCGAACTCCGACATCCTGCGCCGAGAACACGACCGCATCTACCTCTTTTATCCACTCAACAGGTGGAGAAAGCCGCGGGTAGTCGTAAAGATTGACGATTTTTATACCTGTCTTGGAATCGCGGTCGGAGAGATGACCGTCGTTTGCATAAAGGTCTCCTCGCACGCCGTGCTCCATACCAAAAAAGAACTCAACCTCTGCCCACTTTTCGTTTACGATGACATCTATAAGAAGCCTGCCGTCGTTATGCAGCGCCGTTGTATTCATCATAAGCGCAATCTTTTTCCCCTTTATCCTCTCGCGAAGTTCATCACATGCAAGGGTGACCGCACCGTTCTTCCACTTTTTCATTTTCTCCCCTCATTTCTCCTTTTTTATTTTGCCGGGAGCTGTTCCGAATTTTTTCTTGAATGTCTGTGAGAAATGCGACAGTGTTTTAAAACCGGATTCAAAACACGCCTCTGTTATGGTAATCTTTGAAAACCTTAAAAGATTCATTGCGAAATCAAGCCTTAAATCTTGCAGGTATTTCTGAAATTCAATTCCCGTTTCCCGCTTGAACTCCGAACTGAAATAGTTCGGAGAATATCCTATATGCTTTGCAACGTCTTCCACCTTTAAGCCGTTACGAAAATTGTAATGGATATATCCGAGAGCACGGCGCATTTTTGTTACATTGCCTTCGCTCTTTTTCTTGCCCACGGCGCGCAACGCGAGGATTACAAGCTGCTCAATAAGGCTTCGCGAAAACTTATCCGCACCAATAAGCGTTTTCTTTTCCTGCTGAGAAAGCAGAAGCTCAAAGAGTGTTTTTGCTGTTTCATAGTCCTCGTCGGAAAGTGTTGTCACAATCGGAAAATCTTCAAGAGAACAAAGGTCAGCAAGAGAATCGTAAAAAAACTTATCAGAAAATTTCACCGCGCAGACAGAAACTTTTTCTTCATCGCTGACTATGTTTCTGTGAAAATCAAGCGGCGAGATTATTATTATGCTTCCGCGGCGGATGGGATAGCTTTTTCCGTTTATCTCCTGAATTCCCTGACCTTCTGTAAAGAGGTTTATGAGAAAATGCGAATGCCAGTGCGTATCTACCGTTTTAAGACTTTCCACTGTATAAGCATCGTATGTGTTCTCGTCTATATGCCATCTTTTCGGTATGCTTTCAGACATTCCCGTCACCTCTCTTCAAGGTAATTATACAATGGTAAAACCCGAATAACAATATATTCTAATGAAAATCGTAGAATATCCAAAACATTGAATAGTATACTCTTTGAAAACCATTTAGGATAGTTATATCATTTATTTAAACTGAAAGCAGGAGGTTTTGTTATGTCTATCGCATCCGAATACCGCGACGGCGTTGTAAATCTTGTTACGGCCATCGCAGATACACAGGAGGAAAACATAAAGCGCGGTGCAAAACTCTGCGCAGATGCCGTCAAAAACGGAAGGCTTATAAACGTTATCGGTCCCGGCGGACACTCCAACATTGCAGTCGAAGAGGTGCTCTGGCGTGCAGGCGGGCTTGTCCACATAAACGCAATTCTCGACCCGGGTACAAACGTAATCCACGGTGCGAAGCGTTCAAACATCATCGAGCGCACACCGGGCTATGCAAGGGCTGTTTTTGATTCGTACAGACTTTCCGAGGGAGATGTCCTTATCATCGTCAATGCATACGGAATCAATTCAATGACGGTTGACTCTGCGCTTCTCTGCCGTGAGCGCGGAATAAAATCAATCGGTATAACGTCTACATCCTTTGCCCACACCGTACCCAAGGACGCGCCGAGCCGACATCCGTCAGGTCAGAATCTTCCAGACCTTGTTGATGTTTATATAGACAACCATCTCCCGCTTGGAGATGCGATTATAAAGCTTCCGGGTATGGAGCAGAAGATGGGCTCAACCTCAACATATGCAAATTGTTTTTCAATAAATCTTCTTATGATGCAGACAGCGCAGGAGCTTCTTGACCAGGGTATCACCCCCGCCGTATGGCAGAGCGCAAATATGCCCGATGGCGACAGCCTCAACAAACGCTATGAAGATGAGCTTCTGCCTAAAATCCGCCACCTGTAAGCCCTAAAAAACGGAGGAGTAATTATGGATTCAACACTCATTTTTTATAAAGAAGTTATCGCAACACTTGACCGCGTTGTAAAAGAACAGTCACAAAACATTGAAAAAGCCGCAACGATTATTGCCGATACCATTCAGGCGGGCGGTATGTTCCACATTTTCGGTTCGGGCGGACACTCCAACATGGCAGCAATAGAAATGTGCCACCGCGCAGGCAATCTCTGTTGTGCAAATGCGATTCTCGACCCGGGCCTTTCGTGTGAGCACGGCGCTACACGCTGGAATGAGCGCGTGGTCGGCTATGCAAACGAGGTTATGCGCTATTACCGCGTTAAAGAAGGCGACGTTATGCTTCAAATAAATGCCTTTGGCATAAACGCGGTTACCATCGACACGGCAAACTATTGCCGTGAGCACAACATTCCGCTTATTGCAATCACCTGCCCCGAGCTCTCGGATACGGTTGACCGCAAACAACACAACCGCCATCCGTCAGGCGCGAGCCTTTATGAGCTTGCAGACGTTGTCATCAACGACTATACGCCCATCGGCGAGGCTATTGTTCCGATCGAAGGTTGCACATATAAGGCAAGCCCCGCATCGACAATTATAAATCTTTTCATTGTTGACTCGATAAATGCAAAGGTATGCGAAATTCTCGCAGAGCGTGGTATCAAGCCCGATGTATGGGTAAGCGGCAACGGTGCGGACGGCGACCGCCTCAACCAGAAAAATATGGACAAATGGTTCTGGCGTCTCCGTCACATATAGCATTACACAAAAATCCCGGAAACACAAATGTGTTTCCGGGGTTTTTATCTTCTTTACCATTCGCAGGTGATGAGTCCATCCTTCTTCATCTTTATCTTTGTACCAAACGGCTCGCACATCTTTGCGAGATATTCTGCAATTTCGGGGTTCTTGCTGCGTCTGGGAAGTCCCTGCTCGGAGCGGTTGCCGTCCATGGACATTTCAACCGGCATAAGCGTAAGCTTCGTCAACTTTCCGCCCTCTGTTTCCCAGAGCGGAATAACTGCGCGGAACATTCTCGGGTCTGTCATAAGACCGACGGTGAAGTCCTTTGAGCGCTTTTTCAAAAGCTCGTGGACAGTTGATGAATGAGCGTGGAGTCCGTGTTTTGCAAAGAAATCCTCGGGCGCAAACTCAATATCATAAAGCTGCAACACAAAGTCACCGAGTGAGTAGAAAATCGGGCAATCCTTATATACTTCAATCGGACGGAGAAGGTGCGGACCATGGCCCACAATCGCATTTGCGCCCTCATCGATGCAATGATGAGCAAAATCAATAAGGTATTCTGACGGATTTTCCTTTGCATCGCCGGCAAGACCATGTGAATGGATTGAAATCATAATATAATCAGCCTGGAGCTTTGCTTCATAAATTGCCTTATCTACGCGAGCAATATCTTCTTTGTTTATTGTCTTTACAACGCGCGCAGTGTCACCGAGCTTGAACTTCATGCTGCCAAACTCTGCCTCATCGTCTGCAAGCTCTGCGTAATAACCTTCCTTGCGGATAATCTCGGTTTCAACATTAATCTTGGTTTTGTCTGCAATCTTCTTTATGTAGTCAAGGTCCTCACGCGGAAGTTCAACATAGCTTCCGACGCGGAGACCGTTTATACCGGGTCTTCCGGGAACTCGGGCCGTCTGCTCTCCTGCCATAGCAGATGCTCCAAACGATGTGCTTACTGAAATGAGCGCAACACGGCCGTTTTTTGTTTCAAGATATTTCGGAGCAGAAGCTTCGGCAAGGTTCATTCCCGCACCGCTGTGGACAAGTCCGCTCTTCTTAACCGCGTCAAGAGTGCACTTGAAACCGTCATACCAGAAGTCGAGAACGTGGTTGTTGTTAAAGCTTGTCATATTGAATCCAAAACCGCGGAGGTCATCAAGAACCTCGGGGTTTGTTCGGAGATATGTACCGCCGCTGAACTGAGAAGCGCAGGTTTCGCCCTCATGGTTGAGTGTGGTTTCGAGGTTGAAGAAGCGCGCATCACCCTCTCTTATAAACGGAGCAAGCTCTGAAAAGCCTTCATAACCCTCAAAAATTCTTTTCTGGATGATGATGTCACCAACTGCCGTAAATTTCATTTTCTATTCCTCCATAAGTTTTATTCCGGTTCTTATTGCAATCTCAAGCCCCGGTATGAGTGAATTCTTAATCAGATATTCTTCGCGTGTGTGGGAACCGTAGTGCTTTCCGATTCCCATATTGATTGCGGGAATGCCAAGAGAAAGCGGTATGTTACAGTCTGTTGACGAGCATCTGAAAACCACCTCGTCATCAACTACACCGTTTATTTCCCCGACAACCTTCGCTGCCAGTTCTTCCACCTTCGCCTGATCGACATTCTCACAAGGACGGTCGCCGATTTTTGTTACGTTCACCTTCACCTCGTCCGAACGAACACTGTCGAAAATAGCCTCAAATTTTTGTCGCATATATTCAAGACATTCTCTGTCGTTTGAGCGGTATTCACAGAGCATACTTGCCTTCTGCGAAATGGTGTTGATTGATGTTCCGCCCGAAATTATGCCGACGTTATATGTAGTGCGCGTTCCTTCTTTTTCGGGAACAGAAAGTTTATATATCTCGGCTATCATCTTTGCAAGAACAGCGTTTGCGTTGGCACGGCCGAACGCCTGATATGAATGCCCACCCTGCGTCAGGACCTCAACCTCATAGCGGTGTGAGCCCGCGCAATGGTTTGCTATGACGTTATAATTATTGTCGAATGTGACAAACTGCTTTATGCGACCTTCAAAGTCAGAAAACAGCTGCCTGACACCTTTGAGGTTTCCAAGCCCCTCCTCGCAGGAGTTGCATACGAAGAGAATTCCCTTTGGCGGAACTATGTTGTTTTCTATGAAATATTTCGCCATATAGAGAAGCGAAACTACGCTTGCCGTATTGTCGCCGACTCCGGGAGAATAAATCTTCTCGCCGTCGTCGGTATAGGGCATCGGCTCTCTGTCCGGAAATACCGTGTCGGTATGCGCCGCAAAAACGGTGATTTCATCGCTGCCGTCACACCCAAGAGGAAAAACCACATTCAGCGCATCGTCGATATAAACGCCGTCTGCTCCCGCCCGAACGAGCCACTTTTTGCAATATTCCGCACGTTCATGCTCAAAGTGAGATGGTGCCGGAATCGCACAAAGGTCTTTTAAATCACCATACATCCCCTGTGTGTTGGCTACGACATATTGCTTTATGCCCGCAACAAAACCCGCCGTTTCCATACTCTTTCTCCTTTTTCACACCAAACTGTGTTATTCGGTTTAATTATAAACTTCCCGCACTGTTAATTCATTGTATTTTCCGCCCAATTTAATCAAAAAACTCCGAGGTTTTAAAACTTCGGAGTTTTTTCTACTCTTTTTCATATCCCACAAGAACCCCACCGCGCTCGGCATAGAAGCTGCAAAGTCCCCGACATTGATAAACTTTGATTTTTGCCCGGGGAAAACTTTCAGAAATCTTTTTCTCGAGCGTTCTCGCCGCGCCTTCATTGAGGCAATGTGCTATATTGACCTTTCCGCCGTTATATCCCTCTTCCTTCATCCTGCGCAGCAATGTGTCAAGTGCCCTTTCTTCGCCACGGACTTTGTCAAGCGGTTGCAGGTCACCCTTTTCGCTCGCACATCCCACAACCCGGATTCCGAGAATTCCTGCGGCTTTTGCCGCAATCGGACTCACTCTTCCGTTGTTTGCAAGATTTCTCATCGATTCAAGAACAAAAAGAAGCCCTGTTCTTTTTGTGTATTCCGTTATTTCTTCACAAATCTCTTCATACTCTTTTCCGCCGAGAATAAGCACCGAAAGCCTTTCTATGATAAGCGAAATTTCGGGGCCGGCGGAGAGTGAATTTATAACAAAAACCCTCCTTCCGGGGCAAGCACTCTCATACATATCCTTTGCCACAAGGGCTGCGCTGCAACTGCCCGACAGCGTTCCCGTTATGGCTACACAGAAAACGTTCTCAGCTTCTCCGAATGCAGAGAGCCAGTCCTCGGGGTTTGGGCAGGAGCTTGAAGACTTTCCCTTATAGGACGCAAGAAAGGTTACCATCTCCTCAACACAGAGGTTTTCATTATCCTCAAACTCCCTTTCTGCCGTGATGATTTTAAGCGGTGCGACGGCAAAGGGGGTTTTTTCAAGCGACAGAAGGTCGGAAGCGGAATCAGCTATAATTTTGAATTTCTCCATATTTTTTCTCCTGAAAATTTTGATGAACTGATTATATCCCCTCTTCTTATATCTTCTCAACCTACACCTGCCAATATTCTCTATAATAAAAAGGAAGCGGCAGTAGAGCTTATTTTCCCCATTCTACCGGATGAAAAATCTCTCTACTGCCGCTTTTTTATTTTATAATCAACATATATCAATGAAGAACAAAAGGCGAATTAAAAATCGGCGATTGTTGTAAGCGTCACCTTTTTGCCTTCCTCCGGGAGGCATTCCCTCGTGAAAAGAACCGGTGCAACCAAAAGCTTTTCAGGTAGTCTGGCTTCCGTGGAAAAATGCTTGTACAACATATCGACAGCAACGATTCCCTGAGCGAAGGTGTTCTGATACAGCGTTGCACTGACTATATCTTTTTTGATATAATTTCTGCAATCTGCTGACAGGTCAGTTGCAATTATTTTCATTGCCTTCCCGCTTTCGGAAACCGCACGACAAACTCCGCTGACCGCACCCGTTGCAACATAAATTCCGTCCGGCTTCTTTTTTCTGATGAGCTCATATGTCAGACTTTCTGAAGCTCTGTCATCATCTTCCGTTTCGATTGTGGCACAAAGTCTGAGCTTTCCGCTTTCTTTGATTCTGTCGGAAAAACCACGCAACTTTTCAGCATGAGGCATAACACTTTTGCTTCCGAGCATTACTGCAACCCCGGAATTTTCAGGCAGACAGTTTTCCAGATACTCCGCAGCAATCCTGCCGCATTTATATGCATCTATCTCAATGACTGTTGAAAACTTTGCAAACCTGTCCCGAAGCCCTATTCCTATACATATGACAGTTATGTTTTGTCTGGTGGCAAACTCAACTGCGCTTTCATATGTAGAATAGTTGTCGTGACAAAAAATGATTGCCCTGATTTTTTCCCTTTCCATTTTCCTGAACGCATCAAGAACCTGTTTCTCTGAATCTTTTTCTTTCGTTGCGTATTTAAGGGTTACACCTTCGACCTTTAAATCAACCATATTGTCCATTTCATATGCTATACCGTCACAGATGTCACTATAATAATCCTCCCAGTCACTCGGGATAATTATGCCTATTCTTATTGTGCTTCTTGCAAGAGAGCCGGCAACACGATTGATTTTATAATCAAGCCGTTCAACAGTATCAAGAACCTTTTGTTTCAGCTCCTTTGAAATTCCCTTTTTCCCTGTAAGCGCTTTGTTTACCGTTGAGAGAGAAACTCCCGCTTCCCGTGCAACATCTTTTATTGTTGTTCTCTTCATACATATCACCCTTTTTGATTTTCCTACCCAAACGGCAATACGATTATATACTCAAAGCATTTTTTTGTCAATCTTGCTCCATTTTCAAAAAGCAGAAAACCCACACGGAAGATATTCTCCCGTGCGGGTTTTCTAATTACAGGTGGAATTTTTCTTTTGCAGCAGCAAGTGCTTTATCGAATGTAGCCATCATTTCGTCAACATTTTCTTTTGTGAAAACTATCGGAGGTGCTACAACGATGAGGTCGTCGTTATTTCTCATTATAAGTCCGTTATCATAGCAGAAGTCGTTGATGAATGTTCCTACGTGATAGTCCGGATTCAGCGGAATGAGCTCGTCTCCGTCTGTATATGCAAGCTCTATGCAAAGCATAAGGCCGAGACCTTCGTATCCGGATACAAAGTTGTATTTTTTCATAAGAACTTCAATCTGCTCTTTGATGTAAGCGCTGAGCTCGTTACATCTCTCAACAAGCTTGTTTTTTTCTATGTAGTCAAGAGTTGCAATGGCCGCAGCACAAGCAAGGTTATGAGCGCCAAACGTGTTGCCGCTGACAAACTCATTGCCCGGCTTCTCACGGAAGCTGTCCATAATTTTCTGCTTCATTGCGCAGACACCCATCGGCATAATGCCGTTTGTGAGAGACTTTGCTGTTGTGAGAATATCGGGTGTTACTCCGAAGAGCTCTGAAACGAACATCGCACCGCTCTTTACGATACCGACCTGGATTTCGTCGAAAATGAGGAGAATTCCGTACTCGTCGCACATCTCGCGAACTTTCTGGAGATAACCGTCGGGCGGCACGGGATATCCCGAGTTTGAACCCGGAAGCGGATCCATTATAAGGCAGGAGATTGTCTCCGGATCGTTATCGATGATTGTCTGTCTGAGCGACTCGATGCAATCCATATTGCAGGTTGCCTTCTTCTTGCCGAGGTGGCAGTGTTTGCAGTTTGCACCGTTGGCGCGAATTACAAAATCATTGACCATCGGCTCATAATTCTTTCTGAAATAGTCAATGCCCGTTGCCGACATCGCGGTAACTGTTGTTCCGTGATATGAGCCCTGTCTTGAAATAACTTTGTAGCGCTTTGTGTCGCCGCGGTTCAAGTGGTATGAACGAGCCATCTTCATAGCTGCATCGTTTGCTTCCGAACCGCTGGATACGAAGAAGTAGCTTGAAAGACCTTCCGGCATAACCTTGTCAAGTCTCTTTGCGAGCTCAATTGCCGGAACACAGTAGTCATCACCGAAGTTTGGGAAGAAGTCAATCTTCTTGAACTGCTCGTTCATAGCGTCCATAATTTCCTGTGTGTTGTGTCCGCAGATAGTTGTAAGGAGAGAACCGAACGTGTCAAGGTAACGTTTTCCGTGAATGTCATAAACATAAACGCCGTCACTTCTGTCATAAATCTTCGGATGCTTGTCAATGTCTGCATTTACTGCATAATGAGTGCACACGTGTTTTGCGGCATACTCTTTTATTTCTTTAATTTCCTGTTCTGTATACATATTTACCTCCGAAAAATCTTTTTATTTGCCTTCTGCGCGAAGTCTGCTTTCGATGTAGGAAATGCTGTCAAGAACCCATCCGGAGAAGCAGGCGGCGTGGTCAACATAAATAAGGAGAATGTCAGGTTCGTCGTCATACCAGAAGCCGCCTGCATACTTGCCGTCCTTGTCTGAAATCTTGACCTGTGTTTCAACAACAAAGTCAATAAACTTAACTGCTGCTTCCATAGCACGCTCATCACCCGTGAACGAATAGTACATAGCGCAGCCAAGAGCAGCTTTGCCGCTTCCCCAATAGCTCCATGTATCTTCCGCACAAGTGAAGAGGAACTCCATAAAGCGCTTTGCGTATCCGAGATATTTCTCGTCCTTCGTTATCTGGTACATTCTGTCCATGAGCATCATGGCAAAGCCGCACTCCCAGTAGCACTGCTTCAACTTCTTGTTGTCGATGAAGTCTCCGCCCATTTCCTCTGTTGCAAGCTTTCCGTCCGGAGTTGTCATGAAGTAGAATCTGTTTTCGTCGGGCTGTGCATCAAGAACATCAACACACCACTTTGTGCAGCGTCCTGCAAGCTCCATATCGTTGAAATATAACGCGGTGATACCAACCCATGCAGTTGTCATCATACGTGCAAAGGGCATTCCGTGATGAAGCGGGAATCCGCCGCACGGCATTTCAAGAGTTTTAAGGAAGTTGTAAACCGGGTAAGATACGTCAAATCTTCCAAGCCTGTGTGCACCCTGGCAAGTCCATGCGTGCTTGTAAATATCAACGTTGTTCACAGTATCGTTGGGGTCTTCCGTGAGAATTAGAGAGCCGTTTGCACGAAGCCTGTTATCGCGGATCCAGGTCAAAATTCTGTGTGCTTCTTCGTTGTTGCCTACAAGGTTCCAGGAATATGCCTGCTTGTGGAAAGCATCGGGAACGTAACCCTCCCAGATGTATCCGCCGTCTTCCTTGAGGAAACCAAGCTGAAAATCAACAGCTTTGCGGATAGCTTTTCTTCCTGCCTCGAATTTTACTTTCAATTCATTTCTATCCATATCTTTTTCCTTTCTGCCGGAACACCGGTCACTTTATTACAAAATCAAGTCCGCGTTATGCGAAACGTTTCGCATAACGGTTTTTATGTTACCATATTTTCGGCAATTTGTCAAGAGTGTTTCGAAGTTGTTTATACACAAAAACACGGCGCAAAGTTTTCACACTCCGCCGCCGTGTCAGTCACAGACTTTCTATAAATTCAATAAGCTTTGAAAAATCTCCGTTGGGATATTTTGAAATATCCTCTCCTTCTTTGTTTATAAGGCAATCCGTCAGAAGAAACACCTTCATTCCGAGCTTCACGGTTACCATATCCTCACCGACGTCGGTTCCGACCATAAGGCATTCCTCTGCCCCGACCCCCAGTTTTTTCAATATTTCCTTGTAGTATGCGGGATTGGGCTTACAGTAGCTTGAATTTTCATAGGTGGTATAAAACTCAAAATCCGCAGGTTTAAGCCCTGCCCAGGAAATTCTGTTCTCTGTCGCAACGGCAGGAAAGAGCGGATTTGTCGCAAGAGCTACGCGAAAGCCTCTTTCTCTGACGCACGATATTGCTTTTTTCGCGTTTTCGTTATACCCGCAAACCTCGCGCACCTTTGAAAATTCCGTTGCATAAAACTCGTCAAATATCGGCAAATCGTTTTTTGCTTCTTCGCCGAACGCCTCGCAGAACTTCTTCCAGAAGGCCTCTTCGTTCGTGCACTCTCCGTTGTTTGAAATCATCGCTTTCGTTCCTGCCCATATAGTTGACACAAGCTTTTCCGCTTCATATCCGTGCGGGATGAGTTTTCTTGTGAGTCTGCCGAAATACGCTTTTATAAATTCATCCTGATCCATCGGAAGCAGAGTTCCGTCAAGGTCAAAAAGGACTGTTGTTATCGCCATAATTTCTCCTTACCCCAAAAGAAAATCAAACACAAGCATAAGCGCAAATCCGGCGATGAGCGAGTATGTAGCGCTGATCTCTCCGCCGTGTGCATGAGTTTCGGGAATCATTTCATCGCTTATGACATAGAGCATCGTTCCGCCTGCAAAGGCAAGTGCAAACGGCAGGATTGCCGTTGAGAGTCTAACCGCAAAATAGCCTATCATCGTGCCCAGAACCTCTACAAGCCCTGTCGCAAGAGCTATAAGGAATGTGCGGCGGCGGCTTATCCCGGCCGCGACCATCGGCGCAATTATTACCATACCCTCGGGGATATTCTGAAGCGCGATGCTGCTTGCAACGATTATGCCCTGTGCAACATCTCCGTTTCCGAAGCTTACGCCTGCCGCAATACCTTCCGGCAGGTTATGAATTCCGATAGCTATGACAAAAAGCAGAACCCTGCTGAGTTCGCGGTTTACCTCGTGGTGCGGCTCTATCTCAACGCCCGTGAGCCTGTGAAGGTGCGGAACGAGCTTGTCGATGAGGTTTAAGCAGCTTGCACCGCAGAAAAGGCCGACTATTGTGACAAAAAGAGTTCCGACGCCTTCCCCCGCTTCAAGAGACGGCAGAATGAGCCCCACAACCGCTGCCGCAAGCATAACACCCGCCGCAAACGAGAGAATAATATCGTTGAATTTATGTGAGGGATTTTTAAACAAAAACCCTAAAATCGCGCCAACAACCGTTGCCCCGCCGACACCGAGCGCCGTAAGTAAAACCATCTGCATAATATCACCGCCAAAGTTATAAATTCCGTAATAAATTTTTCCATTTTCCATATAATAAATTCTGCTGCTTCGTTTGCGATTTTACTATAATAATCCTTTAAAGTCAATAGTTGCTACCGTTTTTCGCTGTAAGATAATTCTATTGAGATTTTTATAAAACTGTTGTATAATGATATACAATCAAACAAGGATTGAGGGTTATGATATGACAGTTACAAAAGATATAAAATATGTCGGTGTCAACGACCGTAAGATAGACCTTTTCGAGGGTCACTATATCGTCCCTGACGGTATTTCCTATAACTCATATGTGATTATGGATGATAAAATCGCCGTTATGGACACGGTAGACGCAGCATTTTTCTCTGAATGGCTTGAAAATCTCCGCTCGGTGCTCGGTGCGAGAAAGCCCGACTATCTCGTCGTTCACCATATGGAGCCTGACCACTCGGCAAATATCGCAAATTTCATCAGAGAATACCCCGACGCAAAGGTTGTTTCATCACAGAAGGCTTTCAATATGATGAAAAACTTCTTCGGAACGGATTTTGCAGACAACCGCGTAGTTGTTGACGAAGGCTCAACATTAGAGCTCGGACAACACACGCTTACCTTCTTCACCGCACCGATGGTGCACTGGCCGGAGGTTATCGTTTCATACGACAGTGCGGACAAGGTTCTCTTTTCCGCTGACGGCTTCGGAAAGTTCGGCGCACTTGATGCCGAGGACGAATGGGCGTGTGAGGCACGCCGTTACTACATCGGCATAGTCGGAAAATACGGTGTTCAGGTGCAGACACTTCTCAAAAAAGCTGAAACGCTTGACATTGAGATTATCTGCCCGCTCCACGGCCCAGTGCTTTCGGAAAACCTTTCCTATTACATCGGGCTTTACGACACCTGGTCAAGCTATCGTCCGGAGGAGGAAGGCATATTTATCGCCTATACCTCGGTTTACGGCAACACGAAGCGCGCAGTTGAGATGCTTGAAAAGAAAATCCGTGACAGGGGCTATGAAAACGTCTCCGTCTGCGACCTTGCAAGAAGCGATATGGCAGAAGCGGTTGAGGATGCTTTCAGATACTCAAAGCTCGTCCTTGCAACAACTACCTATAATTCAGAGATTTTCCCGTATATGCGCGAGTTTATTTCAAGCCTTACCGAACGCAATTTCCAGAGCCGCACGGTTGCCCTTATAGAAAACGGAAGCTGGGCACCGACTGCGGCAAAGGTTATGCGCACAATGCTCGAAAAAAGCAACAACCTCACCTTTACCGATACTACGGTAAGAATTCTCTCGGCACTGAACAGCGAGAGCGAAGCCGCTCTTGACGCACTTGCCGACGAGCTCTGCCGTGTATAATAAATTTAAAACTTACAGGAGGATTAGAACAATGAGCAAATATGTATGTGACATCTGCGGATGGGAATATGACGAGGCAGCAGGCATTCCCGAGGACGGAATTGAAGCCGGCACAAAGTTTGAGGACCTTCCGGACGATTTCGTCTGCCCCCTTTGCGGCGCAGGAAAAGATATGTTCTCCAAAGCATAAGTAACAAAATCAAAAACCACCCTCACGGGTGGTTTCGTTTTTTATTCGCCTTTTGCCATTCTTACGATATCGCCAATGCCGTCGAGCACGACGGACGGCTGATAAGCATATGTTGCAAGAATTTCGGGGGTTGTGACGCCCGTGAGCACGAGCACGGTTGACATACCGCTTTCAAGACCCGAGATAATGTCGGTATCCATACGGTCGCCGACCATAACCGCCTCTGCCGAGTGGCAGTTTAAAAGGCGCAAACCCGTTCTCATCATAAGCGGGTTAGGTTTGCCGCAGAAGTATGCGCGCTTGCCCGTTGCAATCTCAATCGGAGCGACGAGCGCGCCGCAGGCGGGCGCGATTCCGTTTTCGATAGGCCCTGAAACATCGGAGTTTGCGCCTATAAGCCTTGCGCCGCCAAGAACCAGGTTTGTCGCCTTTGTGAGTGTGTCAAGGGAGTATGACTTTGCCTCGCCGACAACGACATAGTCAGGGTTTATGTCGTTCATCATAATTCCCGCGTCATACAGTGCCTTGATAAGCCCCGCCTCGCCTATTGCATATACAGAGCAGCCAGGCGACTGTTCCTTTAAGAAGGTCGCCGTTGCAAGAGCGCTTGTGTAAAAATGCTCCTCACCGACTTCCAGACCCATACGAAAAAGCTTCTGTTGAAGCTCGCGCGGAGTATATCCGCTGTTGTTGGTGAGAAAAAGGAATTCCTTTTTCTCGTCGTTTAACCACTTTATGAATTCGGCAACGCCGGGCAGGATTTTGTTACCGTGATAGATAACACCGTCCATATCGCATATGAAGCCTTTTTTCTCGTTGAAATTTATCTGTTTCAAAATCTTATCTCCTTTACTTTCCTTGTCATTATATTATCACCAATTCTCACATTTAGTCAACGGTTAATACATAATATTTACAATTAAAACAATATTTGATATAATAAATAATTGTGCGAATATCAGTTTTTGAGAGGAAACGCCAATGATACAGATAGGAAATCTTAAACTTCCGCTTTCGGAAAGTGAAGAAAAACTGAATATAAAAGCAGCTCGCGCGCTCGGCATTTCCCCGCGCGAGATAACATCGCTTAAAATCACGAAGAAGGCGGTAGACGCGCGCGACAAGCGCGATGTTCACTTCGTTTTCTCGGTTGAGGTGTCGCTCTCCTGTGATGAAGAAAAGGTTGTTTCGCGCGCACGCCGCCGCGACATCACGATAAAACCCCGTGAGGAAAAGCTTCCTGTGCCGACACCCGTCTGCCCGAAGAAGCGGCCTGTTGTTGCAGGAGCGGGACCCGCCGGGCTTTTTGCGGCACTCACCCTTGCGCGCGCAGGCGCACGTCCGATTCTCATTGAGCGCGGCGAGAGCGTTGAAAACCGCGCAAAATCAGTTTCAAAGTTCTGGCACGAAAAAGTTTTCAACAAAGAATCAAATGTTCAGTTCGGCGAGGGCGGCGCAGGCGCGTTTTCTGACGGAAAGCTCAACTCCGGCACTCACGACAGACGCCGTTTTGAGGTCTACCGCACCTTCGTAAGCCACGGCGCGCCGGCTGAAATTATGTATATAAAGAACCCGCACATCGGCTCGGACAAGCTTCCCGCCGTTGTTTCGGGAATCCGTGAAGAGATAAAGCGCCTCGGCGGTGATGTTTTCTTCCGCCACAAGCTCACTCGTATTGAGCAGAAAAACGGTGCTGTCTGCGCTGTGGTCTGTGAAACGGACAACGGCGAGGTCACCTTTGAAACGAACGACCTCATCCTCGCGGTTGGCCACTCCGCGCGCGACATTTTCGCGCTTATGCAGGATATGGGCGTAGAACTCCAACAAAAGCCGTTTTCAATGGGCGTTCGCATAGAGCACCTTCAAAGCGGAATTGACAGATGCCGCTATGGCGACTTTGCGGGACATCCGGCGCTCGGTGCCGCGGATTACAAGCTTTCAAACAAGCTATCAAACGGAAGATGTGTCTACACCTTCTGTATGTGCCCCGGTGGCGAGGTTATAAATGCTTCAAGTGAGGATGGCGGCCTTGTCACGAACGGTATGAGCCTTTTTGCGAGAAACCTTGACAACGCAAACAGCGCACTCCTTGTAAACGTCACGCCCGGGGACTTCGGCTCACCCGACCCGCTTGCAGGTGTCGAAATGCAGCGAAAGGCAGAGCGCGCGGCATTTTCGCTTGGCGGCGGTGACTGGTGTGCCCCGGCACAGACTGTCGAAGGTTTTCTCTCGGGCAGAAAGTGCGGCTTCGGTCGCGTCAAGCCGTCGTTTTTACCGGGTGTCCGCGAGTGCGACATTGCGCCGCTCTTTCCCGAATATATTACAGAATCTCTCCGCGCAGGCATCGCAGGCTTTTCAAGACTCATTGCAGAATTCCGTGACGGTGAGGCCGTTCTCACGGCACCGGAAACGCGCTCGTCCTCCCCTGTGCGAATTTGCAGGAATGAAGAAACGGTCTCCTCCCTTCCCGGTCTTTACCCATGCGGCGAGGGCGCGGGGTATGCCGGCGGAATTCTCTCCTCTGCCGTCGACGGCATCCGCGTTGCAGAGGCGGTATTGAAACTTTAAACAAAAGGTGAGATAGAAAAATGACAACTATTGCAATAAAGCGAAAAAAACTCCGGCACATAGACACATTTATAAAAGACAACGCGGTTATGATGATTGCGCTCGTTCTCGCAATCGCGACGAGCTTTGTCGTGCCTGTCGACAGGCAGTATCTCGGATATTTTGACTTTAAAACACTTACCTGTCTTTTCTGCGTACTTGCCGTCGTCTGTGCCCTTCGCAACATAAGCTTTTTCTACATCCTTGCAAGAAAGGTCGTGCTTCTTTTCAGGACGGCGCGAAACTCCGTTCTTGCGCTTGTCTATATCACCTTTATCGGCTCTATGCTGATTGCAAACGATATGGCTCTTTTGACCTTTTTGCCGCTCGGATACTTCGTTCTCTCCGGCGCGAAAAAGGAAAAGTATATGGCATTTACGTTCATTATGCAGAACATCGCGGCAAACCTCGGCGGAATGCTCACGCCTTTCGGGAACCCGCAAAACCTTTATCTCTACACGAAGTTTAACATACCCACAGGTGAGTTTTGCTCGGTTATGTTGCCGCCGTTCCTTCTCTCCGTTTTTATCATCACGGTCTGCTGTTTTATATTCATAAAACCCGAGCCGCTTGATATCGAAGACGAGAAAATAAAGCTCAATCCCGGACGCGCCATTCTCTATCTTGCGCTTTTCACACTCTCCATTGCTATCGTTTTCCGAACGATACCGTACCAGCTCGGACTTGTCGTCATCCCCGCGGTGCTTATCTTCGCAGACCGTGACGCGCTCAAATCTGTGGACTATCCGCT
Organism: Oscillospiraceae bacterium; assembly: GCA_017559985.1. GTDB lineage: Bacteria > Bacillota > Clostridia > Oscillospirales > JAAYXM01 > SIG480. The sequence goes on along the minus strand of JAFYPW010000015.1, from coordinate 18,930 downwards.
CCTTTTAACCTTTGTTTTCTTTTTCGTTTTTGCAGGGAATATGGCACGTATTGACGCGGTAAACCGCATTTTCTCGTGGCTTCTTTCAAAGAGCACACTTCTTTTCAGTGTTCTCTCCTGCCAGGTTATAAGCAACGTACCCTCCGCAATTCTCCTCTCACAGTTTACAAACGACTGGGCAAATCTCCTTGTCGGCGTGAACATCGGCGGTGTGGGCACACTCATCTCATCCCTTGCAAGCCTTATAACCTTCCGCGAATACATAAAGCACAATCCGGGAAAAATTAAAGAATATATAGTGAAGTTTTCCGCATTTAATTTTGCCTTTCTTTTTATCCTTACGGGATTTATGTTTATTATACAATAGCGATTTACACTTCGCGCCTTTTGTGATAAAATATCCGTAATACAACCGTTTTGGAGTAAAAAATGAACAAATTTGTTATCCATTCCGAGTATTGCCCGACGGGTGACCAGCCTGCCGCGATTGATGCCCTCTCCCGCGGAGTCGGGCTCGGTCTTTCAGAGCAGACGCTCCTCGGCGTTACGGGCTCGGGAAAAACCTTTACAATGGCAAACATTATTGAGCGTGTGCAAAAGCCCACGCTTGTTCTTGCTCACAACAAAACGCTTGCAGCACAGCTCTGTGCAGAGCTTAAAGCGTTCTTCCCTGAAAACGCGGTTGAATATTTTGTCTCCTATTTTGACTATTACCAGCCTGAGGCATACATTCCTCACACTGATACTTATATAGAAAAAGACTCCTCGACAAACGAGGAGATTGACCGCCTGCGCCACAGCGCGACGGCTTCTCTCGGCGAACGGCGCGATGTTATCATCGTTGCCAGCGTTTCGTGTATCTACGGTCTCGGCGACCCCATTGACTATTCGAGTATGGTAATCTCACTCCGACCGGGTATGACGCGTGAGCGCGACGAGGTTATACGAAAGCTTATTGAGATACGCTATGAGCGAAACGACATCGCCTTTGAGCGAAACAAGTTCCGTGTGCGCGGGGACACGGTTGAAATTTTCCCGGTCTACTCAAACGACACGGGCATACGCGTTGAGTTCTTCGGTGACGAAGTCGACAGAATTTCGGAAATCAACATTGTTACGGGTGCGACACGGCGCGAGCTTTCGCATGTTGCCATTTACCCCGCCTCACACTACGTTTCAACTCCCGAAAAGATGGCGCGGGCGTGTAATGAAATCATAGATGAGATGGAGCATTGTGTAAAAAAGTTTGAAGAAAACGGAAACCTTTTAGAGGCGCAGAGGCTTCGTCAGCGCACGGAATATGATGTTGAGATGATGCAGGAGCTCGGATATTGCACGGGCATTGAAAACTACTCCCGCATTATAAGCGGCAGAGAGCCGGGCAGCGCTCCGTTTACTCTTATGGACTACTTCCCCGACGATTTCCTTCTTATCGTCGACGAGTCGCATGTTACACTGCCGCAGGTGCGCGGTATGTATGCAGGTGACCGCGCAAGAAAGGAAACTCTCGTTAAATACGGTTTCCGCCTGCCGAGCGCGTTTGACAACCGCCCGCTAAACTTTACTGAATTTGAGGACCACATAAATCAGGTCATATATGTCTCCGCAACTCCGGGTGAATATGAGAGGACGCGCTCCGCGCAGATTGCAGAGCAGCTCATCCGCCCGACGGGACTTTTAGACCCCGAGGTTTCAATCCGCCCGGTAGAGGGTCAGATTGACGACCTTATCGGCGAGATAAACGCGCGGGTCGACAAGAAAGAGCGTGTGCTTGTGACGACGCTCACAAAGAAGATGGCAGAGGACCTCACTGCATATCTTGAACGCGCGGGTATAAAAGTGAAATATCTTCACCACAACGTCGAAACCATTGAGCGTATGGAGATAATACGCGATCTCCGTCTGGGTGTGTTTGATGTCCTCGTCGGAATAAACCTTCTGCGCGAAGGTCTTGATATTCCCGAAGTCTCGCTTGTCGCGATACTTGACGCGGACAAGGAGGGTTTTCTCCGAAGCGAGACGTCGCTTATACAGACGATGGGCCGCGCGGCACGAAACGAAAACGGAACGGTTATTATGTATGCCGACTCTGTGACCGGCTCAATGCAACGCGCAATAGATGAAACGCGCCGCCGCCGCACCTTGCAGGAAGCATACAACAAGGAGCACGGAATCGTTCCGAAGACTATCAAAAAAGAAGTTGCCGCGCTTCTTGAAATTTCAAAGGATGCAAACGCTAACAGAACCGAAAAGCTTTCGCGAAAAGAACGCGAGGAAATGATAAAGAAGCTTGAGCGCGATATGCGCGAGGCTTCAAAGCTACTTGAATTTGAGTATGCCGCAATGCTCCGCGACAGGATAATAGAGCTTCGCGGACAAAACGAACGTTAAAAAGAGATGATGATATGAGTAAATCAATTTACATCAAAGGTGCAAGAGAGCACAACTTAAAAAATATTGATGTCGAAATCCCCCGCGACAGCCTCGTTGTCGTTACAGGGCTTTCCGGCTCGGGAAAATCAAGCCTCGCCTTTGATACAATCTACGCTGAGGGCCAGAGGAGATATGTCGAGTCGCTCTCATCATATGCACGAATGTTTTTAGGGCGTATGGAAAAGCCGGATGTTGACTATATCGAGGGACTTTCCCCCGCCATATCCATCGATCAGAAGACGACTTCGAAAAACCCGCGCTCAACCGTAGGTACGGTAACCGAGATTTACGACTATCTCCGTCTTCTCTGGGCGCGCGTCGGCACACCCCATTGCCCCGTCTGCGGTAAGGTTATCAGGCAGCAGACAATAGACCAGATATGCGACAGGGTTATGGAGCTTTCTCACGGAACAAAGTTTCAGGTTCTCTCTCCTGTTGTCCGCGGGCGCAAGGGTGAACACGAAAAGGTTCTTGAAAGCGCAAAGAAATCAGGTTATGTCCGCGCAAGGGTTGACGGCAATATCTACGACCTTTCAGAAGATATAAAACTTGAAAAGAACAAGAAGCACAATATCGAAATCATTATTGACCGCCTTGTCATAAAGGACGGAATACAGATGCGACTTGCAGACTCTGTTGAAACTGCAACGAAGCTCTCGGGCGGGCTTGTTGTAATTGATGTTATCGGCGCAGAAGAGCTTACCTTTTCGCAGAACTATGCCTGTGATGACTGCGGAATAAGCATCGAGGAGCTTACGCCGCGAATGTTCTCGTTTAATAACCCGCACGGCGCATGCCCGGACTGTTCAGGTCTCGGTATGCTTTTAAGGGTTGACCCCGACTCGATTATTCCGGACAAGACAAAGTCAATCCTCGACGGTGCGATACACGCCTCAGGCTGGGGAAACCCTGTCCCCGGCTCAATTTCAAGAATGTATTATGACGGACTTGCAAAGCATTACGGCTTTGACCTCAACACACCCGTCCGCGACATTCCCGAAACTGCGTATAACGCGCTTTTATACGGCACGGGAAAAGAAAAAATTCCGCTGCATTACGAAAAGTCCTACGGACGCGGAGATTATACTCAAGCGTGGGAAGGTCTTGTTGCAAACTTAGAGCGCAGATACCACGAAACTGCAAGCGAATATTCAAAGGCGGAGATTGAGGAGTGTATGATAAACACTCCGTGTGAAGCCTGCGGTGGCAAAAGACTTCGCCGTGAGGCACTTGCAGTTACGGTCGGTGGGATAAACATCGCCGAGATGTGCGATATGTCGGTAGGCGATGCGCTTAGCTTTATAAACAATGTTGAAAATGAGCTTTCTGAGCGCGAGCAAAAGATTGCGGAGCTTATTCTCCGTGAGATAAAAGCGCGCCTCGGCTTTTTGCAGAGTGTCGGCCTTTCTTATCTCACGCTCTCCCGAAGCGCGGGCACGCTCTCGGGCGGAGAAAGCCAGAGAATCCGCCTTGCCACACAGATAGGCTCATCTCTCATGGGCGTTCTCTACATTCTCGATGAGCCGTCCATAGGTCTTCATCAGAGGGACAACTCAAAGCTTCTTGCAACGCTCAAAAAGCTTCGTGACCTCGGAAACACTCTTATCGTCGTCGAGCACGACGAGGACACTATGCGCGAAGCTGACCACATAATTGATGTCGGCCCCGGCGCGGGAGTACACGGCGGAGAGATTGTCGCATGCGGAACAGTCTCTGACATAACAGCCGAGCCGCGCTCCATAACCGGGCAATACCTCTCCGGGAAAAAGAAAATCCCCGTTCCGCAAAAAAGGCGGGAGGGAAACGGAAAGTTTATTGAAATACGCGGTGCAAGGGAGAACAACCTCAAAAATATTGATGTTAAAATCCCGCTCGGAAAGTTCACCTGCATAACAGGCGTTTCCGGCTCGGGCAAAAGCTCGCTCACAAACGAGATATTGTATAAATACCTCGCATCAACTCTTAACGGTGCAAAAACACACCCCGGAAAGTTTGACGAATTCCGCGGTATTGAGCATCTCGACAAGATTATAGACATCGACCAGTCGCCCATCGGGCGCACGCCGCGGTCAAACCCCGCGACATACACGGGCGTATTCAACGACATCAGAACGCTCTTTGCCATGAGCCCCGACGCGAAGATGCGCGGATATACCGCAGGCCGTTTTTCCTTTAACGTAAAGGGCGGCAGGTGCGAAGCGTGTGCCGGTGACGGTGTTAACAAGATTGAAATGCACTTTCTGCCGGACATCTATGTAACCTGCGATGTGTGCCACGGTATGCGCTATAACCGCGAGACTCTCGAAGTTAAATACAAGGGGAAAAACATTTTTGATGTTCTTGATATGACCTGCGAAGAAGCATATGAATTCTTCCGTCATATCCCTAAAATTGCAAACAAGATAAAAACATTAAACGATGTAGGCCTTGGCTATATAAAGCTCGGTCAGGCTTCAACTACGCTCTCGGGCGGCGAGGCACAGCGCGTAAAACTTGCAACGGAGCTTTCGCGCAGGAGCACGGGAAAGACGATTTATATTCTCGACGAGCCGACAACAGGACTTCACATTGCAGACGTTCACAAGCTTATTGAGATGCTTTCTCTCCTCACTGATGCAGGAAATACTGTTGTTGTTATTGAGCACAATCTTGATGTTATAAAAACGGCAGACCACGTCATTGACCTCGGTCCGGAGGGCGGCGACGCCGGCGGCATGATTGTCTGCGAAGGAACGCCGGAAGAGGTCGCAAAGTGCGAAAACTCATATACCGGGCAGTACCTCAGAAAAATACTTTAAATAAAAAACACACATCTTAAAATTTCAGATGTGTGTTTTTATTTTTATTCTTCGTTTTTTTCTTCCGGCTTTTCAGCTTCTTCCTTTTTTTCCTCGCGTTCTGGGACCGTTTCACCGAACAGAGCGTAGAAGTCTTCTGCTTCCATCGTCTCCTTTTCAAGGAGGAAGTTTGCAACCTCGTGAAGCTTATCCATATTATCGTTTAAGATCTTCTCACACTTTTTGTATGCGCCGTCAATGATGCTGCGGACCTCTTCGTCGATAACTCCCGCTATTTCTTCGGAATATGCGCGCTTTGAAGCAAAATCGCGACCAAGGAACACCTCTTCGTTCTCAGAAGCATAGCTTATCGGGCCGAGGCGGTCGCTCATACCGTACTTTGTAACCATATCGCGTGCAATATGCGATGCGCGCTGAATGTCGTTTGAAGCACCTGTTGAAATGTCGTCAAGCACAAGCTTCTCGGCAACGCGTCCGCCAAGCAGAGATACAATCTCTTCGTTCATCGCGGTTTTGGACTTTGTGTATACATCCTCACGCGGAAGCGAGATTGTATATCCGTTTGCCATACCGCGAGGTATGATTGATATATGGTGTACGGGGTCCTGTGTCGGCAAGAACTTCATCGCAAGAGCGTGGCCTGCCTCGTGGTATGCGACAAGCTTGTTTTCGTGCTCGTTTCTTACGCGGTTATTCTTTGCCGGGCCTGCAATTATTTTGAGCATTGACTTTTCAATATCTTCCTGTGTAAGGCACTTCTCGCCCCTGCGGGCAGCAAGAAGTGCCGCCTCGTTAAGAAGATTTTCAAGGTCTGCCGGAGTAAATCCGCTTGTGGATTTTGCGACTGTGCGAAGGCTTACATCAGCTGCAAGTTTCTTCTTTCGCGCGTGGATTTCAAGAACCTTTTCGCGGTCACGCATATCGGGAAGCCCGACATAGACCTGACGGTCAAAGCGGCCGGGGCGCATAAGCGCCGGGTCAAGGATATCCGGGCGGTTTGTAGCTGCAATAATGATTACGCCTTCGTTGTTTCCAAAACCGTCCATCTCGACGAGGAGCTGGTTTAATGTCTGCTCGCGCTCATCGTGTCCGCCGCCATAGCCTGCGCCGCGGTGACGGCCGACGGCATCAATTTCGTCTATAAAGATGATTGCCGGGGCAACCTTCTTCGCCTGCTCGAAAAGGTCGCGCACGCGTGATGCACCGACACCGACATAAAGCTCTACGAAATCAGAGCCGGAGATTGAGAGAAACGGCACTCCCGCCTCGCCCGCAACAGCCTTTGCGATATATGTTTTACCTGTTCCCGGAGGTCCGACGAGGAGGACGCCTTTCGGGATTCTCGCGCCTATATCGGTAAACTTTTTCGGGTCTTTTAAGAAATCGACGATTTCAAGGAGCTCAAGCTTTTCCTCCTCTGCACCTGCAACATCGGCAAAGGTTACCTTCTTCTTCTCGTCGCTCCCAAGCTTTGTTCTTGCCTTTCCGAAGCGCATCGTCTTGCTTGCGCCGCCGTCCGCCTTGCTGTAAAGGAAGAACCACATCGCGCCGATCACGACAAACACGAGAACGTACGGAAGAATTACCATCCACCACGGAGTTCCCGCCTCGGGCATTCTGTCATCATCCGTAATTATGCCGCGTGAGCGCTGTTCGCGCAGAAGCTCTCCGACATCAAGCCTAAAATCAGCACGGACCTGAGGGTCGGTAAGGTCAAACGTGATAATCTCCTTGCCGTTCTCATTCGGGCGTTTAAGCTGCATCGTCAGTATTCCGCCGTCTATTACGTACCGTTCAACGTTCTCCGCCTCTATATGGCGGACAACCTCGGCATATGTCACTTTCTTTTCCGCATCTCCCTCAAACAAGACAGATGCAAGCGATATAAGTATTACTATTATGAGAAGAAACAGCAAAATATCGCGCGTGTTGTTTTTCTTCAAAGATGTCACTTCCTTAACTTATTTTTCGTAAATTTCGCGTTTTAAGATACCTACATACGGAAGGTTTCTGTATTTTTCAGCATAATCAAGACCGTAGCCTACGACAAACTCGTTTTCTATGTCAAAGCCGATATAGTCTGCATTTACCTCAACTGTGCGGCGTTCCGGTTTGTTGAGCAGAACACACAGCGCAACGGAATTTGCGCCGCGCTCAATCAACGTCGGCATAAGCTTTGAAAGAGTTACTCCCGTATCGAGAATATCTTCAACAACGATAACATCACGGCCAAAAAGCGGAGTTGAGCAGTCTTTCTTTATTACAAGCTCACCCGTCGTTACTGCACCCGAGCCATAGCTTGAAACCTGCATAAAATCAACCTCGCACGGAAAATCAAGCGCGCGCACAAGGTCAGACGTGAAAATGAACGAGCCTTTCAATATACATAATATAAGCGGATTTTTGTCCTTGTATGCACCCTTGATCTCTTTTGCCAAAGATTTCACTTTTTCGTCAATTTGTTCTTTTGTAAGCAAAATACGCTCTACATCGTTTTTCATAATCCCCGCACCTCAAATTCTTATTATTTCTATCTTTAATGTATTCTCCAAATCATCAATCCTGCAGTTTTCCTCGTCAGCACCAAAGCCGTAGACAAAGAGGACGTTTTCACCGTCGGAAAAAACCGGGAGCGTATCGCGCTCACCTTTCGGTATCTTTTCGTCGACAAAAAGCTTTTTGAGTGTCTTTCCCGGTCTCTTCGAAAGCTTTATGGAATCGCCCGTCATACGGCTTCTGACCGTAAGACCACTTTCTATTTTATCACACGGAACAAGGAAAGTATTGAATGAATTATTAATTTTTCCGTTTTCTTCAAATTTTGTAATAATTATTCTGTATGTACCCCAGAAGTTTTCTCCGATTGAAAGCTTCTTTTCGGAAGGCTTGTGAACTTCTCCTCTTTTTTCGAAAACGATTCTGTCGTACTCACAGCGGCAGATAAGCCCGTGCGGAAGAGATACCTCTCCCGATGCCCTGTTGCTTTTTGCAAGTTCTGCGATTGCATCAATATGCCGCGAAGAGAGGGAGTATCTCACGTCCTCCATCGCGTTTTTTGCAAAATATTCGCACACCTCCGCCATAAGTGCCGGAGAAGTATCGGAAAGACCTTCTCTCTGACACGCATTTTCCGGAAGCTCTAAATCCTTTGCGCGGAAATATGCCGCACGTTTTGAAATATACGCCGTATGTCGCAGATGACGCGATGCACGGTAGGCATTCTCAACCGCCGCAGGATTCGTGGCAATCAGCGCAGGAATCGCGTCGCGGCGCAGTCTGTTTCTTGAATACGCCGTATCCTCGTTTGTTTTGTCAAGACAGTATTCTATGTTGTTTTCTTCCGCGTATTTTTCTATCTCCTCACGCGAAAGCGAAAGTATCGGGCGTATTATGTTCCCGCGACGGTGCGGGATTCCGCAAAGACCGTCAATACCGGTTCCGCGCGCAAGATTCATAAGGATTGTTTCAAGGTTATCGTTTGCATTGTGTGCCGTCGCAATCTTTGTTGCGAAAAGTGTTCTTGCGGCACTTTCCAGAAAATCATAGCGCACATTTCTTGCCGCAAGCTCTGTCGACTCTCCTTTTTCCTTTGCATAAGCGGCGACATCGCGTCGCCCGGAGATAAACTCTATTCCGTATTCCTCACAGCGCCTTCTTGCAAACTCCTCGTCGCGGTCGGCATCTTTCCCGCGGAGCATATGGTTTAGGTGTGCCGCGCAAACGGTTATTCCAAGCTCTCCGGAAAGCTTCACCATCATATCAAGCATAACCGAGGAATCAACGCCTCCGGAAAACGCACAAAGCACGCGCTCTCCCGGCTCTATCAAATTATTCTGTTTTATATTCTCTGAAATTTTAGTAAGCATACGAATTATCAATCGAAGTAAACTTCGTGTACTTGCCGTCCCAGTGCAGATCAATGTCGCCCGTGCTGCCGTGACGGTTCTTTTCTATCAACAACTTTACGGTTTCCGGTGTTTCCGGATTTTCGCGATAAAGTATCATTACCACGTCTGCATCCTGCTCAATAGCACCCGATTCGCGAAGGTCTGAGAGACGCGGGCGGCGCTCCTGCTTATCGCTGTTTCGCGAAAGCTGTGAAAGGCAGAGTATCGGAACGTTCAGATCCTTTGCCATAATTTTAAGAGCGCGCGAAATTGCCGCAACCTCGTTTGCGCGGCTGTCTGAGCGAACGCCCGAAGAAACAAGCTGGAGATAGTCTATTATTACAAGCCCTATATCCTCGCCAAGTCTTCTGCATTTTGCCTTCATCTCACTTACGGTTATTCCCGTAGCGTCGGCAAGGTATATCTTCGTCTTTGCAAGGGTTTCGGATGCGTGTGCAATCGCTACCCACTCCTCATCACTGAGAAGCCCTGTGCGCAGTTTTTTTGAGTCTACGAGCGCCTCACCCGAAATAAGGCGGAGAGCGAGCTGCTCGTTTGACATTTCAAGCGAGAATACGACGACCGCTTTCCCGCTCATCTTGGCAGCATTCGTGCAGATATTGAGAGCAAAGCTCGTCTTACCGACGCCGGTGTTTGCTGCTAATATACAAAGGTCGGAATCATTAAGCCCCGTGAGGAAAGAGTCAACGGTTGAAAAGCCCGTCGGCGTTCCGGGAAGTTTTCCGCGATTTTTCGCAAGTGTTCCGAGATGGGCGTATGTATTTTCAAGAACATCGCGGATGGGCGATATTCCCTTGCTTTTCTTTTCACTTCTTATCTCATAGATTTTCTGCTCTGCAAGCTCGACGACCTCGTCTGCCTCGCCCTCGCCGGAAATTATAACATCGTGGATTTCCGCCGTCGTTTCGTCAAGCACGCGCAAAAGCGCCTTGTCGCGCACAATCTTTATATACTGTGCCACATTTGCGGCAGTAGGCGTGATGTCAAGCAATTTGAGAATATACGAACGCCCGCCCGCAGCTTCGAGTGTGCCGCGCACGGTGAGCTTGTTTATGACAGTTACCGGGTCAATCGTTTCATTGAGCGTAAACATACTCTGAATCGCCTCAAATATTGCCCTGTTCTGTGATATATAAAAATCCTCTGCCCGCAGGTGTTCAACAACCTCAGGAACGCAGTGCGGGTCTAAAAGCATTGAGCCGAGCACCGACTGCTCCGCCTCAACATTATGCGGAAGCCTTGCCCCGATAAGCTCGTCCATCGTGTATCCTCTCCCCTGACTTTTAAACTTTTTAGGCTTCTTTTACAACGACGCTCATTTCGCCGCTGACTTCGTTATAAAGCTTAACCTTTACCGTGTATGTTCCGAACTGCTTGATATTGTCTTCAAGAACAATCTTGTGTCTGTCAATCTCTATCTTGTGCTGTGTTTTGAGCGCGTCTGCAATGTCGCTTGCTGTTACCGAACCGAAAAGCCTTCCGCCCGCGCCCGCTTTTGCAGAGACTTCAACTTTAAGTGTTTTAAGCTTTGCGGCAAGCTGTTTTGCCGCTTCCTTTTCGCGTGCGATACGCGCAAGGTCTGCCTCTTCCTTTATTTTTGCCGCATTCAGATTATCTGCTGTTGCTTCCTTTGCAAGGTTCTTCGGGAAGAGGAAGTTTCTTGCATATCCGTCGGACACATTGACAATCTGCCCTTTCTTTCCCTGACCTTTTACATCTGCATTCAAAATTACCTTCATTTTTTGGCCTCCTTAACCGAGTATATCGTCGATAACGCTCATAAGCTCTTCCGTCGCCTCATCGAGCGTCTTGTCTTTAAGCTGTGCACCTGCGGTGTCAAAATGGCCTCCGCCACCAAGCTTTTCTAAAATTATCTGAACATTTATCTCTCCGAGAGAGCGGGCGGAAATATTTATCTCGTCGTGCTCCTCAAAAAGCACAAACGATGCCTTCACTCCGCGGATAGACAAAAGCTCGTCTGCCGCCTGTGCGGCAATCTTTCTCGTGCTCGGCCCGTTATAGCTTACTATCGCAACATTTTCGTGATACATTCTCGCAAGCTTGACCATCTCTGCACGCTTTACATATGTTTCAATATCGTCCTGAAGCACGCGTTTAAGCTCCGTCGTGTCAGCGCCCGCACGTCTTAAATATGCGGCTGCTTCAAACGTTCTTACACCTGTTTTCATTGTGAATTTCTTGGTGTCTATAACTATTCCGGAGAGTATAGCCTCAGCCTCATAAGCCGATATATCCTTTGTTTCAACTATATATTGCAAAAGCTCGGAAACAAGCTCGCAGGTGCTTGATGCATACGGCTCGTGAAGATTCAGTACCGCGCCTTCTATATAGTCCGTGCCGCGCCTGTGGTGGTCTATGATCGCCACTTTATTGGCAGATTCCAGAAGTGCTTCGGATTCAACAACGGACTTCCTGTTGGTGTCAACAACCACAAGAAGAGTTCCGCTGTCAGCTTCAATAAGCGCATCCTCGGCACTTATGAAGACACCGCCGTATTTTTCTTCCGCCTTCAATCTCTTGACAAGACTGTCTGCGCTTGTTTTTGCGCCAACGACAACAGATATGGGTTTGCCGATCTTTCTTGCGATACACGCGATGCCCACCGCCGCACCTATACTGTCGTTATCTGCGCCTTTATGCCCCATTACCATAACACCGGAGCTGTCGCGGATAAGCTCTGCAAGTGCATTTGCCATAACGCGGGATTTTACCTTTGTCCGCTTTTCCACTCCCTGTGAACCACCGCCGAAAAATTCAAAATTGAACTTATTGCGGATTACCGCCTGGTCACCGCCGCGCGAGAGTGCCATATCTATCGCAAGGCGTGCCTGATGGTGGTTTTCCTTGAAGCTCTGTCCATCCTTACCGATGCCTATACTGAGTGTCACTTTAATTCCGTTCTTGCTCTCTATCTCGCGCACGGAATCAAGAATCGAGAATTTCTGAGCAATATATTCTCCGAGATATCTGTTTTCGAAAATATAGAGATATTTATCGCGCTCGTATTTTACGAATATGCCGCCCGATGAAGAAACCCATTCATTGAGCCTCTTGTCAACGCGCGCGATCATAAGCGAGCGTTCAGAGTCGTTTAATCCGTTTATAAGCTCTTCGTAGTTATCTATGACAATGACAGAAACGGTCTGCATTGATTTGTTGAATTCATCTATGCTGTTGGTATATTCCGAAACATCAAGCCACCAGAGCGTGAGCACCGCACCATTTGGCTCATCATCATCGCCGCGGAAAATGCTTCCGTAAATACGGTAGGTCTTACCGTTTATGTCAATCGCCGCGGGACATTCGTTCTTTCCTTCTGCCGCCCAGACAATGTCAAACTCCGGCACAAGGTCAAACAAGCGCTCTCCGAAAACATGGTCTGTATCCCCCACCATAGTCCCGAAGGCGGAATTTGCCCAGATTATTTCGTTCGAATCAAGCTTTATGGCTGCCGCCGGTGTAGGGAAGCTTGTTGCCGCATCTTTATTTGCGCAGTTTATCTCTTCCATCGTGCGCTCTATATACTTTTTCATCTTATTGCTGCGGACAGTTTCGGTAAATATAAAAATGAGAAGCACCGCGATGGAAAGCGAAAGCTCAAAAACCGCAACCTTTATGTCTGCGGACAAAAACGCCATAACAGCAAACAAAAACATTGCAACGAAGCATAAAGTATATCTCGGCTCGCTGTTTTTTCCGTAACGGTTATCCACGGCAAATCTCCCTCTCTGTAAAAATGTCTATAATAATTTATATTATAGTATAGCACAAAGTTTTTACGTTGTCCATTTAATATGTATATTTTATATATAAAACTTTTGACCTTTTTGCTGATAGGTGGTAATATATAATTATCTGAAACCGGGAGGTGTATTTCTTGTCAGATTTCATCAAACATCTGAAAAACTTTTTCAGACAGATAGATGCAAAGCTTCTTTGCGTTGCTCTCTTTGCATCTGCCTTTGGTATGATTCTCATATACAGTGCAACACAGAGTATGGGAAGCGGAAGTTTTATAAAAGTTCAGCTTATCACAACCTTTCTCGGCATCGCGCTGTACCTTCTCATCTCCTGGCTTGACCTTGACTCCGTAAGCTCGTGGTGGAAATATGTCTATATTTTAAACCTCGTTCTTGTTCTCATTCTCATCCCGTTCGGAACGGGAAGTGAAGAGACGGGAAACCGTGCCTGGATACGCTTCGGCTCAATCGGTATCCAGCCGGCAGAGCTTGGAAAAATCCTCTTCATTGTCGCCTTTGCAGGGCAGATAAACTCACTCGAAGACAGGCTGAATTCTCCGCTCAGCATTATTGGACTCGCCGCTTCTGCGCTCGTTCCGATTGCTCTTTTATATGTAATTTCATCAGACCTCGGAAGTGTTCTTGTTTATCTTGTAATCTTCGTCGTTATGATGTTCTGTGCGGGAATTAAGCTGCGTTGGTTTGCGGGCGCATTTGCCGCTCTTGCCGCAATGTCTCCGCTCATATGGAAATTCGTTCTGCGCCCCGACCAAAAAATGCGTGTGCTTGTTGTTTTTAACCCGGAGCTTGACCCTCTCGGCCGCGGATATCACGCAATACAGAGTAAAATCGCAATAGGCTCAGGCCAGTTGTTCGGCCGCGGGCTCGGCGAAGGTACGCAGACTCAGCTCGGATATCTCCCCGCAAAACAGACCGACTTCATCTTCTCCGTTGCCGGCGAGGAGCTCGGGCTTCTGGGCTGTCTTGTAATAATCGTTCTTCTTTCACTGATCATAGCCCGCGCGCTCAATATTTCAATGCGCTCGTCCTCATTCTCGTCATATCTGATTTGCGCCGGCGTTTCGGCAATGCTTATTGCTCAAACAATCGAAAACATAGGCATGTGCATAGGGCTTATGCCCGTTATCGGACTTACCCTGCCGTTGTTTTCATACGGCGGGTCAAGCGTCCTTGCCGTTTATATGGCACTCGGGCTTATAAGCTCTGCGCGAATGCGCGCACTTCCGCCGCGACTTTCCAGATAGGAGGAGGCTTATGCTCTCAAAATACGACATTATCCTTTTTGATTCGGATAACACCCTATACTCCCACGACAACCACGAAAAATGTGCTCTTTTTGAAGCTTTTAAAGCATACGGCGTGTGCATTGACGAGGAAAACTACCTGCTCTACCGCAACATAAACTCTGATGTGTGGCGAGAGTTTGAGCGCGGTATCACACACGCGCACGGCCCGCTCATTGAGAGATTTATGAGATTTTCAGCCGCTTCCGACATTGAGCTTTCCCCCGAGCGGATAAACTCGCTTTACATTGAAGCACTCTCAGACCAATGCTCGCCGTTTGCCGAATCTTCCGAGGTTTGCCGGACACTTTCAAAAAAGCACACGCTTTATATAATCACAAACGGAACCGAAAGCGTTCAGCTTAAAAGATATGAAAGAAGCCCGCTCCGTCCGTTCTTTTCCGGCATTTTTACTGCTGCCGGGATAGGTGTGCAAAAGCCGAAGGAGGAGTTTTTCCGCCGTGTTTTTGAAAAAATCGGAAATCCCGAAAAAAGCCGCGTGATAATTATCGGCGACTCACTCACCTCCGACATCCTCGGCGGAGTAAACTGCGGCATCGACACCTGCTGGTATAATCCCAAAAGACAGAAAAACACATTTGATTTCTCCCCGACATACGAAATAGAAAATTTAAAACAGCTCTTATAGTTTTTTTGTCACGACACCGGAAAGAAGGATAAGCGCGATGAGATTCGGAATCATCATTATTCCGTTGAACATATCTGCAATTTCCCAGACCTGCGTTGCACACGTTATTGCACCGACAAATGTGCTCAGAACAAAAATTATCCGGTAAAGCTTTCTTGCGACTCTCCTCTGCCCCGTAAGATATGAAACGCACATTTCCCCGTAATATGACCAGCCGAGGATTGTGGAGATTGCAAACATAACCGTTGCAAAGCCGACAAACACGCCGCCGAAAGGACCGAAAAACTCCGAAAAAGCAAGGCTTACGAGCCCTGCCCCGTCCGCCGCGCCTCTGTCAACGCCGGACATAATCAGAACGACGGCAGTTACCGAACACACTAAAATGGTGTCGACAAAAACTTCAAATACTCCCCAGAAGCCCTGTTTTTCAGGGCTTCTTGCATTTGCCGCGGCGTGAATTATCGGTGCGCTGCCAAGCCCTGCTTCGTTCGAAAATACACCTCGGGAAACACCGTATCTTACAGCCCTGCCGAACATTTCCCCCGCAGCGGCGCCGTATACGGCTTTCGGGGTGAGCGCGGCGCCCAATATTTCAGAAAACGCATAAATTGCGCGTGCGGGATTGAAAACAATTACGACCACACCGCCCAGAATATACGCCCCTGCCATAAAAGGGACCAGGACACTTGAAATCTGTGCTGTCTTTTTTATTCCGCCCGCAAGTGAAACCGCCGCTATTGAAGCTATCACAACTCCCACCACGTAAACAGGTATACCGTTTTGCGCGCAAACAACAGATGATATTGAGTTTGCCTGACTCATAGCACCCATACCGATACAGGCAAATGCGCCCGCCACGGAAAACACTGCACCAAGGGGGCGGTAGCTTTTCCCGATTCCCTTTTCGATATAATACATCGGGCCGCCGTAGAAGCCGTCCTGACCGGAAGAGCGGAATTTTACCGCAAGAAAAATCTCTGCGTACTTCACCGCCATACCGAAAAACGCAGCAACCCACATCCAGAAGACCGCGCCCGCTCCGCCTGACACTATCGCAGTTGCAACACCTGCTATATTGCCCGTGCCGATAGACGAGGCGAGCGCAGTGCAGACTGCTTTCCACGGCGATACTCCCTCTTTTGGAGCAGCGTTTTTCTTGCCGCAGAATGTCCCGAAAGTTTCCTTCGTCCATTCGCGAAACCTCGTTATCTGCAAAAACCGAAGACGGAATGTATAATATATTCCACACCCCAGAACAAGAACAAGCATGGGAAAACCCCACACTGTCTCTGAAATTGCCGATATGAGCTTCTCCATTTTCCACCTCCCGTAATTCATATGGCAGAATATGTTAAACACGAAGGAAATATTACAGAAGAGAGCCTTGCAAAAAATATTATAAAAATGTATAATTAGTTTTACAAAAGGAGGTGTTCCGCTTGAAGAAAAAGATTATATCTCTCATTCTCGTTCTGTGCTTTTCGGTTTTGCTTTTCGCTCTTCCGTCAGGTGCCGAGGGCGAGGTTTTCGTTGCGGCGGGTAACACCGTTCTTCCCCTCACAAATGCTATGCCCATCAAATCAAACGGAGTATGGTACATCGACTATCAGTGCTTTACCAAGGGAACTGTAAACGTCAGCAGTTCCTATAACTCCGCTGAAAGAATTCTCGTTCTCTACACATGGGATACCACTCTTATTTTTGACTTAAACTCAACAACCGCATATACCTCCGCAGAAAAAATACCTTACAAGGCAGTGTCCTTCTCCTCAGGCGGAACGGTTTATGTCCCCGTTCAGTTTACGGCACAGATGCTCGGTCTTGAATACTCCTTCATCTCCGACATTCCGCTCATACGAATAAAGAGGGTGTCAGATATCCCCGATAATATGTTCCAGTATATTGCAAAGAATGCAATTCCTGATCTGTTGCAGGCATATAACGCACAGAAAAACAACGAAAAAGACGGGCAGGATATCCAGAATTCCGCCTCAAAAAAGAACATACGGCTCACCTTTAACATTTCAAACGGTAAAAACTTAAAACAGATTCTGGACAATCTCTCGCGCTTCGGCAAGTGGGCAACTTTCTTCGTTTCTCCTTCAGCAATCGCGAACTGTGAAAACGAGCTTCGCCGCGCGGTTTCCGGCGGACATACAATAGGCATTTTATCTTCCTCGCGTGAGGATATTGACTCTGCAAACGAACATCTGTTCGACGTTGCGAAAACGAAAACACGTCTCGTCCGCCCGCCCGAAGGAACACGAAGCATGACAAAGGAAAATGTTGAGGCACTGATTGCCGGGGGTCTCCGTCTCTGGGACCAGACATATACCCCCTCGGGCACAACTTCCTCACGCATATACAACTCCGCAGTGACACAGCTTAAAAGCGCTTCAAACTACGCCGTGTTCACGCTGACGGATTCGGATGCTTCAACAAGTGCACTTTCGAGAATTCTCCGCCATATGTCAGACAACGGAATCGGTATGGTTTCAATAAACATTCTTGACACACCGGTAAATCAGATATCCGAAAAACGGTAAGCAAAAAACATCGGCGGTTCAATTTGAACCGCCGATGTTTTTTCTATAATTTCAACACCTTGAAAACTATTATTTCCGCGAGTATGCAGACAGGGATTGCAGCAAAAAAATCCACCACGGAATGTTGCTTTACAAACACTGTTGAAAGACAGATGACAACTGCCACGAGGGCTATTAGTGCGCGAAGCATTTTTGATACTCTTTCCTCTCTCATCCACACGGAAGCCATTGCGATGGAATATGCGCAGTGAAGCGATGGACATACGCCCGTGTTTGTGTCGATGGAATAAATGAAGCCCATAACGTCAGTCAGAAAATTGTCACGCGGGAAAACTTCGGGGCGCAGATTCTGGCAGTTCGGATAAATTATATAAACCGCCATTGCAACAACCTGTGTTATCATTATATAAGTCTGCAATCTTTTGAAGTTCTGCACATTATAGAACAGAAAGAAAAGAAGCGATATTACTATGAGAAAATACCAGAATACATACGGAATTAAAAACAATTCGCAAAACGGTATGATATCGTCAAGCGGAGAGTGGATAATGTGGCACATTTCCTGCGGGATTAAATTTTCCGTAAGAAAATAAAGCACGAAATAAGCCACCCATCCAAGGAGAAGCTTTAAGTGAAAAAACTCAGGCGTGTTAATCTTTGAAAGCCTGAAATTTTTATAGTTTACCACGGGGGTCTTCATTTTTCATCCTCCACTGCTTTGTTCTTCGGATACTCTTTCTTCTTGATATTTCGGTAAGGCACTACCGTATGGCACGGCAGAGCGCGGGCAATATGTGTTATCTCCTTCATCAGATAATCCGCTATACGGCGGCGCTCATCTTCAATCGGAGCATCGGGCGAAAACTCAACCGGCTTTCCGAGATACATTGTTTTAAGCTTCGGCGCGATGTAGAGCGGAACAAACTTTATCGCTTTTCCGCTCTTTTTATAATAAAACCTCGCAACATCTACAAAGTTTATCTGAAAGTCGTAGATAATGTTATTGAACTTTTTATCATATTCGGGAAAAATAACTATTCCTGCCCCTCTTTCCAGCTTCCTCACGCTTTCGCGGAATGTCGTGAAGACGCGGCTGTCATGGTAGACGGGAATTGTGTTTGCGTTGTTGAAGAGAAACGATGCTATCGGCGCAATCACATAAGAAAGGAGCTTGTAGAAGGGGCGGGCATACACGGGTTTTTGCGACCAGAAATCGGTGTAAGCATAGGCAGGTGCTTCTTTTATATTCATCATCTGTCCCGCACACCAGGTGTATCGGTTTTCCGGAAAATACAGTTCACAGGCTATGGGGCCGTTCATCTGTGTATGGTTACCTACTATAACGCATTCTCCTTCCGGAAGATTTTCTCTTCCGACAACTTCCATTTTAATGTAAAACAGCCATATTAACCATTTAACAAATTTAAAAAGCGGAGAGACTTTCTTCTCCTCACCCATTTACCGCACCTCCTGCTACCTTTTTTTCTTGACACAAAGAAACCTTTAAAATAAAATATAAACATAGCTAACT
>JAFYPW010000002.1 GCA_017559985.1 Oscillospiraceae bacterium | reverse complement strand
GTGCGGCAAGGGGGAACCGAGCCCGACCGCCGCCTGTGGCGGATAAAGGGAGGGTACAGGGTTGTGCCGCGGTCGAAAAGCGAGAAGCGGAGGCTTCGAGTCTTCGGGCACCGCAAACGGGTAGAATCTCCCCTTCTCCGCCAAAAAGTCCGTACACGAAAGTGTACGGACTTTTGCTTTTCACTATTACTTTTTCACTCTTCTCTATTCTCAAAAAGTTGGCAAAAACTTGGCAACACAAAAATTAAATTCTGTGATATAATATGCGTCAATGATGCTTTTAGGGTGAACCTCTGTAAATTTGCGCACGATTCATAAAGGCCGCTCCGTGCGCACAAAGCGTCTGCTTTATATTGAAAAAACAATACAAATAAATTATAATAGAAAGGTATAAAAGAATGATTAAACAAAATTTATTTAATAAAAAACAAAAAACTTTTATGGACTACGAACCGGGAAAAATACCAAGTAACAATACTTACGGAACGCAGACAAAAGCTGAAACCAAAACTTATGACCCATTCGGATCAAACGTAAAAATAGTCGGAGACAACGTAACAGAAAAGGACTATGATGATTTCTTCGAAGCGTTTAATGACCCGTAATCGCAATCTGAATGCCAAAAACGAATACAAGTCCATCGGCACGCATGACCCGAAAGAAGAACTTGTCATAACACAATTTTCAAATGATAAAAAACCGACAATGTGGTTTGAAAACGGCGACTATTCCGCTGCACAGCGAAAAGCTAAAAAAGAGCAATATGAGAAAAAAGTTAGTGAAAATGCTGAAATGAATGGTAAATCCGTGTGGAAAACTCGCAAGGCAACCGATGTTATTGTTGAAAATGCAGACTTTATAAAATCTGCTGCCAAAAGGCATGGAGTTAACCCTGCTATTCTTGCTGCGTGCATTTATACAGAACAAGCTAACAATGTAACAATTACCGAAGATCTTGAGGATATGACTCAATCGTTTTTGGGTATGGATTGTTCAGTAGGTTCAGGTCAAGTGAGAGTCTCGACTGCAAAAAAAGTGGAAGATGCAGGATGTATGCCAACAACTTATGATAGTGAAGCAATAAACTATGCTTTTAGAAACCCTTTTACAGGCAAATCGGTATATTGGTCAGATTCTTATAGTCGCGACAATGAGATTTATCACAAGTTAAAAGACCCCGAAACGAACATAAATTATGCCGCGGCATATTTGGCTATGATTCAAAATATGTGGAGTGAAGAATATCCGGAAATATCAGGAGATACCGCAATTTTAGCTACATTGTACAACATTGGAGAATATGGTGGAGAAAAAGGAATTAACAATTCGCCGGTATCGACTGAGTTTGGTGATTTTGCAAAAGCAAATTATCCATATTTGCAATATTTATTAGGCATAGAATAGGAGTTAGTTTAACATGAAATTTTTCCCGAAGTTCATATCTGTTATTCTTGTCGTTATTTTCATAGTTTGGGGGATTCCGATTATAAAATGTGAATACCTCACAGCAAGGTATTCATATGAGTTTGATCTTGAAGAACCTTATAAGCAAAACAGTTTAATTCCTAAAACACAATCTTTTAAAGTTATGTCATATGGTAAAGAATCGGCGGAGCTTTATTGTATAGGTGAAAATTATTCTATGGGTAATGTATTGATCTTCAAAAAAAGGGGAGACAAGTGGATATATGACAAGTGGGGAGAATGCGTCTGGACTGCCCTGGGTGGCAATGCTGATAATGACATATGGCCATACTTCTGGCACAATACAAAATATTCACGTATGCAGAGAACAGAAATAGACTACGATAAGAGCTTTTTTATGGACTTCAGGGTTGAAGATGAAAAAGTATACATAGAATGTGACCTGACAATAGAAAGCAAAATTGATTACGATGTTTATATCCGAGGACATTTCCTTTTGGATGAAGGAAAGCTTTTAAAAGAAAGAAGCATCTATGCCTACGATAAAGAAACGGGAAGTGACAGATTTAAGCTTGTGCGAGGTGCTAATAAATTTACCGTTATTTTTGTCGGTGACTACGGTGGCACATATCAAAAAGGCGACAGACTTCTGCCCGATATAACTATATATCCGTATACAGAATGATCTAAACTAACATTCGTTTGCTTTACCCCTGCGAAAAACCGCAGGGGTAGTTTTTAATTATTGTGCATATGAATAGCAGAGCTCCGTCTCCGCCAGAAAGAACAGACACACCATACGGCGATTTATCCCTAAGCTGCACCGCCGTGGGTGTGTCTGTTTTGTTTTTTCAGACATTCGGACTCTTGGATTTCTCCGTTATTCTATTTCTGTGGACCAATCTTCATCCCAGGGATATTTCATCCGGAGAACCTGTCCGTTTCTCTTTGCGCTTTCCTCAGCATATATGCCGGGAAGTGTCATTTCAAATCCCTGCTTCAAGGAAATGGGAGGCGCGTCGCCTGCCGCGATTGCCTTATAGAAGTAGTCGAGCATAGCGTAGTCCATACCGCCGTGACCGACTGCTTTTTCGTTATCTGCATAAGCGGGAGGCATATATTCACCGCCGGTTTCTTTAAGGTCCGTATCAAGCTCTTTCATAGAGTTATAGCGAATGACCATCTTGTCCATACGCTCAACTCTTTCCATATAGCCCTCTGTGCCGAATACACGGTAGTTATGGTGTCCTATCTTCGCACGGCATCTTCCGTTGCGCATAAGACGTACAACGACACCCGATTCGGTCCTGAACTGTGCACACATCATATCGTCTTTCCTGATGCTGTCAGGCTCGTCGGAATGATAGCCCGTACCGAAACAGGAAACATAACGAAGCTCCTCGTGAACAATCGTAAGAAGCGGACCAAGAGAGTGTGTGCAGTAACGAATGGGGATAAGAAGTTTGCGCCAGTCACCGTTTTCGTTGAGGTGTTTTCTTTCGGCAGAACCTGCAAGAGACCAGTGGATGTATTCAGCTTCCATACAGTAGGGTTTGCCGAGAAGTCCTTTATCGTAGAATTCGTTGAGCAAGAAGGTGAATTTCTGATAGTTGGGGTTTGCTCCCGTTGAAATGATAGCTTCTGACTTTTGCGCCGCATTCCAGAGAAGCTCTGCTTCTTTGAGGCTTGCAACGTTGGGGATATCAGATAAAACGTTTATATCCTTTTCAAGAGCCTTTATGCAAAATTCGGCGTGAATATCAGCACCTGTCTCAACGATTACAACGTCAAGCCCAGCCTCATTGAGCATTTTATCGTAGCTTTCGTAGAATGTAGTTTCAGGGAACATATCTGAAAGAGGGGAGGTGGAAAGCCACTGCTGTTCATACCAGTTGACAGGCCTGATGTCACAAGCTGCAACAATTTCAACACAGTCAAACGTTGCTGAAAGTTTTAAAAGCTCACGGCCGCGGTGTCCGAGACCAACGACGCCGACACGAATTTTCTTTTCCATAATAAATACACCTATCGTTTTTGCCACTTTTTTGTCTGTGAACCTATTTTATCACAAAATCTTGCTGTTTCAAATAGAGAATTCTAATTTAAAACAGCAAAAAACGTTTTTTATTATAACTGTCTTTCCGGCCGTTCGTGCCTGTAAGACCGTGCAGAAATAAAGATTGTTTCATAGAAAAAAGCGGATACCAGGAACAATTTTTCCTCGTGTAACGATACACAATACGATAAATCTATTGATTCGGGTAATGTCTCTTCAAATCGTTGACTTTGAATTTTGTTTATGATATTTTTGAAAAAGAATCCTATCCCACAAAAAGGATGTGTTTATATGAAGGGAAAGACACCGAAGCTCGGGTTTGTTGCCATGGCACTCCCCGGATATTTTCTTGGCGACGAGATGTGCAAAAGCAAGCGCCTTGAAGGAATAGAGATGCTCAAAAAGGCAGGATATGACGTTGTGGCGGCTCCGGCTGTTTTTTCTCCGGAGGAGGCTTTCGAAGCGGGCAAGATGCTTGAAAAGGAAAACGTTGATTGCCTGGTGGTTTTCCTTACGACATTTGTTGCAGACTATTTTGTGACAGAGCTCACAAAAGCGTGCACAAAGCCGACCTTTATATGGGCACACGACCGTGAGGTTACGTGTATATCAATGGTTTGCACACCGCTCATTACAGCATCTCTGAAAACTCTGGGCCGCGATTGTTGCGTTGTCTCCGGAGAAATTGACGATTCATACTGCCTGGAACAGCTCTTCCACTATTCAAGAGCGGCTATGCTTAAAAACTGCCTTTATGGCGCGCGGTTCGGATATTCGGGGCACAAGCCTGAAATTATGTACAGTATGGCGGCAAACGAATATCTTCTCGACAGGAAACTTGGCGTTACAATCGTCAATATGCCGATTGAGGATTTCTATGCGGAAGCGGAAAAGCAGAACGAAGACGAAATCCGCGACAGATGGGAGAAGTTTCACCCCTGCGTTGGTTGTGCTGATGTCCGCGATGAGGACGGCCTTCTGTCCATCCGTTATTATATGGCGGCAAGGGCTCAGGTTGAGCAGAAGAAGTTGCAGGGATATTCTCTCAATTGCTTCCCGAACCTGAAAGCAAAGATCTGCCTTGGCATAAGTATGCTCAACGACGAATGTATAGGTGCAGGCTGTGAGGGCGATCTGCACGCTACGATTCTGATGACGATGGTGGGATGGCTTACCGGTCAGCCTGCCTTTAACGGAGACTTTTTGCAGCTTGACCGCGAGCGCAACGCAATTATGTTTTCACATTGCGGCGCGGGAGCAACAAAGCTTGCGGGTTGTCCGAAAAACATCAGCTTAAAGCGTTCAATTGAAACAAATGACGGCCTGAGCGTATTTTATGAAACAGAGATGCCCGGCACGGTAACACTCGTCAATCTTATGAACGGAAGCGACGAGCTGCGCCTGAGCGTTATGCGCGGCGAAAGCGTAAAGGATAATTCCGGCTATGAGGGAAATCCGCTCGCGCTCAGGTTTGACGGAGATGTCCGCACAATGCCCGATGTGCTTGCTCAGGCAGGCACGGGCCACCACTGGATAGGACTTGTCGGCGACTGGGTTGAAGAATTAAGACTTTTTGCCCGTATGACGGGTTTGAAGTATACATTTGTAAGTCCAAAGAAAGACTAAATATTTAAGGAGGAAATTTATTATGGCAGAAATGCGTACTGCAACAACAAGAAGCGACGAATATATTCAGTCCTTCGAAATTGTCGGCGGCGGTAAGTCCGGCGACTTGATTTCCAAGCGTCTGGAATTGGGAGATTTAAAGGTAGGCTTGCTTGCAACAGGTTACTTTGAGTTTTTCCGTATGTACCCGGGTCTCGGTGACAAGGTCAAGTCAAATATGGACCACATTGCTGACATCCTTGCTCCGCACTGCGACCTTGTTTACCCCGGATTCATCCAGACTCTCGACGAGTCTAACGACGCAGGTATGACATTCAAGAAGGAATGTGTTGATGTTATCATCATCGCAGAGGGAACCTACACAACAGACTATCTCGTTCACCAGGCTCTTCTCCATGTTCCGGAAAGCACACCTGTTCTCCTTTTCGCTTCTCAGGAGCGCAACACATTAAACTATGAAGAAGGCTATGCAGGTGCTTGCCGTAACTCAGGACCTATGGGCGTTACACAGGTTGGCTGCGGTCTTAACAAAATGAAGAGATTTATGCCGTATGAAGTTGTCGTCGGTTGCATCGACGATCCGGAAGTTCAGGAAGATATCCTTCGCTGGGTAAAGGTTCGCAAGACAATCCGCGACCTCCACTTCTGGAACATCGGTCTTATCGGTCATATTCTCCGTGGTATGTATGACTTCCAGTATGATAAGACAGACATCAACGGTAAGCTCGGTCCGCATATTATGGACATTGACATCAAGCACCTCCGCAAAATCTTTGACGGAATTGACCCGCAGGATGAGCGCGTTGTTGCTATGGTAAACGAAGCCAAGGCTGAGTTTGAAATCATTGATGGCCTCACAGATGCTGACCTTATGCAGGCTGCACGTCTCGGCGTTGCTATGAGCGACCTTATCGAGACATACAAGCTTGACGGTCTCGCACTTCTCGGACAGCACTTCATCGAGCCGGAATTCAAGACAACTTCTTACCTCGGTCTTGCAAACATCCTCAAAAACGACCAGGCTATCTGCGTAACAGAAGGCGATATCTTGGGTCTTATCATCTGCAAGGTTATGAAGGATATGAGCGGCGGCATCACTCCGTTTTTCGGCGAATGGGAAGAAATCGACAAGGACCTCAACGCAGTTTGCCTGCTCGGTCACGGTTTCGTAGACCCGCGCTCTGCACGTAAGGACCGCAAGGTCAAGCTCGGAATGGCTTGTGAAGAGTGGGGCTGGGAAGGCAAAGCTCCGGGCCTTGAAGCAACATTTGGCCCGGGCCCTGTAACTCTCTGCCATATCATCAGCCACTCCGGCGACTGGAAGATGTTCATCAGCGAAGGCATCATTCCGGATACAAAGCCGCTTGAAGTTGCAGAATCCACCTGCATTGTCCAGGTTGACAAGCCTGTTCGCGAGTATTACAGAAACGTCATCCAGAACGGTTTTGCACACCACGCAATCGCATGCCCGGCACACATCGGCAAGGACCTCAAACTCTTTGCTGAGCAGTTGGGCATCAAGGTAGTTGAGCTCTAAATCATCGCTACATAAAAAGGATAAGGGGGGACTTCCTCTTATCCTTTCTGTGGATATGGAGAAAAATTATCGGTAAGAGGCGATTTTTATGAAAAAAAAGATTGTATACGGTTCCTTTGAGCTTGAAAGCAATTCATTGACAGCTGTGTTGACTTCGCGGAAAGATTTTTCTGTGTCTGTCGGACGTGACGACACAGGGAGAAATCTTGCGTATGACTATATGACGGCACACGGCTGTGAGGTTGTCCATACCTTACACGCAGAGGCTGTACCGGGGGGAAGCGTAATCCGCGAGGATTTCGAAAGCATTCTCAACGACTTGTTGAATGCGTTTCCGGAGGGTAAAATCGACGGTGTCTTTTTGCGTCTGCACGGTGCAATGGACGTTGTCGGCACAGGCAGCGGAGATCTTGCGATTGCAAAAGCAGTCCGCGAAAAGATAGGCCCCGATGTTCCTTTTGCCGTGTCGTTTGACCTTCATGCAGACGTTGACCCGCGCATTGCAAAGTATGTAAATATCATTTGCGGTTATCGCACAGCACCGCATATTGATATTGAAGAAACCCATCTTCGTGCGGCAAAGCTTCTTATTTCGTGTATCGAACACAAATATCTGCCGAAGCCGATTATCGTAAAAGTTCCGATAATAGCCGACGGTGACTCTATGACCACCGATATATATCCCGGAAATGAGCTGATCGGAAAGCTGTTGGAGTTGGAAGAAGAGAGCGATATGCTGTGTCTGAACATCTTCCTCGGAAACCCCTGGGTGGATGCTCTCTGTGCCGGTGGCGCGATAGTTGCAATTCCCGCCCCCGGCCGTGGGGCCGAAGCAGAAAAGGCGGCGTGCGAACTTGCGGCAGAATTCTGGCGTGTTCGAGGTGACTTTAAGTTCCGTGCGACGACAGCATATCCGGATGAGGGCATAGACTGGGCTCTTTCCCAACCTGTAAGCCCTGTTTTTCTGAGTGATTCCGGAGATAATGTTTCCGGCGGAGGCTCGGGTGATAATGCGGAAGTTCTCGCAAAATTCATAGAACGCGGGGCGAAAAAGGTCCTTATTGCGGGAATTGCAGATGCAGAGGTGATAGCATCGTGCAGGGGATTGAATAAAGGAGATACGCTTGAATGTACGATAGGCGGAAAGCTGGACCCTGCGAGCACAGCAGTAACGGTTTCTGCCGTGTTCAAAGCCCGCGGTCGGTTGCATATGTGGCCGGGAAACGTGGCAACGGAATCTGTACTTCTCGGCATTGACGGAATTGACGTTCTTCTGAGTACGGAGCGCATATTCATCAGAGATACGGTCTTTTTTGACGAATTCGGAATAAAGCCTGAGGACTATCGTGTAATTGTTGTCAAAATCGGGTATCTCTGGCCCGAGCTTTATGATGTTGCCAAAGATTTTATGATGCTTCTGACGAAGGGATCCACCTGTGAGATAATGACCGACTGTGACTTCCATAACGTTCCGCGTCCGATATATCCGCTTGACCGCGATATGCAGTGGGTTCCGGAAATCGCAAAATTCTGACGGCGGAGCAAAACCGATGCTTGAAAAGAGTATGCGGTTGTGATAATATATAAACATAATCATATATGAAAAGAAAGGACTTGTTTATATGAAAACGATTGCGAATAAAGAACTTTTGATGGCTGCTGACTTTGCGGGATGTCCGCTTAAAAATGTTGTTAAGACCTACCTTGAAGGTAAGGGCTGGAAGATTACCGACATCGGTGTTCAGAATCCGGATGATCCGGAAGATCCGAAGCTTATGTTCCATAGAATCGGGCTTCGCGTCGGCTCTATGATTACCGAAAAAGAGTTTGAACGCGCACTTGTCTTCTGCGGAACAGGTATGGGCATACATATTGCCGCTTCAAAGTGCCCGGGCGTACATGCAGGTGTTGTTGAATCTGTTGCAGCTGCCCGCCGTGCAATCACGGGAAACGGCGTTAACGTTCTTGCTATGGGCGCGTTCTACGTTGCTCCTGAAATGGGCAAGGCGATTGCAGATACATACCTCAGCGCATCTCTCGGAAGCGACTACACATGGTGGCCGAACTTCTATGAGTTCCATAAGCTTTCTATGGATGAGCTTGATGCTTTTGACTACGAAGAATATAAAGCAAACGGCTTTAAGGTAAAAGAGCTCGGATACTATCCGCTCTCCCTTATGGATAAGCCTGAGGAAGAATAATATCAAGCCAGAACAAACCCCGAAGAAGGCTTCTTCTTTGGGGTTTTACAATAACCGAAAATGAGGGGTATTATGTCCAACATTAAGGATGTTGCGCGCGCAGCGGGAGTTTCGGTTTCCACGGTATCAAATATTTTAAACAACAAAACCTCGGTGTCGGAAGAATTGCACCAGAAGGTTATAAAGGCGATGGAAGAGCTTGACTATCACCCGAATTTTCTTGCGATGAATCTGCGCAAGAAAAAAATCAGCTTTATAGGCGTTGTCGTCAATGCTCTCAACAGTCACTACCATCAGATATATGAAGGAGTAAACCGTGTCTGTAAGGAAAGTAAGTGTCAGCCGATTCTGAAAATCGCAGGAAGCGCAAATGAGGAATATAAAGAAATAGAAGAGCTTATGCAGCTTAGCGTAAGCGGAATTATTGTCATATCTTCAAATCTGAACGACGAGCTTATTTCTCACTATAACGCAACGGGTGTGCCGATCGTTTTTGTGGACCATTATCCGATAGACAGCGAACACAACATAGTCCGCTTTGACAACAGCCGCATTGTCGGAAACCTTACAAAAATGCTGATACGAAAGAGGCGGAAGGTAGGTCTGATTTGCGGAAACTGCTATCTTGGCTCTGAGGCGGACTGCAAACAGGGCTATCTCGACGCTCTTGGCGTTTCGGAACAGGCAGAGCCTGTGATTTTTGAAACGGAGTTCAGCAAGGAAAGAGCTTTTTCGGGGCTCATAAATCACTTGTGCAATTTGCCGGAGGGGATAAACTCTCTTATCGTGTCGGCGGCACATCTTGCGAAAACAGTTTCTGAAAT
Organism: Oscillospiraceae bacterium; assembly: GCA_017559985.1. Lineage (GTDB taxonomy): Bacteria > Bacillota > Clostridia > Oscillospirales > JAAYXM01 > SIG480. The sequence goes on along the minus strand of JAFYPW010000002.1, from coordinate 22,780 downwards.
ATGTGCGCTTCTCGATATAAAGGATGTTGAAATCTACGCGCTCTCGGGAGACAGTTGGTATAAGCACCGTGACGACAGCATCTCATATCTCAGCCGTGACTCTATTCAGTGCGGAATTCAGGCGACAGAGCTTCTTTTTGAGAATATGACAAAGCCTGCAACCTTTGACACGCGAATGGTGACGATTGCTCCGCACAGTGATGCGTTAAAGCTTTTTGAGGAAGAAGAAACGTCTGCCGCAAATCCCGGGCGCGGGAAGACGCTGAAGCTTCTGCTCCTTGAATCAAACATCAGTAATGCAATTAAAAAGCTCTGCGGGAACTTCACCGCACAGACAGGCATTGCCGTTTCCGTAATAACGGCAACACAGCAGGAGCTTATGCGGATAATACCCGAAAATACCCGGAGAAAGTCTGATGAATACGATATAATTATGGCGGATATGCACTCGCTTGCACAGCTCAAACAGGAAAACGCGTTTTGCAAACTCAATTCCCTACTCGACCTAGACGAGATTTTGCCGCGTTATATCCGTGATGTAAGAAGCTATATCCTCTCTGAGGCGGCAGGCGAAGACGTTTATGCACTGCCTGTCCTTGTCGGATATCAGATGCTGGCTTACCGCAGAGACCTTTTTGACGATCCGCTTCTTAAAAAGAAGTTCTATTTAAAATATGGCATTCAGCTTCGTCCGCCGCAGTCGTGGAACGAGTTTAACCTCGTCGCAAAATTTTTCACGCGCCGTTTCAATGAAGAGTCGCCCGTGGACTACGGAACGTGTCTTGTCGGCGGGAAACCGGACGGCATTATGTCGGAGTTTCTGCCCCGCCAATGGTCATACAGAGGAAAGTTTTTTGGCGAAGACGGTCCTGATATGGCCTCGGTTCCGAATCTCAAAGCGATAAAGAACCTTGCCGAAAGTTATTGCTACTCATATCCTGACTGTGTGGACTTTTTAGAGGACGAGCAGGTGCGCGAATTTGCAAAAGGCAATATAGCGATGATTTCCACCTATAATGTTCACTTGCAGGATGGGCTTGACCTTACGGACCAGAACATCCGTTTTGCGCGTCTTCCGGGTTCATCTGCCCTCATAGGCGGCTGGCTTCTCGGAATAAATGCCCATTCAAAACAAATTGAGGAGAGCGCGCAATTTCTCAATTGGGAGCTCAGTAACCGTATTTCCGTTCACAGCTCGTTGCTTGGACAGATAAGCCCGTTCAAAAGCGTGTTTTACGATAACGAGCTTCTTACCATATACCCATGGATGAGTATAGTAAACGAGAGGGCAATTGAGCTTCGGGGCAAGGAGCCCGGAGTGACGACCGCTCCGGATGACGGACTGTGTCGCAGATTGGAGACGGCGCTTTCCGAAAACCTCTGGAAAGCTCTTCTCGGAGAGCTTGCACCCGAAGAGGTTATGAGGGAAACACAAAAACAAATTCCGTAAAAAAGAAGATAAAACGAACAACCGCAGGAAGTCCTGCGGTTGTTTTACGTTTTGCACTTTTATTTTATAATCGCCTTGTGGAAGACCTTCTTGCCCTTTTTGATCTTAACGCCGTCTGAAAGACGCGCACTTTCCACGATGAAGTCAGGGGCTTCTACTTTCTCTCCGTCAAGAGAGATGCCGCCCTGCTGGATAAGGCGTCTTGCTTCGCCCTTTGAGGGAACGAGTGAGCACGCGAGAAGAAGGTCCAAAATACCGATGCCGTCGCCGATGTCGGCTGCGGAAAGCTCGGTTGTTGGCATGTTGGAGTCATCTCCGCCGCCCGAAAATAAGCTTCTTGCCGCGTCCTTTGCCTTTGTTGCTTCCTCCTCACCGTGAACGAGAGCTGTGAGCTCATAGGCGAGAAGCTCCTTCTTTTCGTTGATGCGGCTATCTTCCCACTTTTCAATCTCGTCAATTTCTTCAACGGGGATAAATGTGAGCATACGGATACACTTCATAACGTCGGCGTCGTCAACGTTTCTCCAATACTGGTAAAACTCAAACGGGCTTGTCTTCTCCGGGTCGAGCCAAACAGCACCGCGTGCGGTTTTGCCCATCTTCTTGCCCTCAGAGTTGAGAAGGAGGGTAATCGTCATCGCGTGGGCATCCTCGCCGAGCTTCTTGCGGATAAGCTCTGTGCCGCCGAGCATATTGCTCCACTGGTCGTTTCCGCCAAACTGCATATTGCAACCGAACTTCTGATACATATAGTAGAAGTCGTAAGACTGCATAATCATATAGTTGAATTCAAGGAAGGAAAGGCCCTTCTCCATTCTTTGCTTGTAGCACTCGGCGCGGAGCATATTGTTTACCGAGAAGCATGTGCCGACCTCGCGCAGAACGTCGACATAGTTAAGCGGGAGGAGCCAGTCTGCGTTGTTTACCATCATTGCTTTGCCCTCACCGAACTCGATGAAGCGTTCCATCTGCTTTTTAAAGCAGTCGCAGTTGTGCTGGATTGTCTCCTGTGTCATCATTGAGCGCATATCCGTGCGGCCTGACGGGTCGCCGATCATTGCAGTGCCTCCGCCGATAAGGGCGATGGGGCGGTTTCCTGCCATCTGAAGCCTTTTCATAAGGCAGAGAGCCATAAAGTGACCGACGTGGAGAGAATCCGCCGTGGGGTCAAAACCGATATAGAACGTAGCGCGTCCGTTATTTACGAGGTCGCGTATTTCTTCCTCGTTTGTAACCTGTGCGATAAGCCCGCGAGCTACGAGTTCTTCATAAATTTTCATAATCAAAACCTTCTTCCGTTCATATGGATATAATAATACCACAAAGGCAAGTAAAAAGCAAGAAAAAGAGCGGTTTTTGTGCGCAAACCGCTCTTTTTCTTGCAATAGGAATGTGGGGAGGAGTAACAGAGAAAAGAATAATAACAAATTTATGTAAAAGCCTTTCGGCTGTTACATTTTTATTATAAAAGCAAAATGTTAACAAAAAAACTTTAAGGTATTAAAAAAATGTTAAATCTCGCCGTTTTTCTCTCTTTTCCGCGCACGGTTGCGCTCGCGAAGCGATGCAAAAAAGCGCGAAAGAATAGCGGAACATTCCTCTTGCAAAACGCCGGAGGTTATCTCCGGTTTATGGTTATAGGGCAGGTCGAAAAGATTGACGACGGAGCCGCAGCTTCCCGCCTTGGGGTCGTCTGCACCATATACGACGCGCTCAATGCGCGAGTTTATACACGCGCCGGCGCACATAGGACACGGCTCTAATGTGACGAAGAGCTCGGCACCCACAAGGCGGAAGCTCTCGACTTGGGCGCAGGCTTCATTGATTGCGATAATCTCCGCGTGGGTCAGCGGGTTTCCCGAGCTTTCGCGAAGGTTATACCCCCGGCCGATAATCTCGCCGTCAAGCACGATTACACACCCGACGGGAGCTTCGCCCAGCGCGTATGCCTGCTCGGCAAGTCTGAGCGCTTCGCGCATATAAAATTCGTCACTCTGTCTTTTGCACATATGTTTAATTCCTCTGGCTGTGGATGGGCGCGGGGATTCTTCCACCGCGTGAGATGAACTTCTTCGGTGAGCAAGTGGAAATCGGCATAACCGGTGCTTCGCCGAGAAGACCGCCGTAGTTTACAAAGTCGCCGATACCCTTGCCGTAGGCAGGAATGACACGGACGGCAGTTGTCTTGTTGTTTACAACGCCGATGGAAATTTCGTCTGCAATTATTGCAGAGATAACCTCGGGCGGTGTGTCGCCCGGAATTGCTATCATATCAAGACCGACGGAGCAGACAGCCGTCATAGCTTCAAGCTTGTCAAAGGAGAGATGTCCCTTTGCGGCGGCTTCTATCATACCTGCATCCTCCGATACCGGGATAAACGCGCCGGAAAGACCGCCGACGTGCGGAGATGCCATAACACCGCCTTTTTTGACAGCATCGTTCAAAAGCGCGAGAGCCGCGGTTGTGCCGTGGCTTCCGACGGAGGAAAGCCCCATCTCTTCGAGAATGTGGGCGACAGAGTCGCCTATTGCAGGGGTTGGAGCAAGCGAAAGGTCAACGATTCCGAATGGCACGCCGAGCCGCTCGGATGCAGCTTTTGCGACGAGCTGACCTGCACGCGTAATTTTAAACGCCGTGCGCTTTACAACCTCTGCAAGGTCTGTGAGGTTTATGTCGCCCGCACGTTTTATCGCCTTGTGAACAACGCCGGGGCCTGAAACACCGACGTTTATGACGGCTTCGCCCTCGCCGACACCATGGAAAGCACCTGCCATAAAGGGGTTATCCTCTGTCGCGTTTGCAAAAGCAACGAACTTTGCGCAAGCAACGCTCTCGCGCTCACGCGTGAGATATGCCATACGGCAGACGAGCTCGCCGAGTGTTTTTACTGCGTCCATATTGATACCTGCGCGGGTTGTTGCAACATTCACAAACGAGCAGACGCGCCCGGTTTCCGAAAGTGCCTCTGGAAGCGTTCTTATAAGCTTTGTATCTCCGCGTGTTTCGCCCTTGTGAACGAGCGCACCGTAACCGCCGATGAAGTTTATGCCAAGCGTCTCCGCCGCACAGTCAAGCGCGCGTGCAAGCGGGGTCACATCCTCTGCCGTGCAAGCGTCGGCAAGGATTGACACGGGTGTTACGGAAACGCGCTTGTTAACTATCGGAATTCCGTATTCGCAGGAAATTTGTTCTGCCGTCGGAACGAGCTTTTCGGCAGTCTTTGTCACCTTGTCATAAACGCGCTGTGCCGCAACGTTTACGTCGTCACTTGCGCAGTCGCGAAGGGAGATACCCATAGTGACGGTGCGTATGTCGAGGTGCTCCTCTTCTATCATTTTGATTGTTTCAAGTATGTCAAAAGAATTTATCATAGAAAGAAAACTCCCTTATATTCTGTGCATCGTGTTGAAGATGTCCTCGTGCATTGCGAGAATTTTAAGACCCATCTTGTCGCCGAGCGCGACAAGCTCGTCCGAGAGCGATGCAAAGTCAACGTTTCCGCGGGAAATGTCAACAAGCATAACCATAACGAACATATCCGACATAACGCTCTGGTTGATGTCTAAAATGTTTATGTCTCTTTCTTTGAGTACATTTGACACTGCGGCGATAATGCCTGTGGTGTCCTTACCTATAACCGTTATAACTGCGCGCATAGTCTATACATCCTTTCTTACATATCCGTTTCTCGGCCGCACAAGATGCTCGGACTCTTCAAGAGCGTCAAGTGCCTCACCGATAATGTGGTTTGAAATTAAAAAGCCCTCGGGTGTGAGCGACCAGCTCTGCCCGTCAAAGGTGGCGTGTCCTGTTTTGTAGTAGCGGAGCAGGACCTCCTCAATCTTGTCAAAATGCGTGAGGTATTTTTTCTCGAGGACATCCGCGCGGATACCCTCCGTTGTGCGGAGAGACAGCATAACATATTCCCCGCAACGTTCGCTTGTGTTGATTGTTTCGATTTTCTCTATAATCTCGTCGCCCTGCGAGAGCGCCGCGATGTAGCGTGATGTGTCGGGAATATACGAAAACCGTTTCTTCCCCACGAGCGAGTGTGCCGAAGGGCCAAAGCCCCAGTAGTCTTCAAGCGTCCAGTATTTCATATTGTGCCGCGAGATAAGCCCATCGCGCGCAAAGTTTGAAATTTCATACTGCTTATAGCCTTCCTCGGAAAGCCGTGTGACCGCCGCGAGATACATATCCGCCTGCTCGTCGTCAGAGGGGAGATGGAGTGTTTCCGGGTGCTCTGCAAGCGGAGTTCCTGCCTCAATTTTAAGACCGTAGCAGGAGATATGCGTGGGAGAAAGCTCTATTGCCGCATCAAGCGAGTCTAAAAAGTCGGAGACTGACTGTGACGGAAGACCGTACATCAGGTCAAGCGAAATATTTGAAAATTTCGCTTTTTTGGCGGCTTCAACCGCCGCCGCAACGTCCTCAAACGTGTGTGTGCGGCCGAGATTGCGAAGCTCCGCGAGGTACTTTGACTGCATACCGAAGGAGATGCGGTTAAACCCCGCCCGCCGCATTTTTTTAAGCATGGGCAATGTCACCGAGTTCGGGTTTGCCTCACAGGTGATTTCGCAGTCCGGGTTTATCTTAAAGCTTTTGTAAACCGTGTTTAAAATTTTTATAAGGTTCCTCTCACCGATAACCGTCGGCGTGCCACCGCCGAAATATATGCTGTCGACAACATAGTCTGACGGTTTCATCTGCGCCTCTGAGATGTGTTTTATGAGCGCCCGGGTATATTCGTTGTGCTCCGCCTTTCCGGCGCACCTTGAATAGAAGCTGCAATAAGCACATTTTGAAGCGCAGAACGGAATGTGGATATAAATACCGAGACCAGTCATACAAAAGACCTCATTCGTCAAGTTTTAAAACTGCCATAAACGCGTCCTGCGGCACCTCAACCGAGCCGAGGTTGCGCATACGCTTCTTGCCTTCCTTCTGCTTTTCAAGAAGCTTCTTCTTTCGCGTGATGTCGCCGCCGTAGCACTTTGCAAGAACGTCCTTGCGAAGCGCCTTAACCGTCTCTCGCGCGATAATCTTGCTTCCGATTGTCGCCTGAATGGGGATTTCAAAAAGCTGGCGCGGGATGTGCTCTTTAAGCTTTTCGGCAAGGCGCCGTGCCCTTGCATATGCCTTTTCGGAGTGGACGATAAACGAAAGCGCGTCAACCGCGTCGCCGTTTAGGAGAATATCAAGCTTTACAAGGTCGCTTACGCGGTATCCCGAAAGCTCGTAGTCAAGAGAAGCGTAACCGCGTGTCTTTGATTTGAGAGCATCGAAAAAGTCGTAGATAATTTCATTGAGCGGCAGGTCGTAGTGTATCTCAACGCGGTTTGCATCGAGATATTTCGTGTCCTTATACTCGCCGCGGCGCTCCTGACAAAGCTCCATAATATTGCCGATGTATTCCGAAGGTGCAATTATGTTCGCCGCAACAAACGGCTCCTCTGCCCGTTCGATTTCAGACGGGTTGGGGTAATTGAGCGGGTTTGTAATCATAAGCTCTTCGCCGTCGGTCTTCTTTACCTTATAGATAACGCTCGGCGCTGTTGTGATAAGGTCAAGGTTGTATTCGCGCTCAAGCCTTTCCTGGATGACTTCCATATGGAGAAGACCCAGAAAGCCGCAGCGGAAGCCGAAGCCGAGAGCAGCAGAGGACTCGGGCTCGTATGTGAGCGACGCGTCGTTGAGCTTCAACTTGTCAAGCGCATCGCGCAGGTCGGGATATTTTGCGCCATCTGCCGGATAAACACCGGAGAAAACCATTGGGTTTACGGTGCGATAACCCGGAAGTGGCTCCGGCGCAGGGTTATCAACGCCCGTAACCGTGTCGCCCACCTGCGTGTCGGTAACGTTTTTGATGCTTGCCGTGAAAAAGCCTACTTCGCCGGCAGAGAGTTTTGTTGTCTTCTTCTCGCCGCGCGGAAGCATATAGCCCGTCTCGACAACTTCAAACTCTGCCCCGCTTGCCATCATCCTTATCTTCATTCCGGGGCGGATTTCGCCCTCCATAACGCGGAGATAAACGATGACACCGCGGTATGAGTCATACCTGCTGTCAAATATAATTGCGCGAAGTGGTGCGTTATCCTCTCCACCCGGCGCGGGGATGTTTTCAACCGCATATTCAAGAACATCGCCTATGTTAAGCCCCATCTTCGCGCTTATTGCGGGCGCGTCCTCGGCGGGTATGCCGATGATGTCCTCAATCTCGCCCTTGACGCGCTCGGGGTCAGCACTCGGAAGGTCAATCTTGTTGATAACCGGGAGAACTTCAAGGTCGTGCTCTATCGCAAGATAGGTGTTGGCAAGAGTCTGCGCCTCAATGCCCTGAGATGCGTCGACAACGAGCAGCGCACCCTCGCACGCGGCGAGCGAGCGGGAGACTTCGTAGTTAAAGTCGACATGTCCGGGAGTGTCGATGAGGTTTAAGACATACTCCTCACCCGATTTTGAAACATAGTCAAGCCTTACCGCGCGCGCCTTTATCGTAATTCCGCGCTCGCGTTCAAGGTCCATATCGTCAAGAAGCTGGTTTTCCATCTCGCGCTCCGTGACCGCTTTGCATTCTTCAAGCAGTCTGTCGGCAAGAGTGCTCTTGCCGTGGTCTATATGTGCTATTATGCAGAAATTTCTTATGTTTTTCTTGTTTGCCACAGCATATTTCTCCTATATAAATAATCATAATTTAGTATAGCATAAATAAGGGCTTGTTTACAATGTCTTTTTTGCAAAGAATTATTTGCTTTTTGTCGTATGCGGTGATAAAATGTTCTCGTAAAATGTTTTTTTGAGGGGAGTTTCCGATGAGCAAGTTTTTCGCCTTTATATACAGAATGAAATATATCTCCCGCTGGTCGCTTATGCGCAACACGAGGCAGGAGAATGTCGCCGAGCATTCATACCACGTCGCGGTGCTTGCAAATGCTCTTGCGGTAATCTCGCGCGATGTTTTCGGTAAAAATATCGACCCGGCGCGCGTTGCGGCGTCAGCTCTTTACCACGATATGCCGGAAATTCTCACGGGCGACCTGCCCACTCCGATAAAATACTACGGAAAAGACATAAAAGACGCGTATAAGAGAATTGAGCGCGAGGCGGAAGAAAAGCTTCTCGCAACGCTTACCGATGAAATGAGAAAAGGCATCTCCGAATACGCAGAAATGCGCGATGAGGAGATAAAAAGACTTGTCCGCGCTGCTGATAAGCTTGATGCGCACATAAAATGCTGTGAGGAGGTAAATGCCGGAAACCGCGACTTCCGAGATGCGAAAAAGCAGACGCTTTCCGCCCTTGGAAAGCTCGACCTTCCCGAGGTTGACTATTTTATCAAATACTACCTCCCCGCGTTTGATATGACGGTTGACGAGCTGTAAAAACTACCGTAAAACCCCTGCAAACAGATGTTTGCAGGGGTTTTTGTGCTCTCAAAAAAGTTGTCAAAATCCTGGCAAAACCAAAAATACTTTTTGTGGTATAATCCACAACAGTGACGCTTTGGAGTGTACCGCTTATGAATTTGCGCGCGATTCATAACGGTCGCTCCGTGCGCGCAAAGCGTCCGCCTTTCTTGCAAAAGAAAGAAAGGTATATTATAATTAAGGAGTAAAAGTAAATGATAACACAGGATTTATTTAACAAAAAACCGAAAACCTTTATGGACTATGAGCCGGGCAAGGTACCAAGTAAAAACGAATGGACCTCGCAGGCAACAACGCAAACCCAACCGCAAAACGCATTTGCTTCCAATGTTAAAATAGTTGGAGACAACGTGACGGAAAAGGAATATAATGAATTCTTTAAAGGGTTCAATTCCTTAGACGACAATCCCTTATGGCAAGAAAAGCAGGTGCAGGAGAATCCAAGGATAAACAAACTCCCATATAACCCTACGATTACAGGACAAGCAAAGATACAAAAACTCCCGTACCGCCCTACGGCTTCCGCAGAACCCAAGATAAGCCTTTATTCCGGAGTGACGCCTACATATACGCAAGCGAAAAACACTTCTCAAAAGCCAGAGGAAACATTGTGGGAAAAGCTTAATGAAAAAGGGGAGAATTTGTTGCCATATATGTCTCCGGCGATAACATTGGGCAAAGCGCTGGAATCCCATGTCAGAGAAAAACATTATGGAAGAAATCAGTATAATGTCGATTTGCCCCAAAATGCAGATGAGGCGAAAGAATGGAATTGGGAGACGGAGTTAGCCAATTGTCATCAGTTTACGGCGCCTAATGGGGAAAGACATATCAAATATGTTTCTCCGGACGGAAAAAGAGAGGTTATATTTGACCATACAGGCAAGAAAGTCATCACCGCAGATGAGGACATGGGTACATATAACTATGCAGACCCGGATTTAGGACTCGCACATTTAATTGCGGATTTGTTGCCGTGGATATGGTATGGGAATACACCGGAAGATACTACGGAACCGAATGAAAGATTAAGGAGGTCGTTGGAATTTGGAAAGTAAAAAAACAAAAAAAAGAGTAATAGCGTATATATTGTTGTCTGTTTTTTTGTTCTTGTTGTTGAATATGGTGTTTGTTGGTTTTGAGAAAATTCAATGCCACAGAATGCTTGCGGCAATAGAAAACAATGATATAGACAAGCTGGAGTCTATCCTGAAATTCGCAAGTCCGAATTGCGTTACGGGGACTGTCGTAAAATCGACGCTGTCTCAGAAATTCAGATATACTCCATTGGGTGTGGCATGCGAAGAAGGGAACTTTGAAATGGTTAAGATTCTGATAGAAAACGGTGCCGATGTTAATTATGTGCCGATAAACACTATGGCTTCGCCACTGGGCTTATCAGCTAAAAGTGACAGTGTTGACAATTTGAGGATAGTTAAGTTTCTGCTCGAGAACGGCGCTGATGTTAATGATTATAGAGAAAACCAAATGCATCCTGCATCTATGGCATTGTCCGACAGAAAACTTCGTCCTAACGGAATGGAGATTCTCGAAGTTTTGCTGGAAGCGGGAGCAGATCCTGAAAAAAATCGGATCTTGAAAACAGCCTGCTATGACAAAGATGAGGAAGCAATCAGATACCTTATTGAGGAATGGGGATATGATGCATCCAATCCGGCAAATATTTGTTTGTATTGTTACGGCGGCGGTGAATATTCTTATGATACCTTTGAATATTTTCTCAAGAGAGGTGCAAACCCATATGAAAAATACAGTATCAATAATTACATAGAAGAAAAATGCGCGATTGACTATCTTCTCGAAAAGTCCCCTGAATGGGCAGAGACGCTTATAAAACTGGCGGCGGAATACGGGTTTGAGAAATAGCAGATAACGCCACGAGACGGACGAGAATTCGTCCGTCTTTTCTCTTTTTATAATTCTTCTCTTCTCAAAAAAGTTGTCAAAATCCTGGCAAAACCAAAAATACTTTTTGTGGTATAATACTCTCCAAACAAAAAAGGAGAGGTATTTATGGAAATAAAAGAAATGCTTATTGAAAAGGGGCGCATCAACCGCCCGGGTACTGCAAACTCAATCCGCTATATCACAATTCACGACACGGCAAACACAAAAAAGGGCGCCGATGCCACCGCACACGCGAAATATCTTAAAGCTCTCAATTCGCGGACAAGCTGGCACTATACCGTGGATGACGAAACGATAGTCCGCCACTTGCCCGACGGGGAGAAAAGCTATCACACATCAAGCATTAAAGCAAACGAAAACTCAATCGCGATTGAGCTTTGTGTAAATGAGGACAGCGATTTTGAAAAGACGTGCCGCCGCGCGGTTGCTCTTGTGCGCGAGCTTTCGGAAAAATATAAAATTCCGCCCGAGAACATTATGACGCACCGCGACTGGACGGGAAAGACCTGCCCGGCAAGGCTGATAGGAGACGGGCTTGACAAATTTATCACAGCGTGCCGCAGTCGCAGCGAGGAGCGTTTTGCGACAATAGACGAGCTCAGAGAGCTTGGTTTTTCGGGGATAAGATTTTAAATTACAAAAAAAGAGGATAAAATAAAGGGAAAAGGAGTTTTTTTGCGTATAATATAATGTAAAGACGGAAAGGATGTGGAAATGTTGACGATTCGCGAGTATGAAGAAGCGCGTGAAAAGCGCGAACTTTCAAGGTTTGCAACATTTTCGGAAAACAGCCTCGGCCGCGCACGGGAGGAAAGTCCGTGCGATATCCGCACCTGCTTTATGCGCGACCGCGACCGTATAATTCATTCAAAGTCCTTCCGCCGCTTAAAGCATAAAACACAGGTATTCATTTCACCCGAGGGAGACCATTACCGCACGCGCCTTACACACACTCTTGAAGTTTCGGGGATAGCGAGGACGATTGCCCGCGCGCTCTCCTTAAACGAGGACCTTACCGAGGCGATTGCGATGGGACACGACCTCGGGCATACTCCGTTCGGGCACGGCGGCGAGCGCGAGCTTTTCGCATTGAGCGACGGAAAGTTTACACACAGCCGCCAGAGCGTGCGCGTTGCCGAGAGGATAGAGCGCGGCGGTGCGGGGCTTAATCTCACGCGGGAGGTGCTCGACGGAATAGAGCATCACAGCGGCGCTGTCGTTCCCGCAACGCTTGAAGGGAAAATCGTCGCCCTTGCCGACAGGATAGCATATATAAACCACGACATAGACGATGCCGTACGCGCAGGGCTTATGAGCGAGGCGGATATTCCCGCAGAGTATAAAGATGTTTTAGGTCCGCGACACAGCGAGAGAATAAATACACTTGTGCGTGACACGATAAATGAAAGCTTCGGGCAAAACGACATAAAAATGTCAGAAGCGGTACATAAAGCGATGATGGGGCTTCGCCAGTTTATGTTTGAGCGGGTTTACCGCGCGGAATATGCGCTTTCCCAGGAGGAGAAGGTGCGGGGAATGATACGGAAGCTTTTTGAGTATTATTCCTCCGACATATCCCGTCTGCCTGCCGAATACCGTGCGATTGCCGAGGTTGACGGCACGACCGTCGCGGTGTGTGACTGCATAGCCTGTATGACGGACAGATATGCGCTCAGCATTTATGAAGAGTTGTTTTTACCTGTTTCGTGGAGCCATATGTAATAAAAAAGATTATTTAACCTGAAAGGAAGTGAAAAGGATGGCGTTTCCCCGCGAATTTATGGACGAGCTTTTGTCGCGAAGCGACATAGTGTCTGTCGTTTCGAGATATGTCTCTCTCTCAAAGCGCGGAGCGGGATATCTTGGCCTGTGTCCGTTCCACAACGAAAAGACGCCGTCGTTTTCGGTTTCTTCGGATAAGCAGTTTTTCCACTGCTTCGGCTGCGGAGTCGGTGGAGATGTAATATCATTTGTTCAGAGGATTGAAAACCTTGAATTTGCCGATGCAGTTACGAAGCTTGCCGAATGGGCGGGGCTTGAAGTTCCGCAGTCAAGCTTCGGTCACGAGGAGCGGGACAAGAGAAAACGTGCACTTGAAGCGTCGCGCGCCGCCGCGAGATTTTTCCACGAGGCCTTAAAAGGAGAAGACGGCGAGCGGGCAAGAAAATACCTTCTCGGTCGCGGCCTCTCCCCTGCTACGATAACGCGCTTCGGGCTCGGTTATTCTCCTGAGGGATGGTCGAACCTTTTAGACGAGCTTGTCCGTCAGGGCTATACAAAGGCGGAGCTTCTTGCGGCAGGGCTTGTCACGACGGGAAAAACGGGAAATATTTACGACCGCTTCCGTGACCGCGCAATGTTCCCCATAATTGACGCCCGCGGTTCGGTAATCGGCTTTGGCGGAAGAATAATGGGAGAGGGCGAACCCAAATATTTAAACTCTCCCGAATCTGCGGTATTCAACAAACGAAAAAATCTCTATGCTTTGAACCTTGCAAAGTCGAGTAAGGCGGAATTCTTCATTCTTGCCGAGGGGTATATGGACGTTATAGCGCTTCATCAGGCGGGTTTTGATTCTGCCGTTGCGTCGCTCGGCACATCACTTACCGATGAACAGGCGCACCTTATGTCAAAGTATAAAAACCGCGTTGTTATAGCATACGACTCCGACGGCGCAGGGCGCGCGGCAACCGAGCGCGCGATTGACATCTTAAAGCGCGCAGGACTTGATGTGAGAGTTATAGTTATGTCGGGTGCAAAGGACCCTGACGAATATATAAAAAAATTTGGCCCTGATAAATACAGAAATCTTATTGAAGGAGCACTTCCTGCTGCCGAATACCGCCTTGCCGCGTCAAAGCAAAGCTTTGATTTGAGCGACGACAAGCAGCGTGTTCTGTATATAAAGGCTGCGGTCAGCCAGCTTGCAAAGCTTGAAAATGCCGTTGAGCGTGAGGTTTATGCCGGACGCATTGCCAAGGAAACAAATGTCTCACGCGATGCGATTTTGGACGAGGCGGCGCGTGAGCGAAAACGTATCCTGCGCGAGCGGGAGCGCGAGGAGAAAAGAAAAATTCTCGACCCAGTCGGTGCGCTTATGCCAAAGGAGCGCGGTGCGAGGTATAAGAATGCGCGTTCTGCCGTTGCGGAAGAGGCGATAATTTCCCTCACCGCGTCGGATTTAATACTTGCAAAGAGCGCGGGCGAAAAGCTGTCGGGAAAGATTTTCTCGTCAGAGCTTCTCGGAAGGGTTTTTGATATAATTTATAACCGCGCGAGAAACGAAGAGCTTGAAACGGATATGAGCGTCATAGCCGAAAGGTTGAGTGAAGACGAGGTTTCGCACATTGCGACCGTGTTTGCAAGAAACGGAAATCTTTCACGCGACGCACTCTCCGATTATATAGAAACAGTACTGCGCGAGCATATGCGATATGAGGCTGAAAACGACGATGCCGCAATACTTGCCGCCGCAGAATTTTACAGAAAGAAGAAGGGGCAGAAAAATGGATAAAGAAAACAACAACGAGAGAGTTGAAATAACTGCGGAGGAGAAAAAGCAGATTCTCCGCGACCTCATTGAAACAGGAAAAAAACGCGGTAAGCTCTCACAGAAGGAGCTTATGGACGTTGCGGAAGAGCTAGAAATGAACTCCGACCAGATCGAAAAGCTTTACGACACACTCGAACATCTCGGCATCGAGCTTCCGCTCGAAGAGTTTATAGCAGACCTCCCGGCAGAGGACGAGCTCTCGGATGAAGTGCCGGAGGATCTTGACGAGGTTGAAGAAATTCCTGAAGAAGAGCTTGCAGACAGCGCGGCGCTTATGGAGGGCCTTTCTATTGACGACCACGTCAGAATTTATCTCAAAGAAATAGGAAAGGTTGACCTTCTCACACCGGAGGAGGAGGTTGAGCTTGCAAACCGTATGGCAGAGGGCGATGAGAGCGCAAAGGTGCGCCTTGCAGAGGCAAACCTGCGTCTTGTCGTTTCGATAGCAAAGCGCTATGTCGGCCGCGGAATGCTTTTCCTCGACCTTATTCAGGAAGGAAACCTCGGCCTGATAAAGGCTGTTGAAAAGTTTGACCATACAAAGGGATATAAGTTCTCGACTTACGCTACCTGGTGGATACGCCAGGCGATTACGCGTGCCATTGCTGATCAGGCGAGAACTATCCGAATCCCTGTTCATATGGTTGAAACGATAAACAAGGTTATCCGTGTTTCGCGTCAGCTCCTTCAGGAGCTTGGCCACGACCCGAGCCCTGAGGAAATTGCAGAGGAGATGGGTATGAGCGTTTCACGCGTCCGTGAGATTTTAAAAATTGCACAGGAGCCCGTATCGCTCGAAACACCTATCGGTGAAGAGGAAGACTCACACCTTGGTGACTTCATCCCCGCAGAGGATGCACAGGAGCCGGCAGAGGCGGCATCGTTTGCGCTGCTTCGCGAACAGCTTGTAGACGTTCTCGGAACGCTTACCCCGCGTGAGGAGAAGGTATTAAAGCTTCGCTTCGGAATTGAAGACGGAAGAACGCGCACCCTTGAAGAGGTCGGCCGCGAGTTTAATGTAACGAGAGAAAGAATAAGACAGATTGAAGCAAAGGCGCTCCGTAAGCTCCGCCATCCGAGCCGTTCGAAGATGCTCAAGGACTTCCTCAACTAAGAAGGTGCAATATTGCTTTGAAGATAACAGACGTACACGCACATATTTTTCCGCAGAAAATCGCTCTTAAAGCGAGCGGTGCAACGGGAGACTTCTACGGAATAAAAATGCACCATGACGGTATGCCACATACATTGAAAAACGAGCTTTCGCGCGCGGGAATTTCGCGCGCGCTCGTATGTTCTCCCGCAACAACTGCACATCAGGTAGAGTCGATAAACGACTTCATAGCAGAAAAGTGCGAAAAATATCCTGAATTTGTCGGCCTTGCAACGCTTCACCCCGAAACACCCGACCCCGAACGGGAGATTCTGCGCTCGGAAAGCCTCGGGCTTCGCGGCGTCAAGTTTCATCCTGACTTTCAGCGCTTTGCGATAGACGACGAGAAGATGTTTCCGACATATAAAATTCTCGAGGAGCGAAAGCTTCCGATACTCTTTCATATGGGAGATAAGAGGTATCCGTTTTCTAACCCGCACCGCCTGGTCACGGTTATGGAAAAATTTCCGGATCTTATCGTTGTCGGGGCGCACTTCGGCGGGTATTCCGAGTGGGAAAGCGTAATGCTCTACCCGAGAAGCCGCAATCTCTTCTTTGACACTTCAAGCTCGCTCTGGAAGCTTTCATATGAAGAGGCGGCAAGGCTCATCTCGCATTTTGGTGCGGAGCAGTTTATGTTCGGCTCGGATTTTCCGATGTGGACACCCTCCGAGGAGCTTGAAAAGTTCTTTAAGATAGGGCTTTCAGATGAAGAGAACGAGATGATTTTAAACGGAAACTTCGAGAGGCTTTTCGGACTGTAACGGGAGAGAATACATATGTTTTTTGACACACACGCACACCTTGACGATACGGCGTTTGATGCAGACCGCGCGAGCCTTATAGAATCCTTTAAAGACACGGGTGTTACCCGCGTTCTCAACGCGTCAAGCAATATGGCATCCTCGCACGCGACGGTAGCTCTCTCGGAAAAATATGATTTTATCTACGGCGCGGTCGGAGTTCATCCCGATTCGGCTGAAAGATTTTCGGAAGAGGACCTTGAAGAAATCGAAAAACTTCTCACCCTGCCGCGGATTGTTGCGATAGGCGAATGCGGGCTTGACTATTACTACGACGATGTCCCGCCTGAGATACAGCGCGAGGTTTTTGACAAGCAGGCGGCTCTTGCATATGAACTCGGCCGCCCGATTATAGTGCACGACCGCGATGCCCACCGCGATTGCCTTGAAATCTTAAAAAAGTTCCCCGGAATCGCGGCGGTTTACCACTGTTTTTCGGGAAGCGTCGAATATGCCCGCGAGCTTGTAAAACTTGGGTTTTATGTGTCGTTTGGCGGCGCGGTGACCTTTAAGAACGCGCGGTGCGCCCCCGAGGTTTTAAAAGATATTCCGCACGAGCGCGTTCTTCTTGAAACGGACTGTCCGTATATGGCACCTGTGCCGCATCGCGGGAAGAGAAACCACCCCGGCTTTATTCCTCTGATAGCCGAAAAAATCGGTGAGCTTTGGGGAATGTCTGCCGAAGAGGTCGGCAGGATAACAACGAAGAACGCAAACACCTTTTTTTGTATAGATTAGGAGAAAATAATGAACAAAACAAAAGAGAAATTCAGATTACGCGTAGGAATGAGAAACATCAAAACGGCAGTATCGGCAACGCTCTGCGCGATAGTGTATCTGTTTATAGACCGCAACCCCACCTTTGCGTGCATCGGTGCAATATTCGGCATGGGAAGTGATATGGAAAACTCGTGGCTCAATGGCGGAAACCGCCTTTTCGGCACAATTATCGGAGGTTTTGTGGGAATGATTCTCTTCCGCCTCTACCTCATTTTTGAGCCGTCGGGCGAGGTGACGCTTCTTATGATGCCGTTTCTTTTTGTCGGCGTGGTCGTGATGATTATTGCCTGTCAGTTTTTCCGCTGGCCGGGCGGCATACAGCCCGGTGGCGTTATTTTAAGCATTATTCTCTTTACGCAGAATGACGCAGCGGCATATATCCCCTATTCACTCAACCGTATGCTCGATACGGCGGTCGGCGTTATTGTGGCGCTGCTTGTAAACCTCGTTTTTTCAAAGGAAAGGACGGACAGAGTTTTTTCTGTGATAAAAGGAAGACGCGGAGAATAGAACACATAAACAAAAAGACACTCTTCGAGTGTCTTTTTTACTTTACAAATTAAAATATTTGTGG
The DNA here is from genome assembly GCA_017559985.1 of Oscillospiraceae bacterium. GTDB lineage: Bacteria > Bacillota > Clostridia > Oscillospirales > JAAYXM01 > SIG480. The sequence goes on along the minus strand of JAFYPW010000002.1, from coordinate 5,110 downwards.
TAACATATTCTTGCGACATAATTTAACATTCTTATAATAGCAAAGTGTGTATTTTTGTTTTTGGGCAAAAATGCATACTCCCTTTTAACACACCTATGCTGTTATAAGAATAGTTATGTCGCAGTAACGGAGCTATGCGTTTTTCGGCGCGGCTTTGTCCGCGCTTTTTTATTTTAACTCCCCCGGGAGTTGTTGCGACACAAACACAGAACCCGCAAGGTTTTTCCTTGCGGGTTCTGTGTCTCTTTTTTTGACAAAATATGCACCCGCATCTATTGACAAAGAGGCGCGTTTGTGCTATATTATATTTCACATTATCAAACTTAAAGTTTATTTTTACAAAACTTTTCAAGAACACAACAAGAGGTGAGCTTATGAACATAGACATAGGCGGTAGAATAAAGCTTTTAAGGCTCTATTACGGCCTTACACAGCAGGAACTTGCAGACCGTTGCGAGCTCTCAAAGGGTTTTATTTCACAGCTTGAATCAAACCAGACTTCGCCGAGCCTTGCAACACTTTCTGACATTTTTGATGCGCTCGGAACGTCGTTTGAGGAGTTCTTTGCTGAGACGGGCTCTTCAACGCCCGTTGTTTACAAGAAAGAGGATATGTGCGAGAAAAACATAGACGACATCGGCAAAATGACGTGGCTTGTCTCAACCGCTCAGCGAAACTCAATGGAGCCGGTTTTATACGAAATCCTTCCCGGCCGGGAAACGCCTGCCGATATGCCTCACGCAGGCGAGGAATTCGGATATGTTCTCTCAGGACAGATAACGCTCAGGCTCGGTATGCAGACGACGAAGCTTTCGCGTGGCGATGCTTTTTATTTCAAAGCAGACAAACAGCACAGCTTAAAAAACCGGGGAAAGACAACCGCAACGGTTATCTGGGTGTCTTCACCGCCTAATTTTTAATCTGGAAGTATATTTATTACTAAACTTTTTGTTAGGGAGATAGAGATGGGAGAAAGAATCTTAGAGCTTTCGGGAATTTACAAAACTTTTGAGGGTCTTGATGTCTTGAACGGCATAGATTTATATATAGAGAAAAACGAGTTCCTCACGCTTCTCGGTCCGTCCGGATGCGGAAAGACAACGCTTCTTCGCATAATCGGCGGTTTTATAAAGCCGACAGAGGGAAATGTTTTTTATCGCGGCAAGTGCATAAACGACCTTCCGCCGCACAAGCGCAACATCAATACGGTTTTCCAGAGGTATGCGCTGTTCCCCAAAATGACTGTCGGTGAGAACATCGCCTTCGGCCCGAAGCTTAAAAAGTGGGACAAAAAGAAGATTGACTATGCAGTAGACGAGATGCTTGAACTCGTCAGCCTTCGCGGGTTTCGTGACCGCGACGTAACGACGCTCTCGGGCGGTCAGCAGCAGCGCGTTGCCGTTGCCCGCGCGCTCATAAACAAGCCGGACATTCTCCTGCTCGACGAGCCGCTCGGCGCGCTTGATTTGAAGCTCCGCAAGGAAATGCAGATAGAGCTCAAACGCATTCAGCAGGAAAGCGGAATAACCTTTGCCTATGTCACACACGACCAGGAAGAGGCGCTTACGATGTCTGATACCATCGTTGTTATGAACGGCGGAAAGATTCAGCAGATAGGAACACCGCAGGATATATACAACGAGCCAAAGAACGCCTTTGTTGCAGACTTCATCGGCGACAGCAACATTCTCCCCGCAAAGATGATACGCGACTACGAGGTTTCCTTCCTCGGCCATATTTTCCCGTGTGTTGACGCGGGCTTTGGCGAAAACGCCCTTGTTGACGTTGTTTTGCGCCCGGAGGACGTTAAGCTTGAAGCACTCAATGCCGAGTATCCGTGCGGTGAAGTTATTTCATCGATATTCAAGGGAGTTCACTACGAAATGCGCGTTGACTGCCACGGCGAGATAATACTTGCACAGTCAACTGTGAATTGCCCGCCGGGAAGCCGTGTTTCTCTCCGCGTAGCCCCTGCCGATATCCAGGTTATGCACAAGAGCGAGAATTCACCTGACATTAAGAAAAAAGCAGCAGAACAGAATGAAACTGAAAGTACGGAGGCGTAAAATTGAAAAAGACAGCTTTTTTGATACCGCTTTATGTTTGGACGGCAGTTTTCGTGCTGTTTCCGCTTGCAATAGTGGTTTATTACGCATTCACAAGGCCCGGTGCAGACGGAGTCGTCCTTTCTTTTGAGAGTTTTGCAAGGCTTTCCGACCCTATGTATCTCGGTGTGCTCTTAAAAAGCTTCAAGGTTGCGATAATCGCAACACTTATCTGCATCCTCTGCGGATACCCTGTTGCATACACTCTTGCAAGGAGCCGCTCAAAGTATAAGCTTATCATAATAATCCTTATACTTCTCCCGATGTGGATGAACTTCCTTCTCAGGACGTATTCCTGGCTTTCAATACTTGAAAACACAGGCCTTTTAAATACAATTCTTGTAAAAATGGGGCTTCCGAAGGTGCGTTTTCTCTATAACGAGGGCGCAGTCATTCTCGGCACGGTGTATAACTACCTGCCGTTTATGATAATGCCGATATACTTGACGCTCTTAAAGCTTGACGAAAGCCTTCTTGAAGCCGCGGCAGACCTTGGCGCAAACCCCGTGCGCGCATTTTTGCGCGTGACGCTCCCGTTTTCAATACCGGGAATTTTGTCGGGTGTTGCGATGGTTTTTGTGCCGAGCGTTACGACCTTCGTTATCTCCCAGCTTATGGGCGGCGGAAAAGTTCCGCTTATAGGTGACGTTATCGAGCAGCAGTTCCGCGTCGTCAACGACTGGCACTTCGGAAGCGCAATAAGCGTTATTGTCATGGTAATCGTCCTTGTGTTTATGTATTTCATAAACCGCGGCGATGTTGAAAACAACGGAAACGGAGGCAGGATTTTGCGATGAAAAAACTTTCAAAGGCATATCTCGGCCTCGTTCTTGCGTTTTTGTATGCGCCCATTGTCGTTCTTATGGTTTATTCGTTCAATGCCTCAAAGTCGCGTGCCGTGTGGCAGGGCTTTACTTTTGACTGGTATAAGACGCTCTTTGCAAATGAGGCGATAATGAGCTCGCTATATACGACTCTTCTTTGCGGCGTTCTTTCTGCGCTTATAGCAACGGTTATCGGCTCAATGGCGGCATACGGACTCGGCAAAAGCAGGAAGGCAAGCGGAGGACTTGTTCTTTCAATTGCATATATCCCGATGCTTAATGCCGAAATCGTAACGGGTGTATCGCTTATGCTCCTCTTTACGATAATGGGGCTTGACCTTGGGTTTTTCACAATGCTCATCGCACACATAACTTTCGGCATACCGTATGTTATACTCACGGTGCTTCCCAAGGTGCGGCAGATAGACTGGAGCCTTGCCGCTGCGGCGCAGGACCTCGGCTGCACGCCGTGGCAGTCGTTCTGGAAGATAATTTTTCCCGAGCTTCTCCCCGCGATAGGAACAGGCTTTCTGCTTTCGCTCACAATGTCGATTGACGACTTCATAATAAGCTTCTTCACGACAGGCAACGGCGTAAGCAACCTTTCCATCACAATATATACAATGGCAAAGCGTGGCATAAAGCCTGAGATAAATGCGCTTTCAACGATTATGTTTACGGTGATTTTTGTAATACTTATAATAGCAAACGTCGGCGCGGTAAAGCGCGAGAAAGATAAAAAAAGGAGTATGCGTATATGAAAAAATTTGTTTTGTTTTTAGCTCTCACTCTCGCTGTTCTTCTTTCCTCCTGCGGTGACGACCGCGAGGTTTTAAAGGTTTATAACTGGGGCGATTATATTGCACCCGGGGTTATTGACCAATTTGAAGAAGAGAACAACATCCGTGTTATCTATGAGATGTTCGAAACAAACGAGGATATGTATACGAAGATTAAAAATTCGAACAATTCATACGACGTTATATTCCCTTCCGACTATATGATTGAGCGAATGATTGACGAGGATATGCTTTGTGAGCTTGATATGGAAGCAATCACAAATTACGGAAATATTGACGGGGAGTATAAAAATCTCTCGTTTGACCCGGAGAATAAATACTCCGTTCCCTATACATGGGGAACTGTTGGCATACTCTACAACAAAACAATGATAGAAGAAGCACCGACGAGCTGGGGCGCATTGTGGGACGAAAGGTATAAAGACAACATCATAATGATGAACAGCCAGCGCGATGCTATCGGAATTACACTCAAATACCTCGGATACAGCTTAAACGAGCTCTCGCCCGATGCACTTGCTCAGGCAAAACAGAAGCTTATCGACCAGTCACCTCTCGTTTTAACGTGGGTTGTTGACGAAGTAAAGGATAAGATGATAGGCGGAGAGGCGGCACTTGCCCTCGTTTATGCAGGTGATGCGGTTTATTGCAAGGGCTATAACGAAGACCTTGAATACGCAATTCCGTCTGAGGGTTCAAACATCTTCTTTGATTCAATGTGTATCCCCAAAAACTGCGGAAACAAAGCCGCGGCAGAGAAGTTCATAAACTTTATGTGCCGCGCGGATATTGCGGCGGCAAATGCTGAATATATCGGGTATTCCTCACCGTCAAGCCCTGCGCGTGACCTTATGGGAGAGGCGGGGAAAGACCCCACGGCATACCCCGACATTACGAAATATGACCTTGAAATTTTCTCATCTCTCGGCGACAAAACAAAAATCTACGACGAGCTCTGGACAGAGATTAAAACATCAATGGGTATGTAAAAGCAAAAAAAGAACGGCGCGGAAATCCTCCGCGCCGATTTTTGTTGTATTATTGTTTTTTATATGATAAAATTAAAAAATAAGGAGGTGGCAGGATGATATCGGAGATAAAGACACTCGGGCTTTCGGGCGCCGCAGGCTATGTTATCACAACGGAATGTTTTCTCTCGGGAGGTTTGCCGTCGTTTGACATAGTCGGTCTTCCGGATGCTTCCGTGCGGGAATCGCGCGACCGCGTGCGCGCTGCGGCAAAAAACCTCGCGTTTGAATTTCCTCAGCGCAAGGTGACCGTTAACCTCGCTCCGGCGGGAACAAAAAAAGAGGGCCCGGTTTTTGACCTCCCGATTCTTCTGTCAATTCTTGCGGCATCAGGCAAAATGTCCTGTCCGCCC
>JAFYPW010000014.1 GCA_017559985.1 Oscillospiraceae bacterium | reverse complement strand
TTGCAAGCTCACCTATCTTTTTGAGCATTGCACCGCGCTTTCCGATTATTATTCCCTTATGGCTGTCACGTTCGCAATATATCGTTGCGAGAACATCTATAATTCCATTGTCTCGCTCTGAAAACTTCGTTATTTCAACTGCTGTTCCGTGAGGTATCTCGTGATTTAAAAGCCTTAAAAGCTTTTCGCGGATAATCTCTGCCACCATCTGTTTTTCAGGCTGGTCAGATACCATATCCTCCGGGAAAAGAGCGCAACCTTCGGGGATAAATTTATCAAGCTCGTCATATATATTTTCAAGCCCGTCTCCCTTGTATGCAGATATGGGGATAATCGCATCAAAATCATATGCCTTGCTGTACGCTTCAATCACCGGAAAAATATCCGTTTTTTCGACCGTGTCTATTTTATTTATGAGAAGCATGGCAGGAACCTTGCTCTGCGATATGCGCTCTATTATAGTCTCTTCAACCTTACCGATATTTGCAACCGGCGCGACGAGCATAAGGATAGCGTCAACATCTGCCATTGAGTCGCCCGCAACCTTTACCATATACTCACCGAGCTGGCTCTTCGGCGTATGAAAGCCGGGAGTGTCCATAAACACATACTGTGTTTCGTTGCGGTTGATAATTCCGCAAATTCTGTTTCTTGTTGTCTGCGGTTTATCGGACACTATGGCTATCTTCTCGCCCGCAAACGCATTTATCAAGGTCGATTTGCCGACATTTGGTCTGCCGACTATCGCTATCATTCCCGATTTTTTAATCTCCATTGTTTACTCCTTTATTTTTTAACCCTTAGCGAAAGCATATACATAGGCAAAAACCACAGCAGCATATATATAAATACAGTATGCGGTGTTATGAGTACAGGTCTTTGCATAAACGTGAGGTAGAACATAAGAAGCATTCCGATAATCGCGCTTGCTGTCGTCATAAACACGTTTCTTATCGTCGCTCTCCGAAGCTTTTTTGCAGCAAGTATTGCCGCTGCAAACGGATACAGCCCGCTTCTTGTAATTACCGCGCTTATATCCGAGCTTACAAACTGTTCTTCATTTGACATATCAATTCTCTGCTCAATCTCCGGATATTCAAGGCTTCCGTCTTTTAAACCGAAAGTCTGCTCCACCATCATCGGAAGAAGGTTGAAATCTCTTACCGCTAAAACTACCGGGACTCTTTTCTTCACAAGCATATGCAGAGCTCTCTCGACTTCGGCATTCGCCTTATAATTAATATTGAACACACCCGCAGGCTGACGGTTTATTGCCACAAAAACAGCGTTTTTAGTCTTTGCACCTGATGCAAGACGAATTCCCGAGCGCAGCATAAACCCTGCTGTTCCGACCAGAACGGAGTCTCCTGCGATTTCTGCCTCTACACCGCCGGATTCGTGGTAACGAAGATTTGAAACCTTCATCGTTGTTCCGTAACGGCTTTTGAGCAAATCAGAAAAGACTTCTGAAAGCCCGCTCTTTGTCTCGCCTATCACGCTTGCGACATAGCAAACAGTCTGTTCAAGTGAAAAGTTACCAAGAATTTTAAGCCCGTTCAGTGTGATACATCCCTTTGGGAAAAGATCGCCGTCGCGGACCACAACACTCCCGCACCGGGAAAGACTGCTCAGTGAATACCATCCGGAAAGCGCTGTTCCTACCGTCGAAAGATTTTTTGCAGTAACGGAGAACGGGAATGTAAACGACAATGCCGTAAATAGCGGTGCTGAAACACACGAAATTGCCGCCAGTGCCCAGAAGAAATGTTGCGGTGTTCTTGTTCCCACCGACGCAACAACCGCAAGAACAAGTGATGCGATGATCACGACGGGAGAGAGATATGTCCAGAATGTGGTTGAAGCATCTTTATCATTTATATGCGCGATAAACGAGCTTGTGTCGCCTGTTTCCTGTTTGATTATACTCGTCTCTCCGTAGTTTTTCTCAACATAAACCACATTCGGCAATTTTGCAGATTTCACGGTTTTGCATATACGGCGCAACGCCCTTGCATTTATCCATTTTCCCAAAATCACAAAGAACATACAAAGCACCGAGATGCAGCTATACGGAAGCCAGCCGCGCCACTGCGGAGCCGCCATTATTGTTACGGCGTGAACAAGTGTTGAAATCGCAGAAAACGCAATTGCGGAATCCACATCCGGACGCAATCTGAATATACGGTAAATTCCGCGCGAAATTACATCTATTGACAAAAGCATTGCCATAATTTCAAAAAACACAGTAATGAACAGATATCGGAACGGATGTGAGAGGTATGAAACAGCTCTCGGCAAAAGCCAGGAAAGCGGCTCGGCAAAAGCGAGGTAACACGAAAGCACACTTAAAACGAAAAGAAGAATTACGCGAAGGCCAAGAAACTTTGAAACCCTGTTGTTTTCTTGCATAATCTGCTCTACCGTTCGCATTTCCGGGAGAACGTCTTTGTTTTTATCCTCAAACAAGTCGCTTCTTGTGAAGGTATCAAGAGTTTCTGAAAGCTTTGTTTTCTTTTTCTTCTTTTTTCTGTTGTCAATCGTGTCAGACAAATCCATATCACCGTAAACGCCGTTTTCCCAAGGATGAACGACTGTTTCTATGAGCCTGGGTTCTTTGTCATCGCGCTTTTCTTCAACAGGAGGATCGGGTTCTTTGACAATCTCCTTTGGTTCTTCTGTTTCGGGTTTTTCATCGGAGACTTTCTTTTCTTCCTCGATAATCGGAAGTTCGGGGATTTTAACTTCAATTTTTTTACGTTTCTTCTTTTTCGGAGCATCAGAAAATTCAGCGAGAATTTCGTCTATGTTGACGTCCTCATCGCTGTCGTATGAATCAAGCTTTATTTCATCAAGAATATCCTGCAAGGACATTCCGGAAATTGTATCATCAAAACGATTTTTCTCTTCCATTTATCGGAAGCCTCCCCAAAGTCAGATTCTCTGTCTTAAAACTTCAAACAGAACTACCGCTGCCGCAGCAGATGCATTGAGCGACTGTGTTTTACCGAGCATCGGTATACTCATCACAACGTCACAGCATTCGCTGACAAGCCGCCCCATACCGTCGCCCTCTGAGCCGATGACTATTGCCGCCGCACCCGTAAGGTCAGTATCATACAAACTCGCCGTCGCACCAAGTCCCGTGCCATAAACCCAGAGACCGCGTTTTTTCAAGTCTTTTATCGTCTGCGGTATGTTTGAAACCCGCGCAACCGGGATATGTTCAAGCGCACCCGAGGCAACCTTTGAAACAACCCCCGAAAGCCCTGCGTTTCTCCTCTTCGGTATAATTACACCGTGAGCACCCGATGCCTCTGCACTTCTGATTATTGCACCGAGGTTGTGCGGGTCGGATATTTCGTCGCACACCACAACAAGCGGCGGACGTCCGCTCTCTTCCGCTCTTTTCAAAATATCCTCAACGGTGCTGTATTCGTGTGCCGCAGCAAAAGCAAGAACACCCTGATGTGCCCCGCTTATGCTGAGAGAATCAAGCTTTCTTCTGTCACATTTCGAAACAACAACGCCCGCACTTTTTGCTGCGGCAAGTATATGACTTATATTCTTATCGCCGTCAGCATAAAGTATTTTATCAATCGCACGACCGCAGCGCAGAGCTTCAAAAACAGAGTTTCTGCCCTCTATTATGTAGTCATCCTCGCGGTTGAAATTATCTCTTTTGCCGTTTTTATTCATATATCATTCTCCGACATTCATAAGTATAAAATTATGCAATAATATTATAACACGAAATATGACGAAATAAAATGGTATTTTAAAATTTTTATTCGTAAAGAAGGTGAATTTTTGAAGAGAAAAAGTCTGCCTTACCTCACTGCAACCTTTGGAGTTGTTTTTTTGGGCTACGGCCTCATCTTTTTTTCCTCAACTGTCTCTGATTCCATTCAGAAAACACTTTTGCTACTGGGAAAAAGCGTTATCCCCTCGCTTTTCCCGTTTTTTGTGATGTCAAGGCTTTTTACTTCACTGCAAATATCCGATTTTTTCAGTGTGTTTTTTAAGAAAATTATGACACCGCTTTTTTCCGTATCTCCCGCTCTTGCGTCTGCCCTCGCTCTCGGTCTGTGCGGCGGTTATCCCATCGGCGCATCAACCGTAACCGAAATTTACAGAGCAGAGCTTTGTTCAAAGGAAGAAGCCGAGCGCGCTCTCGCTTTCTGCAACAACTCGGGCCCCGCCTTTATTATAGGCGTATGCGGCAGTGTTTTCAGTGTTTCCACAGGTGTTTTCCTTTTCTTTGTCCATTCCCTCTCGGCTATTTGCACAGGCATTATTCTTCGTTTATTTGTTCCCTTGAAAGCCTCACAAAAAACAAAAAACGGACGTCAACCCATCCCGGAATTTTCCGTTGCTTTCACCGATTCTGTTCTTTCTGCGCTTAACTCAATACTTTCCATCAGCGCATACATCGTTTTCTTCTCCGCACTTGTTGCAATACTCCGTCAGTCGCACATACTGTCTTTTATCACAAAGCCGGTTTTGAAAATCACAGGTCTTTCCACGCATATCTCCGAAGCATTTTTTACAGGGCTTACGGAGATGACTTCCGGTATTTTTGAGCTTTCGGGATTTCAAAATGAATCATTTGCGATTGTTCTTACATCTTTATTGTTGGGGTGGGGCGGTTTTTCCGTTCACGCGCAGACACTCAACTGCCTTGCAAACACAGACCTTGCAACAAAAGAATACTTTTTAGGAAAGCTTGTACACGCCATTGTGAGTGCTATTTTCTCTCTCATTTTTCTGCCCGCTTTTTCTTAAACGATATTTTTTGTAAAAAAAGGTGGAAAAAGAAATAAAAATAGTGTATATTATATATAGATAATCGGCAAGGAGGATTTTTATGCTCTTTTCAAAAGAAATTGAAAAACGCTGTGAGGTGTGCCAACACAGCAAAAAAATCAACGACGACGAAGCTATATGCCGCAAACACGGCATAGTATCTCTCGGCTATAAATGCCGACACTTTGCATATGACGCAACAAAAAGAATACCCTCTGAAACCGATTTCTTTGAATCGAATTTCACAGAGTCTGACTTTTCTCTCGATAAATAAAAACAGCGCGTAACTGGATTTCAGTTACGCGCTTTCTGTTTTTTTATTTACTTCATCATACTTGCAACTTCTTCTGCGAAGTTGTCTTCACGCTTTTCTAAGCCCTCGCCCTTTTCAAAGCGAACGAACTTTGTGATTTTGATTTCGCCGCCAAGCTCTTTTGCAACATTTGCAACGTGCTGTGCAACTGAAATCTTATCGCCCTGAACATATTCCTGTTCGAGGAGGCAGTTCTCAGCATAGAACTTCTTGATACGACCCATAACCATCTTTTCAGCAACAGCCTGCGGCTTGCCCTCGTTGATAGCCTGAGCTGTGAGGATTTCCTTTTCCTTATCAAGAACATCAGCCGGAACCTCAGAGCTGTCAAGCCAGGACGGGTTCATAGCAGCAATCTGCATTGCTACACCGCGGCCAAGGCTTGCAACGCCTTCGTTTGCCTTGATGTTGTCGGAAACTTCCATATTGATAAGAACACCGATCTTACCGCCCATATGCATGTAAGTTACGTTTACGCCGCCTTCGCAAAGAGCAAAACGACGGATCTTGATATTTTCGCCGATTGTGAGAACCTTCTCCTGAAGAGCCTCAGCAACAGTAAGGTCAGAGTTTGCACACTTGCAAGCAGCAAGTGCATCTATATCTGCCGGCTTATTTACAAGTATTGTCTCTGCAACGTCTGCTGCAAACTTCTGGAAGTCAGCATTCTTTGCAACGAAGTCTGTCTCACTGTTGATTTCAACAACAACACCTGCATCAGCATTTGTCATACCGCAAACCATACCCTCGGCAGCAATACGGCTTGCCTTCTTTGCAGCAGCAGCAAGACCCTTCTCGCGGAGAAACTCCATTGCCTTCTCCATATCTCCGTTGGAAGATTCAAGAGCCTTTTTGCAGTCCATCATACCTGCGCCTGTGGATTCACGAAGCGCCTTAACATCAGCAGCTGTAAAAGCCATAATGTAACACTCTCCTTATATATTAATTATTCCTGCTCTGCTACAACTTCTTCTGTTGCAACTTCTGCATTCTCATCTGCAACCTCAACCTGCTCGCCTGAACGTGCCTCGATGACAGCGTTTGCGATTGTCTGGGAGATGAGCTTGATTGCACGGATAGCGTCGTCGTTACCCGGGATTACATAGTCAACTTCTTCGGGGTCGCAGTTTGTATCAACGATAGCAATAACCGGAATGCCGAGTCTGCGTGCTTCTGCAATAGCGTTACGCTCCTTGCGCGGGTCAACGATAAACATCGCGCCCGGAAGCTTGTTCATTTCCTTAACACCGCCGAGGTACTTTTCAAGCTTTGCAATCTCTGCCTGGAGCTTGATAACTTCCTTCTTGAGGAGAAGGTCGAACGTGCCGTCTGCTTCCATCTTCTTGAGCTGGTTGAGACGGTCAATGCGGCGACGCATTGTCTTGAAGTTTGTAAGCATACCACCGAGCCAACGTGCGTTGACGTAGTACATACCTACGCGCTCTGCTTCTTCCTTGATTGCTTCCTGTGCCTGCTTCTTTGTGCCTACGAAGAGAATGCTCTTGCCTTCTGCTGCGATATCGCGAGCGAAGAAATATGCCTCTTCGAGCTTCTTAACGGTCTTCTGCAAATCGATGATGTAGATACCGTTACGCTCCGTGAAGATATACGGAGCCATTTTGGGGTTCCAGCGTCTTGTCTGATGTCCGAAATGAACACCTGCTTCAAGAAGCTGCTTCATTGAGATTACCTGTGACATTTTGTTGTCCTCCTTCTGTTTTAACCGCCACACCGATCATTCTTACCCGCCATCTTTCGACACAGCAGCGCGAAAGTCACAGTGTGTGAGTTTTTTACCGAATAATACTATCACATACTTTTACATTTTGCAAGTGTTTTTTTACAAATTTAAAGCTTTTTTGAAAAAATCCCCTCTCTTACGGGTTTACACCTGTCCTCGGGCACAAAATCAACGAGAATAATGTCTTCTCCTATTCTCTTTATCGCCTCCCACGGAATGATAATATCGTCTGTTTTTGAAAAAAACGAAGACAGCTTACTCCCGTGAATTATAAGTGCAACTACCCTTCCGCACGCGCAATCAACCTCTACATCGTTCACATAGCCGTAACGCGTTCCGTCGCATATGTTTATAACCTCTTTGCACCCAAGCTCCGTTATTCTGCTCTTCAAGTTTATCTCCCCTTTTTTATTATGATAATTTTTGATAGCTTTTTTTCAAATTTATGGTATAATATATTATGATATGCTATTTACCTGGAGGTGTTTTTTTGAAAATCCAAAAAAATCCTGACAAATCCAACAGAAAAAAGAATGCTTTCTTTTCCTCAACAAAATGGTTCTTTCTCCGTGCGGCACTGCACGTCATTGCCTGCACTTTCATAATCTGTTCGTTCGTTTTTATATGCTATATGCTCTCGCTTGATTCAAAAGTCGATATCGAGCTCGAATCAATGAAGCTTAACTATTCATCAGTCGTATATTACCTTGATGAAGACGGAAACGAACACGAGTTTGAAAGGCTTTATGATTCACAGAACCGCACATGGGTAGACCTTGAGGATATGCCGTCATATTTAAAAGATGCCGCAATCGCAATTGAAGACCATCGCTTTATGAAGCACGGCGGAGTTGACTGGACAAGAACTTTCCAGGCAAGTATAAATATGTTCTTCAAGATGCGCTCGGATTTCGGCGCTTCAACAATAACACAGCAGCTTGTCAAAAACCTTACCGGCGACAACCAGGACTCCGTCAAACGCAAGTTGCAGGAAATTATGCGCGCGCTTTATCTTGAACACCACCACGACAAAGATACTATTATTGAAATGTATCTCAATACAATCTACCTCGGCGAAGGCTGTTACGGTGTCGGCACAGCGGCACAGGCTTATTACGGAAAGGACGTTTCCGAACTCACCCTTGCAGAGTCAGCATCGCTCGTCGGTATTACAAATCTTCCTACATATTATAATCCTTACATAAACCCCGACAACAACAAAACAAGGCGCGTAAATATCTTAAACCGTATGTATGACCTTGATATGATTTCCAGGGATGAATGTGAAGCCGCAAAGAACGAAGAAATTGTTTTCAATACAGAAAAAAGAAAAGAGACGGCAACAAGAGTACAGTCTTATTTTGTTGACCAGATAATTGAAGACCTGATAGACGACCTTGTCGATGAGTGCGGATACACAGAAAGCGTTGCAATAAGAAAGATTTATTCCGGCGGTCTTAAAATATATGCTACTGTTAACCCGGAAATACAGCGCGCAATGGACAGAATTTTTGAAAACGACAGCATTTTCCCGAACTATTCAGGAAAAGTACAGCCTGAATGTTCTATGATTCTGCTTGACCCGCAAAACGGAGACATCCTTGCAATGCGCGGCGGCAGAGGTAAAAAGACAGGCTCGAGAATTCTCAACCGTGCAACACAGACGAAGCGTCCTCCGGGTTCGTCCATCAAGCCGCTTTCCGTCTATGCACCCGCAATAGAATACGGCCTTATAACCCCCTTCTCCGTTGAGGACGATGCACCGATTACGGTTCTCAACAACAGCGAATATCCGAAAAACGAAACGCGTTCCTATTCAGGACGCACAACAATAAACAACGCCGTTATGCAGTCTATAAACACCGTTTCAATGCGGACTCTCGAAAAGCTTTCGATTGAGCGGTCATACAACTTCTTATCTGCAAACCTCGGCATAACCTCACTTTCAAAGAGCGGTGACAAGAACCTTGCCCCGCTTTCGCTCGGTCAGCTCACAAACGGCGTAACAGCGCTTGAAATGGCCGCCGCATACGCACCTTTTGCAAACGGCGGAACATATTACGAGCCGCGCACATACACAAAGGTTCTCGACAGCAGCGGAGATGTTCTCCTTGAAAAGGAAACGACCCCGACAAAGGCGATGAGCAAAAAGACCGCTTCATATATGAGCTATATGCTTCAGAACGTCGTATCCGACGGTACGGGAACGTATGCAAAGCTTGACCGCGGAATGCCGGCTGCTGCAAAAACAGGTACATCCAACAACGACGAAGACCGCTGGTTTGTTGGATATACGCCCTACTATGTCGGAGCTGCCTGGTTTGGCTATGACAAGCCAAAATATATTTCAAAGTCGCTTTCCCCCGCGCTTACGGTCTGGAAACGCGTTATGAACGAAGCACACAAGGACCTCCCTGTCAAAAACTTTGAAAAGGGCGAGGACTTCCAGTATGTCAATGTCTGCTCTGCAAGCGGACTTCTGCCATCGGAAAGCTGTGCTCTTGATGCGCGAGGATCACGCGTTGTTGCAGGTTATTTTCACAAGGACGACATCCCGACAGAAACCTGTAACGTGCATATAAGCATTGATATCGACACGTCAACAAATATGATTGCCTCGGATTTCTGTCCTTCCGAAAACAGAAAAACCGTAGCTCTTATGAGCATAAGACGTTCTTTTCTCCTTCCAAATGTTGTTCTTGCCGACGAGCAATATGTCCTTCGCGACTGGCAACCGGAAGACGGAAGCTTTTATTTCGCAACAGGTACAGAAAAACCGTTACACAATGTGTGCACAGCTCACTCTTTCCAGCTTCCGACAGAAGATGATGTGCCTTCTGACGAGGGTGAAGCACACCCCGACACACCCGACTGGCTGAATCCGTCAAATGAGGAAACAGCACCATCAACCCAACAGACTTCGGAGTAATTTACGCTATGGAAAATTTCACTTTTTGTGTCCCCACCCTCTTTGGGCTTGAGGGAATTTGCGCAAAGGAATTAAAGAGTTTAAACCTTTCTGATGTGAAAGCCGAAAACGGCCGCGTGTTCTTTCGCGGAACAATGTCAGATATGGCTCTTGCAAACATCTGGCTCCGCACCGGAGAGCGTGTGCTTCTTGTTGTGGGTTCATTTCGTGCAACTACCTTTACAGAGCTTTTTGAAGGCGTTAAATCCCTTCCGTGGGAAAGCTTCATCCCGAAAGACGGAGAATTTCCGGTTAAGGGCCACAGCTTAAATTCAAAGCTTTTCTCCGTACCCGATTGCCAGGGCATAATAAAGAAAGCCGTTGTAGAACGTTTAAAGAGCAAGTATTTCCTCTCGTGGTTTGAAGAAACCGGCAGCAAATACCAGATACAATTTTCTCTTATGAACGACATCGCAACACTTTATATTGACACGAGCGGTGCAGGACTTCACAAACGCGGTTATCGTGCAATATCCGGCGCGGCACCCCTCCGCGAAACTCTTGCCGCCGCTATGGTCACACTTTCAAAATACCGCGGACGCGAATTCTTCTGTGACCCATTCTGCGGTTCCGGCACAATCCTTATCGAGGCTGCTATGATTGCCGAGAACAGAGCTCCGGGTCTTTTACGTCGCTTTGCGGCAGAAAAATGGGGTATTTGTCCCGCAAGTGATTGGCACTCTCACCGCGAGACTGCAAAAACAAAGACGTTTTCACGCGAGTTTGAGCTATGGGGCGGTGATGTTGACCCCGAGGCGATTTCTCTTGCAAAATCAAACGCAAAAAAAGCAGGCGTCGACAAATTTATAACATTTGAAAAAACCGATGCAAGAAGCTTTTCCCCCTCGAAAAGCAGCGGTATCTGCCTAGCAAACCCGCCATACGGCGAAAGACTTATGGAAATACGCGATGCAGAGCGACTCTACCGCGACTTTGGCAGAGTGATGAACGAGCTTCACGACTTTAACTCCTACATCATAACCTCACACCCCGAATTTGAGCATTTTTACGGCAAAAAAGCCACAAAACGTCGAAAATTATACAACGGTATGATAAAATGCGAATTTTATATGTACTTTTAAATATTAAAAAAATGTAAAAAACGAGCATTTACAAGAATTCAGCAGTTTAAACGAGATTTTAAGAGCAATACAACCCGCGTGTTCCCATCAAGCCGTATTGATCTTTTTTTTGACCGTTTTTGCCGCTTTGGCAATTTGCAGAAAAATCTCAAATATCTTATTATAATACCAAAGGAATTAGCACTCGAAAGTTCCGAGTGCTAAAAAGCACATTTTGACAGGAGGACATCACAATGACACTCAAACCCCTTGCAGACCGCGTTGTAATTAAGATGGTTGAAGTTGAAGAAACCACAAAGAGCGGTATCATTCTCACAGCAGCTTCCAAGGAAAAGCCCCAGGTTGCACAGGTTATCGCTGTTGGCCCGGGTGGCAATGTTGACGGCAAAGAAATCGTTATGCACGTCAAGGTTGGCGACAAGGTTATCACAAGCAAATATTCGGGAACAGAAGTTAAGATTGACGACGAAGAGCTTATCATCGTCCGTCAGAACGATATTCTCGCTATTGTTGACTAATAATATTTAAAGGACGGTTTTAGATTATGTCAAAAGAAATTCTTTTTTCAGAAGACGCGCGCCACGCATTGGAGCGCGGCATTAACAAGCTTGCAAACACTGTTAAAGTAACTCTCGGCCCGAAGGGCAGAAACGTTGTTCTTGACAAGAAGTTCGGCTCTCCCCTCATCACAAACGACGGTGTTACAATCGCAAAGGAAATTGAGCTTGATGACCCGTTTGAAAATATGGGCGCACAGCTCGTAAAGGAAGTTTCCACAAAGACAAACGACGTTGCAGGTGACGGTACAACAACTGCTACCCTTCTTGCTCAGGCTATCATCCGCGAAGGTATGAAGAACGTTACAGCAGGCGCAAATCCGATGATTATGAGAAACGGTATCAACAAGGCTGTTGCAGCTGCTGTTGAGGCTGTAAAAGCTGCTTCCCAGAAGGTTAACGGCTACGAGGACATCTCCCGCGTTGCAGCAGTTTCTTCTGCAAGCGAGACAATCGGAACACTCATCGCAGACGCTATGGAAAAGGTTTCTGCTGACGGTGTTATCACTGTTGAAGAGTCAAAGACTGCTGAAACATACAGCGAAATCGTTGAGGGTATGCAGTTCGACCGCGGTTACATCTCTCCGTATATGGTAACAGACACAGACAAGATGGAAGCAGTTATCGACGATGCTTGCATCCTCATCACTGACAAGAAGATTTCCAACATCCAGGAAATCCTCCCCCTCCTCGAACAGATTGTTCAGGCAGGCAAGAAACTCGTTATCATTGCAGAGGATATCGAAGGCGAAGCTCTTGCAACTCTCCTCGTAAACAAGCTCCGCGGCACATTCACATGCGTTGGTGTCAAAGCTCCGGGCTTTGGCGACAGACGCAAGGAAATGCTCAAAGACATTGCAATTCTTACAGGCGGTCAAGTCATCTCCGAAGAGCTCGGTATGGACCTCAAGGAAACAAGAGTTGATATGCTCGGTCACGCCCGCCAGGTTAAGGTTCAGAAGGAAAACACAATCATCGTTGACGGCGCAGGCGACGCAAACGAAATCAAAGCTCGCGTTGGTCAGATCCGCACACAGATTGAAACTTCAACATCAGACTTTGACCGCGAAAAGCTTCAGGAGCGCCTTGCAAAGCTCTCCGGCGGCGTAGCTGTCATTAAGGTCGGTGCTGCAACAGAGGTTGAAATGAAGGAACAGAAACTCCGCATCGAGGACGCTCTCAACGCTACACGCGCAGCCGTTGAAGAAGGCATCGTTGCAGGCGGCGGAACTATCTTTGTAAACGCTATTTCCGCAGTTGAGAAACTCGTATCAAAGACAGAGGGTGACGAGCGCACAGGCGTTCGCATCATTGCAAAGGCTCTTGAAGAGCCGGTACGCCAGATCGCTGCAAATGCAGGTATTGACGGCTCAATCGTTCTTGACAAGATCAAGAACAGCCGCAGAACAGGCTATGGTTTTGATGCCCTTTCAAACAAGTACTGCGATATGATCAAGGCCGGTATCGTTGACCCGGCAAAGGTTACGCGCAGCGCACTTGAAAATGCAGCATCAATCGCATCTATGGTTCTCACAACAGAGAGCATCGTTGCAGAAAAGAAGGAAGCTGCTCCCGCTCCCGCTCCGGCAGGTATGGGCGACGGCGGTATGGGAATGTATTAATCCCCCATCAAAAAACAAAAACCTCTTATCCGATAAAACCGGATAAGAGGTTTTTCTATTGAAAACAGGATTTTGTTCGTGTATAATATCTTTGTACAATCAGTTAAAGATGGTGATTTAAATGAACAACAAAACACGTGCCGCCGTAATTTTCATAAACGGACAGTCAAACGCCACGGCACATCAGCAATTTCTCTCCGATGAAAAACGCGTTTTAAAACCGATGCGAAACGTTTTTTCTCTGGACCGCATACCTAATCAGTCCTTTGATATTGACGATGTCGTCTGGAGCGGCTGGACGAGCATGGGCAAAAACCTTGGCGAAACACAGGACCACACGGCAAGCCTTGCATATTTTATTGCGACAAAATGGCAGGCCGCTATCGACTCAGGCAAGGACCTGCCCGACCTTTATATAGTTCAGATTTCAATAGGAAGTCAGGGCATCATAAACGGTATGTGGAACAGGGATAAAGAACCCGTAATAAAGCCGGGTGAACTTGGAGAAGTTGATATTTCCCTGCTCCCGTTTGCGCTTCACATAAACAGACTTGTTATGAAAAACCTGCACAATGCAGGAAAGAACCCGGAGGTTATCGGCTGGCATTGGCTCGGTTGTGAGCAGGAAATATGGTATGAAGCATATCTGCGCGAAGATTTTTCCGAAAGATATGACTACCACTTCGATGTTATGCGAGAGTCTATGGGCGGAGACATCCCGACATATCTTTATAAGGTGTGTGTCCGCGGAGGTTGCGAGAGATACAATCTTCCGGTCGAGGGCGAGGATATAATAAACAATGAAATCCTCCGCCAGAAAGAGCGCCTTGGCGCAAAACTCACAGACGTTCGTGAATCACCTTATTGGGATGAAAACGACAAGCTTTACTTTGGAATTCTCGCTTCTGACCGTGCACATTACGTACCAGAAGTGCAGGAATGGTTTGCTGATAAGTTTATGGAAGAAGTATTTAAACAAAAATAATTCAAAAGAATTTAAAGCAAAAAAACAAAGTCCCTTGTTCGCACAAACACGAACAAGGTGAGTTTTGATTAAATAATGATGAACAGATGAAAAAGGCTTTGATAGGCATACTCGCAGCTGCACAGATGTGTATGATGCTTTCCGTAAATGCTGCCGCGCAGAGCACTCACACAGTCGCGCCCGGAGATACTATGTGGAAAATTGCAGTTAAATACGAGGTGGGCCTCAGTGAAATAAAGAATGCAAATACACACATTGCAAACCCCAACCTCATCTATCCCGGGCAGGTTTTAAATATCCCGACGGTGAATACTACCGTGCAGAATTACGAGAATGAGGTTATCAGACTTGTAAACGAGATAAGGGTGAAAAACGGGCTGAAAGCGCTTACAGCAGATTGGGAGCTTTCCCGCGTGGCGAGATATAAGTCGCAGGATATGAAGGACAATAACTACTTTTCTCACACAAGCCCTGTTTACGGTTCGCCGTTTGATATGATAAAAAATTTCGGCATATCGTACAGAAGTGCAGGTGAGAACATAGCAAGAGGGCAGGCAACTCCTCAGGCTGTTGTAAATGCGTGGATGAAAATGTTCATAGGAAAGTATTCTTTGAGATTTATTGCTGTTTGCCACAAAATACATGCATAAATAAAAACCACTTGTTCGTGTTGTCCGAACAAGTGGTTTTTGTTTTACTTTAAATTCTTTTCAACAAATTCTATAATCGGCGTTGGGTCATCAAGCCCGTGGGGGTGGTGCTTGCACATACTGCGACATATAACTTTTAAATTGCCGTTATTTGCCTTGTAATAATCTTCAAGCACGCGACCGTTTTCTCTGTAAATGACGACGGGATCAGCATTTCCGTAAATAAGGAGCACGGGAATATCGTTTTTAATAAGTTTTTCCATCTTATCTATCGGGCTGTTTCTGAAATTCAATATGGTCGAATTGTCGAGGTTAAAAGTGTTTGATATCTCGGTGCGGTAAGCAGCAAGAGCATCAGTTTCACAAGCACCAAGCCCATACATACTTAAAATATTCAATACGGGATTATCAAGATACAGAACCGCCGTAAGTTCGGGATATTCCTGTGCAAAACGAGCACCCTGAAGTCCGCCGCAGCTCATTCCTTCGATTATAACACGCGGGTCGGCAGAAAGTTCACGCGCACAGTGACGGACAAAGTCTGCCATTATATGCGTTTCAACATCAGGCGCCCAACGTGATTCGTGGGAGATGAAAATGAGATAATATCC
>JAFYPW010000013.1 GCA_017559985.1 Oscillospiraceae bacterium | reverse complement strand
CTATAACAAGAACAGAACTCAACTTTTTAAATGTATATCATCATATATAAAAGCAGATTGATTTAAAATCAATCTGCTTTTTCGTCATATATTCTTTTAAGCTCCGGCGGAAGCGGAGAGGATATATCTATCTCTCCCCCGCAAAACGGAAGCTGCATATGCAGCCTGTGAGAATGCAGTGCACACCGTCCCGGAAGCAACGGATGCTCTTTACCATACAGAAAATCTCCCACGAGGGGATATCCTATATGTGCCATATGCACGCGAATCTGATGCGTGCGCCCCGTCTGCGGCAGCACGCGCACAAGACTTTTTCCGTTTTTTGACTCTATACACTCATATCTTGTAAGAGCCGTATCGCCATCCTCGCGGACCTCGCGCTCTATAACCGAGCCGTCGCGGCGTCCGATAGGGGCATCTATCTCGCCTTTTTTCTTCTCCAACTCACCCTCAACCACCGCGAGATATTCTCTGTAAAAATCGCCGCTGTGTAAAAGCCGCGCGGCAAAGGTGTGGGAATAGGCATTTTTGGCAACCGCCATAACTCCCGAAACACCGCGGTCGAGGCGGTTTATCGGTCTGAAAACAAAGTTTTCTCCGCGACTTTTATAATACCACATAACGATATTTCCAAGCGATGTTGAAAAATGACCGTGGGAGGGATGCACCGCGATATCTCCTGGCTTATTCACAACAAGGATATCTTCATTTTCAAAGAGGATGTCAAGCTCGCCCTCGGTTGGAACAACCGCATCAGAGCCCGTGTTTTCATCTTCTAAAATTGCTTCTATCCTATCGCCCGTGTGCGCCACATCTATCGTGTATACGCTTTTCCCATTCAAGAGAAGTCCGTTTTCCGTGCGCTTTATCCGGCGCAGGAGCATTGCCGAAACGCCGAAGCGCTGCCTGAGTATTTCAGAGAGTTTCTTTCCGTCGTCATCCGCATCAACGGTATGGCAGAGCTTACGAAGCATCAAAACGGCTCCCTTCTCTTCTTATAAACGCACCGACAGGTGCTTTTGTGGGAAGCTTTACGCGGACACGGATTTTTGCCTGACGGGCAGAGTCTATCTCCTCGCCTTTTTCGTTTATCATCTTTTCAAAAATGACCTTCTGCGGCACAGCGCGCGGCTGCATAAGCTCATATTCGGTATTTATGTCAAACTTATTCTTTTGTTCAAGAACGGCGTTGCCCTCATCATCACATTCAACAACAGAGGCAACAACATCCCATGTGCGGATATAGTTTGAGGTTTCCGTGCGCTGAATTCTCTCCTCGCCGAAATAGAAGCCTGTGCAATATTCGCGGTGGCTGACCTTGTTGACCTCGGTGAGCCAGAAGCCGTCGCGTTCCCACGTGTCGGGGGATTTTGCATATTCGTCCACAGCAAGTCGGTATGCGTTTGTTACCGCTGCACAGTAGTATGCAGATTTTACTCTGCCCTCAATTTTAAAGCTGTCAATCCCCGCGCCGATAAGCTCGGGTATGTATGACACCATATTCATATCCTTTGAGTTAAAAATATGCGTTCCGTGCTCATCCTCCACAACGGGGTAATACTCACCCGGACGCTTTTCCTCAACAAGCGCATACTTCCAGCGACAGGGCTGTGCGCAGTTGCCGCGATTTGACGAACGGCCTGCAAGGTAGTCGGATATCATACATCTTCCGGAATACGCCATACACATAGCACCGTGAACAAAAGCCTCTATCTGAAGATTCTTGTTTTTGTGCTCAACGATTTCCGAAATTTCGGAAAGACTTGCCTCGCGCGCAAGGCACACGCGCGCCGCACCCAACTCATACCAGGCGTTTGCCGCGTCACGGTTTAAAACGCTCGCCTGTGTGCTTATATGAATCTCCGCCGAAGGCGCATACTTCTGTGCAAGGCGCATACAGCCAAGGTCTGCAACGATTATGCCGTCCACCCCGACCGAGCCGAGCATTTCAAGATATCCGGGTAGAAGTTTAAGATCGTGGTTTCGCATCAGGGTATTGCAGGTAACATATACCTTCACTCCGTTTTTATGTGCGTGTCCTACGGCAATTTCAAGCTCGTCGTGTGAGAAATTCTGCGAGGCTGTCCGCATACCGAACATCTCGCCTGCAAGATACACCGCATCCGCGCCGTAGAGCACTGCGGCGCGCAGTTTTTCCATATCTCCTGCGGGTGAGAGAATTTCAGGTTTTTTAATCATACTCATCATCACGGATTAATCTTCGGTGTTTTCAAATGCTCTTCATAAGTCTTTGAAAACTTATGTGTGCCGTCTTCCTGTAATGCAAAGAACAGATAGTCTGTATCGCTCGGATAAAGTGCTGCCTTTATCGCATCAAGTCCGGGGTTTGCAATCGGTCCCGGCGGAAGACCCTTATACTTGTATGTGTTATATTTATTGTCTATCTTTGTGTCAGCAATGCTTATTACCTTCTTGCGCTCGCCGAGAACATACTGCACCGTCGCGCAGGATTCAAGATACGGGTACGTCTTACTGCTCAATCTGTTATGAAAAACAGATGATATGTTTGCTCTGTCCTTTGCAGTTGCTTCACGCTCGACTATGGAGGCAAAGGTTATAAGCTCGTGTGTTGACATACCGAGTTCCCTTGCGCGGGCTGCCATCTCACTTGTGAACTTAACCTCAAAGTTTGAAAGAAACTTCTTTATTACGCGCTCTGGAAGGTCGTTTTTGTAAAACTCATAGGTGTCCGGGAAGAGATAGCCTTCGAGTCTGTTCTTCTTTCCGAGCGGAAGGTCTGATAAAAACGCATAGTCAAAATCGGTATTGGCAAGTGCTTCTTCGAGTGCCGCCTTATCGCAGACCCCCTTTTGTTCAAGAAGCTCGACAATTTGGCTTACTTCATACCCCTCGGGGATTGTTACCTTTACCGTGTTGAGAACTGCTTTCTTGCTCGTAAGCCGGCGAAGCATAGCGCGGTAGTCCATATTTGAGTTGAGCTTATATTCACCTGCCGGAAATTCTGCACGGCTCTTTGTGAGAAGCGCAAACGTGTGGAAAAGCCACGTCTGCTCAATAACGTCGTTCTTTTTGAGAATCCTTGCAACCTTCCCATGTGACGCGCCCTCGGGAATTTCCACGATAATTTCGCGGTCCGGTCTTGCAAGAGCAAGAAGCTCGTTTGCAGACGCTATAATCCACGCGGAGAGGAGCATTGATATTCCGAGAACAAATGCTATGTATATGTATTTGAGCTGTTTTCTTCTTTTACTTTTCTTTGTTGCCATTTCTCTTCACCTGACTTTTCTTAAAACTTTTTTCTCCGTTACTATTACATCGACAGCCTTGTCGTGCTCCTCACACGGAACTGTGTCGAAAAGGTTTTCTTTGCGGCACGGCGCGACAAATACTGCATTCTTTGTTTTCTCAAGAAACCTGTCGTAATATCCCCCACCGCGACCGAGTCGGGAAAAATCACGTCCAAAAGCAACTCCGGGTACGACCACGAGCGAAATATCCTCCTCTCGGATATCGGGTGCACCGTATGATGGCTCCAAAATCCCGTATCTTCCGACATCAAGCTCGTTTCTTGAACGGATCTGCTTTGCCGACATCTCGCCTTTTCCGAAGCACAGCGGCACACAGACGGTCTTGCCTGCATTTATCATATTGTCTATAAGGGTGTCTGTTTTTATCTCGTGGCCGGTTCCCACATATACGAACACGCAGTCTGCCGCCTTATATTCGGGCAGTTCCTGTATTTTTTGTACTATTACAAAATCGTTTTCGCAGGATGCGTTCTTCAAAGAAGAAAGCATTTCCTTTCTTAATTCTTCTTTATTCATAACAGATTGCCGCCTTGACCTCGCGCACAGTCTCCTCTCCGCGAAGCAAAGAGAGCACTTCAAACGAGAAATCGAGCGCATCGCCCGCCGCGCGACCTGTTATTATGTCTCCGTCGCGGCATACACCGGAAAGACCGCCGATATAAGCTTTCCCGAGTTCCTCTGCACAGGAGGGATAGCACACAGCTCTTTTGCCCGAGAGGATTCCGAGCCTTGCAAGTATTATGGGCGCTGCGCATATTGCAGAAAGCTTTATGCCTTTTTTGTTTACCTTCTCAACCAACGCCCGCACCTCGGCATTCTTCCAGAGATTATCAACCCCCGGCTGACCGCCCGGAATAATGAGCATTTCCATATCGTCAAAAGAGATTTCGGAAAAAGCTTTGTCCGCACACACTCTTACTCCGTGAGACGAGGTTATGCAGCCATCGCTTACCCCAACCGTCGCAACCTCAACACCGCCGCGGCGTAGAATGTCAACAGGAGTCAGTGCCTCGCACATTTCAAAGCCTTCTTCAAGAAGTAAATAAACCATTTTCTTGCTCCTTTTTCAGTTGTGCATAAGATTTATATATCTGTCCACGGTTTCCGAAAGCATTTTTTCTGCCTTGTCCGAAATCGGACGAACAACAGAAAGCTTCTTGCCGCATCCTCTCGTCGTTACCTCAACCTCGCGTCCCAAAGCTCCTGCAACCGAAGATGCCGGGGCATCTTCTGAGAAAAACTCACTGATGAAAAGCTTTCCTTCGTGTTCATAGTGTGCGCAGTAGCCGCCCGGAAATACAAGGAATCCGCCACCGAAAAACTCGTATTCGGAAAAAAGCAGCTTCCACGTCGCTTCGTCGCGCTTTGCAAAAACTCCGCCATGGCAGCATTTTTGGTACACTTCGTTTATAAACGGAATATCTCGATACTCCGCGCGTCTGACATCGACCGTGCCGAGTGGCTTTGCAATAAATTTTCCAACCTCGCAGATTTCCTCAAAGCCGTATTTTTTATAAAACTCAAAAAGACCTTCATTTGCAGGAATCAAAACGAGCATATCGCAATCTTTCGCTTCACTTTCCAGAAGCTTTCCTGCAATTCCAAGGCCGCGGTATTTCTTGTCTGTCCCCACTCCGTAGATATACTTTGCGCTCATCTCGCCTTGCGGTGTCGCGATAATGCGCGGGAAAACGTGTATCATCCCGCAAACCTCGCCGTTCTTCTCAAAAACAACAGCGGAGTTTAATTTGAAAATATTTTCAAAGAAAAAATCTGCATATGCCGTGTCGTCGGGGAAGCATTCGTCCCAGAGCGTGCGAAGCCTCTCAATGTCCGAAGACAGCGCGCGGCGTATTATTTCTCCCATAAAGCACCGTATTTCTCCAACATAAACTCAGGGTAATATGAAAGCTTTGCGCGGCGCAAGCCCTCAATTCCCATATCCTCTTCGCGGTTTATATAACTAACATCCTTACACTCATTTTCGCAAAACAGCTTATTTATCACCTGGTATGCTCCGTCAAGGCGAAAATCCGCTTTTTCTATCATAACATCAACCGTGTCGTCCGATATTTTCGCGCCGACACAGTACGCGCATATCTCACCGTCAAGGCGGAGTATCCCACCGCGAAGGGAAAATTCCGAAAAATGAGAGAGCAGCTCTTCACACGCGTGAGTTTCATATCGAAGAGACTCTATCCCCTGTTTTTCCGAGGCGAGCTCCATCCACTTTTTCTGGAATTTCAAAACCTCAGGTATATCGGCTTTGACCATCGCCGAGTATTCAAACCGCCCCGAGTAGCGCTTTGTGAATTTGTTTACGTGGTTTCGTTTCTGATGATAATTCTTTCCGGAAAGTGTTGCAAGAGCCTTGCGACTGTATATATAGTCAAAAGAACTGCGTTTTTCCGTATAGACAAACTCACCCGGAAAAAGTGTTTCTATCCTTTCGCGCATACGCCGCGTAAGCGACAAAAACCTCGGTTTTCTGCCGTTTGCTTTCTCTTCTTCATAAATTTCAAGAAGTGCCGACTTTAAGTTTCCGCCATAAGGGAATGTATATGCAACATCGTCTCCGTGTCCGGTGCGGAAATAAACGGTTCCGTCCTTTATACATATTTCCGTGTTGTAAAAATCACTCCACATATAAAGGGTGGGAAATCCGCTTTCCGTGCACATAAAGCCCTCACTTTCCATAACGGGCGCACATACGGCATAATCGTCACTCTTCATTTTACGAAATTCCAACATCTATTTCCCTTCTCTGAGAATTTTAAAAACCTTTTCCGATATTTCTTCGTGCATTTCTTCTATTGTCTTTATCCTGTCATTTTCCACACAGGATATTCGCTCCCACGAATATCTCTCCGCAAGCGAACACGCACTTTCGTAGCAGCCTTTGAGATATTCTTTATCCCGCTCGTGGAGGTCTTCCTTTTCGTCGCGCCCCTGCATAAGCTTTTCTGCAAACCGCGGCGGCATATCAAGAAAGATTACACCGTCAGGACGAGGAAGCCCTAAAAGATTATACTCAAAGTCAAACAGCCAGTCGCAGAACTTCTCGCGCTCTGCCACACAAAGCTTTGTCGCCTGGTATATGGCGTTTGATGTTGTGTAGCGGTCAAGAAGAACGCTTCCGCCTTCTTCTATGTAGCTTTTCCATTCACGAAGATATGATGCAACCCTGTCAACCGCAAAAAAGCTCGACGCGGCATAAGGGTTTACGTTTTTCACATTTTCACCGAACTCTCCGCCGAGATACATCCTCACAAGTGCAGAGGATTCGCTATCATAGCGCGGGAAGGCTATTTTCTTAAACTCGACGCCCTCGCGCGTAAGTCTTTCCGCCAGAAGCGAAAGCTGGGTTGATTTTCCCGAGCAGTCTGTCCCTTCGATTGTTATAAGCTTTCCTCGCATACAAAACTACCTCTTTCTGAGACTGTCAAAAATTACGGCAAACATATACTTGGGAAGCGAAAGCATCCGCACAAAGCGCTTCGGCTCGCGGATGAGGCGGTAAAGCCATTCAAGCCCGAGCCTTATCCAGATTTCTGGAGCGCGCTTCACAACGCCTGCCCAGGAATCAAGCGCGCCGCCAAGACCGAGTGTGAGACGGACATTGAGCTCATCACGGTGCTCTGCAATCCACCTTTCCTGCTTGGGTGCGCCGAGACAGACATAGAGAATATCAGCTCCACTCTCGTTTATGGCACTTATGACCTCGGCATCGTCTTTGAAATATCCGTCGCGGATGCCTACGAAGTTAAGACCCGGATATTTTTCCGAGAGTTTTCCCGCCGCAAGCTCACCGACACCGGGCTTTGCACCGAGAAAGAATATGCCGTTTCCCGTTTCCTCGGCGTTTCGCATAACGAGCTCGCCAAGCTCAACACCTGCAACCTTTTCTTTGACGGGGGTGCCGTAAATCTTTGAGGCATATACCACACCTATACCGTCTGCAATGACTATATCGGCAGAATTTATTATCCTGCAAAGTTCCTCGTCTTTTGATGCGAGATATGCAATTTCTGCGTTGGGTGTTACGACAACGTGGTTCTTTTCTTCAATGAGCATATCAGACGCAATCGCCGCCGCTTCCGTCAGCGTGACATTATCATAAGAAATACCGTAAATCGATACTTTTTCGTGCATAATTATATTTTCCTTTCTTATATGAGAAAATATTTATCTAATTTATATGATACCACATTTTTCGCAAAATGAAAAGCACGACTTGCTAAAAGTCGTGCTTTTGAATTTAAATTTTACTTTTTGAGCATAATGCCTTCTTTTTCAAGCGATGCAATTATGCCGTCAACGGTCTCCATAACCTCTTCACGGGTGAGCGTTTTTTCGCTGTGCGAGAATACGATTCGCGCCGTAATTGACTTTCCGTTTTCATCTGCGTATGTGTCAACTACCGAAACACTCTTTATAAGCGGACAGTTTGCCTCATCAATCGCCTTTGCAATCGGTGCAAACTTCTCGGAGACAAACGAAAGGTCAATCTCAATCTCCGGGAATTTGGACGGCTCTTCATATTTGATTCCGGCATTTGAAATCTTTGCAAACTCACCGATATCAATTTCGGCAAAGACAATATTTGCTTTCTTGTCTATTTTCTTTGAAACCTGCGGATTTACGATGCCGATTTCGCCGATTTTAACACCGCCGCAGAAGATTGCGTTGAGGTTTTTCGGGTGCTTGTAGGATGATTTTTCCGAAAGTGCCTCAAATGTAAGCGGCATATGCTTTATATCATCCGCGATTGTTGCGAGTATGTCGCGGAGTCTGAGATAAAGCTTTTCCATCTCTTCTGTCTTTGCAAAAAGAGTTATCGCAAGCTTTTTGCGCTCATCACAAAGTCCGTCGGAATTGAGGCCGTTTATTACCCTGCCTATCTCAAACACACCGAAATCGGGAGCATATGCAGTATTATATTTTACCTGGCAAAGCTGTGTCGGCACAATCGAGCGACGGATTGTCTTAATGTTCGGGTTTGTTGCATTCACAAGCTCTACATTCGGCTCGATTTCAATTCCAAGCTCCTTATATTCGTCATAGTATGCCCAGACATACGAATGAAGCTCGTGCATCGAATAACGCTTTACAAGGATATCGCGGATTCTGTCCTCGTCGGTCTTTTCCTGTGTCTCGCGAACGGGATACAGCGGGACTGCGGCAGTATTTACCGCGAAATTGTCATAGCCGTAGATACGCGTAATCTCCTCGATTATGTCTGCCTTTATCGTAACATCCTTTGTTGCGCGCCAGGACGGAACCTTTACCTTGAAGCTGTCGCCGTCCGCTTCCACACCAAAGCCGAGTGCAACAAGTGTTTTTACTATGCGCTCATTTTCAATCTCGATTCCGGTATAGCGGTCAACAAACGCCTTATCAAACGAAAGCTCGACATCGTCATATTTAAATGCGCTCTCATCTGTAAGAGAGCTCGTGACACACGCACCTCCGTCAATATCAAGCAGGAGCTTTACAAAGCGCGCAATTGCAGTGACCGTCATTTCAGGGTCAAGGCTCTTTTCATAGCGCTGGGAAGCGTCTGTTCTGTGGCCGAGGCGAACGGTTGACTTGCGGATTGACGCGGCGTCAAAGGTAGCAGATTCAAGAGTGAGAGAGTTTGTATCCTCAACAATCTCCGAATCGAGACCGCCCATAATACCCGCTACGGCAACAGGAGTGTCACCGTTGCATATCATAAGCGTATTCTCGTCGATATCACGCTCAACTCCGTCAAGCGTTTCGAACTTAAACGGCTTGTCAAAGCACTTCACGCGGATTTTATCGACCTTTCTTGAATCAAACGCGTGCATAGGCTGACCCATTTCAAGCATAAGGTAGTTTGTGAGGTCAGCAAGGAGATTGAGCGAGCGCATTCCGCAGTAGTAAAGGCGGATTCGCATATTCATCGGGCTTGTGTGCTTTGAGATATTCTCAAAGCGGAGGCAGGAATAGCGGTAGCAAAGCGGGTTTTCAATCTTCAAATCAAGTTTCGGAAGGCCTTCATACTTTTTAAGGTCGGAAACCTCAAGCGGACGAAGCTCACGGCCTGAAATTGCTGCAAACTCACGCGCAATGCCGTAGTGTCCCCAGAGGTCGGGGCGGTTTGTAAGGGACTTGTTGTCAACCTCGAAGATAATATCGTCAATTTCGTAAAGCTCTTTTAAGTCTGTGCCAATCTTTACATCCTCGGTAATATCCATAATTCCGTCGTTGCTGTCGGAAAGACCGAGCTCCTTTTCAGAGCAGCACATACCGCAGGAGAGATATCCCGCAAGCTTTCTCGGAGAAATTTCGATTTCACCGATTCGTGCGCCGACCTTTGCAAAGGCAGTCTTCATGCCTACACGGACATTTGGCGCACCGCAAACAACATCAACAAGTTTGCCTTCACCCGCATCAACCTTTAAAAGGTGAAGCTTCTTTGACTCGGGATGCGGCTCAACTGACTTAATTTCTGCCACAACGATGCCCGAAAGGTCGCTGCCCTTAAAGAAAATCTCGTTTTCAACCTCTGCCGTGGAGAGGGAAAACTTATTTATGAGCGAGAGTTTATCAAGGCCTGAAAGGTCAACAAACTCAGAAATCCAATTCATCGATAAAAACATTTCTTTTCCTCTCCTTTCTTACTTATCGTCAGTAAACTGCGAAAGAACTTTAAGGCTTCCGGAGTTCAAATCACGGATGTCCTTTACGCCGTACTTCATCATAGCAAGGCGCGTGAGGCCAAGGCCGAATGCAAAGCCCGTATATTCCTCGGGGTCAATCCCGCCGGCGCGGAGCACCTCGGGATGAATCATACCGCAGGGGCAAAGCTCAAGCCAGCCACTGTGCTTACAGGAGGCACAGCCCTCTCCGCCACAGATAAGGCAGCTTATGTCAAGCTCAAAGCCCGGTTCAACAAACGGGAAGAATCCCGGACGGAGACGGACCTTTATGTCCTTTCTGAAAACCTCGGAGAGCATCGTTTTCATAAAGAAGATGAGGTTTGAGATTGAGATGTTCTTGTCCACCATAACACCCTCCATCTGGAAGAAGGTGTTTTCGTGGCAGGCGTCGGTTGCTTCATTGCGGAAGCAGCGCCCCGGGAAGATTGCCTTGATAGGTTTTCCTTCATTTACAAGAGCATCCTTGTATTTTTTATAAATTGCGTTCTGTGCTGCGGAGGTGTGTGATTTTAAAAGCTGTCCGTTGTCGAGGTAGTAGGTATCCTGCATATCGCGTGCGGGGTGGTCCTTCGGGATGTTGAGTGCTTCAAAGCACTCATAATCCGTAACAACCTCGCGGAAGTCCTCAACAGCAAAGCCCATCGACTTGAAAATTTCCTCACACTGGCGCTGAACGAGGGTTATCGGATGGTATGAGCCACGGCGCAGATCTGCCGGCATCGAAACATCAAATTCCGGCATAAGCGCAAGTTCGCGCTCGATTTCCGCCTGCTTAATCTCCTCACGGGCAGCGGCAATTTTCTCGGAAACCTCTTCTTTAAGTACGTTTACCTCCTGGCCGAAGGTCTTTTTTTCCTCGGGGGTGAGGCTTCTCATATCTTTGAGAAGCTCTGTTACAAGACCTTTCTTTCCAAGATATTTTACTCTGATTTCTTCAAGCTCTTCCTGCGTCTTTACATCAGCAAGAGAAAGTAAAAATTCCTGCTTTAACGCATTCGTCTTTTCTGACATATCCCGTCTTCCTTTCTTTTTTACAATAAAAAAACCCGTCCCGAAAATCGGGACGAGCAGAACATACCCGCGGTACCACCCAAATTCAGAAAAAATCTGCACTCAAAATGTGTCATTTTGTGGACACACAACACCCTGCTTAGTCCGATACGGTTTTCGCAGAAGGCTCCGATGCTGAAATTCACGCGTTATCTCCAAAACGGAAACTTCCAGCCCTGCGATTCCCGCTCTCTTTTATGGAAAAACAACGGCTACTTACACATTTTCATAACCTAAACGTTATTTTACTTCAAATTATCCGAAAAGTCAACACAAATTTAAATAAACACCTCGTGTGCGCCATCCTCCGCCTCCGTAATATAGAACGTTGCGTCACGCGAAAATTTTTCTCTGTATCCGCGCGATATCCTGTCGATATAATTATCTGCCGCATCACCGCCCACAAGTGCAACAGCACAGCCGCCAAAGCCGCCGCCCGTCATCCTTACCCCGAGAACACCGTTAAGCTTTTGCCCCTCTTTCACGATAAAGTCAAGCTCGGGACACGATACCTCATAGTCATCGCGGAGTGACTCGTGCGACTTGTTCATAAGCTCTCCGAAAAGCGCAAGGTCACGGCTTTTAAGTGCACCTGCCGCAAGCTTTACCCTTTCGCATTCATACACTATATGCCGTACGCGCTTTTGAGTGGTGAGGTTTTTGATTAATCCTTTATTCTCCTCAAAAGCTTCGGGCGAAACTTCGGAAAGCTCTGATATATCGGACATCGCCCTCATAAACCCGGAAAGTCCCTCTCGGCATTCCCGTCTCCGCTCATTATATTCTGAAGAGCCGAGCGCGTGCTTTACGTTTGTATTTGTTATGACTATTTTATACCCGTCAATATCAAGCGGGATATATTCATATGAAAGTGTCTTGCAGTCAAGAAATATGGCGTGTCCGCGCTTTCCCATAGCTGACGCAAACTGGTCCATAATGCCGCACTCTACTCCGACGAAGTTTTTCTCCGCCATCTGTGATATGCGCGCAAGCTTTATCATATCCGTTTCTTTTCCCGAAAGCTTTGAAAGCGCAAGTGCGGTTGATACCTCTGTCGCCGCAGAGGACGAAAGCCCGCTTCCGTGGGGCACCGTGTCGTGATACAGCAAATCACAGCCGCAAAGGTCATATCCGTCCTTTATGAGTTCGAGCGCCGTGCCAAGCTGATACTCTCCCCAAAAAAGCTTTCCGCAAAGCTCTTCAATCTTTTCGATATCGGTTTCCACCGTAACATCAAGATCGGTTGCTTTAAGGCGGAGAACGTTATCCCGCCTCCGCCTTGCAATAAGTGTCGTTTTCATTCCGAGAGCCATCGGCAAAACACAGCCGCCGCAATAATCTATATGCTCTCCGATTAAGTTTACTCTGCCCGGCGCCTCAAATGCGCGGAGCTCTTTCCCGTCATCTCCAAAGGTGTCAAGAAAAATCTTTTTCAATTCCGGAATTTCCATTTTTACCTCTTTAATATTCGGTTGTATTTTTATTTTCCGTAACCGTCGGGGTTATTCTTCTGCCAGTTCCATGTATCGCGGCACATATCATCAAGTGTCTTTTTCGCCTCAAAACCAAGCTCACGTTTTGCCTTTTCGGGGTTTGCAAAGCATGAGTCGATGTCGCCCGGTCGTCTTTCTTCAATTCGGTAAGGAACCGCTTTCCCTGCCGCCTTTCCGAACGCTTTGATCATATCAAGCACGCTGTATCCTTTCCCCGTGCCGAGGTTATAGGTTACAACGCCCGCTTTTGTTTCTATCTTCCTGAGCGCGCAGAGATGGCCCTCAGCAAGGTCGATGACGTGGATATAGTCGCGTACTCCCGTTCCGTCGTGCGTGTCGTAGTCGTTTCCGAAAACGTGGACGTATTCGCGCTTGCCGACCACAGTTTGCGCAATATACGGCACGAGGTTGTTCGGAATATCCTTTGGGTCTTCACCGATGAGTCCGCTTTCGTGTGCGCCTACGGGGTTGAAATAGCGGAGTATTGCAATATCCCAACGCTCGTCCGCGGCAGCAATATCGCGCAGCATTTCCTCAATCATAAGCTTTGTTCTGCCATAGGGGTTTGTGCAGGAAAGCGGAAAATCCTCGCTTATCGGAACACTCTCCGGTTTTCCGTAAACGGTTGCGGATGAGCTGAACACAAGCTTTTTCACATTATGCTTTGCCATAGCCTCGCAAAGGTTGAGTGTGCTTATGAGGTTGTTCTGATAATACTTCATCGGAATTGCGACAGATTCTCCTACTGCCTTTAAACCCGCAAAGTGAATTACGCCATCAAAGCTGTTTTCTGAAAATATTTTCTCCACAGCTTCCTTACAGAGCAGGTCCTCTTTATAGAATTTAATTGTTTTGCCGCTGATTTTCTCCACACGAAAAATCGCTTCTTCACTGCTGTTTGAAAGGTTATCGACCACCGTGACTTCATAGTCTGCTTCCAGAAGCTTTACGCAGGTATGGCTTCCGATATATCCGGCACCGCCGGTTACCAGAATATTCATAGCTCACCCCTCGCTTTCAATATTATCTTTGCACATACATTAAAAATTATCAGTTAAATATTCACCTTGTAATCTTTTTTAAATCCGTGCGCACCAAAAATCTGCCACTCACCGACACCTAGTCTCTGCATAATGGCCTGCCTTTCCTCTGCGCACAACTTCGGATCGGTATCAACAGATGTCATAAGTATCGGTGCATATTGGTTGTATTCTGCCTGAGCCGGTGTAAGCCCATGTGTATTGATATAAATATCTCCCGTAAAAGCTACATGCTTTGAATAGTCAATAAGAACAGTTTCTCCCGCAAGATGCCCTCCGCGCCCTTCATATACTTCAAAATGCAGCTCCTCAAAATCAAAAAAACCGACCTGTGTAAGCGGTCCTGTTAAATTTTGTCTGTCTTCCCACGGCACATTTATTTTCTGCGGATTTATCGGATTATATGCCGTCAGTATTTTGCAGATATTTACATATGGCTTGTGCAAAGGGTTTTGCTCTCTGTACCCGTTTTTTCCTTCATATTCCCGAGCAAGACACGTTGCTGTTTTTTTGCTTGCGATAATTTCGTCAAACATTGGCAAAAGACCGCAATGGTCAACATCCGCATGAGTTACCAGAATTGTCTTTTTGATCTTTTCAAAATCAGGAAATAAATCGTTGAAAAGTTTCAACATTTCCTCTTGATAACAAGCATATCCACTGTCAACAAAGAGTAGCTTGCCGTTGCTTTTTATAACGGCTGTGTTACTTCCGCACGGAGGCTCTATGAGAATTATTTCCGTGTTATCCGTTATTTTGTGGTGACTTACGCGCGGTGAAAAGCCACTTCCCTTAGACCGTGAAAGAAGTTCAGCAAATTTACTTATGCTGTCAAAGGTGCGGTATGGTGAAAGTCCTTGTTCGTCAAGTGTCTGCATCGCAAGGTTTACATGAACAACAAGCTCCTGTTTCACTTTTTCCGAAAGACCCATCATTTGCGAAAGCCCAAGAACATAGGTGTTGTAAAAAATGCTGTTGTCATAAACCTTTTCCGTGCTGTTATAATCAATAATACGCACCCGGCAGATCTTTTCGGCTTCCTTTAAAAATCCGGAGACTTTTTCCGGGTCGTCAACATGAAGTCCCATCTTAAAAAGCTGATACTCCGTGCCGTTTTCCTGTGAACTTATATATGAAATGTTGAAGTTGAACTCGTTTATAAGCAAAAGAACATCTGTGACACTTCCCGGAACGTCTTTGAGATGAAATTCAAGCAGGACGACACTCGTCTTGTTCTGATTGTTTTGAAGATAACCTATTTTTCCAAGTTCTACGTCTGCCTTTTTAAGCTGTTCTTCCGTTCCCTCTGCATCGATAAATAAGGTATGTGAGTCCACTGCCTTATTATAGCTGACTCGTGTTATATTGATTCCCAGAGCAGAAAAAGCACCTGCTCGCTTTCAGAAAAGCACCGATGTGATTTGGCATGGATGTTACATATGTTTTCTTCATTCTTTTTCCCTCACGTCACTAAAACACCTTTGAGTTTTCATTATAACATACAACCGGAAGATGTCAAATAAACCATTTTCACGTTCCCTTTCGCAGTTTCTTTGCAAATGCAAGTGCCTGCTTTAAGGCTTCCTCTTTTTCGATTCCCGCAAGGTGAAGCTTATGCGAGAATTTAAGAATTTCCGAAAAATCCTCACCGGGTGTAAGCCCCGCCTCTATGAGGTCACGCCCT
This sequence comes from Oscillospiraceae bacterium, assembly GCA_017559985.1. Classification (GTDB taxonomy): domain Bacteria; phylum Bacillota; class Clostridia; order Oscillospirales; family JAAYXM01; genus SIG480. Next base: position 33,867 of record JAFYPW010000013.1, on the reverse strand, counting down.
AAAACCTCAGGCTTTCTCATACGCTCGCGGTAAATCTCAAGCCTGTCATACAGAAAGTCCGTCTCCGGAACATATTTTTTATCGGTTATCTTGCCTTCGCCGTCGGAAACTGCAAGGCAGATGAGCGCGACGGGGTCAGGTGATGTGTCAAACATCCTGTTTGTAGTCTTGACAGAAGCCTTTGCCTGCGCAACAACATTCGGCTTCATATGGTCCTTTGAAATGTTCAACGCATAGTCGACAAGATTCTTCTCCCCTGTTATGCGCTCTAAAAACCTTCTTGCAATCGGGATTCCTTTTTCTTCGTGACCGTATGCGTGAATCGTTCCGTCGATACACTCTGTGCATACGGCTTTTCCGAAATCGTGGACAAGCGCTGCAAGCATAAACCCGAACGGATTTTCTGCGCGGTCGCGGTATTTCGCCGCCGCATCAAGCACCATCATCGTGTGCACCCACACATCGCCCTCGGCGTGATATTTCCTGTTCTGAGGAATACCGATAAGGTCTGAAAGTTCTGAAAACCATTCCGAAAGCTTATTCATCTTCCGGAGCACCTCGAAGAAAACAGACGGCTTTTCAGCTTTGAGAAGTGCCTTTTTAAGCTCACCCTCAATTCTTTCGCGCGGAAGATTTGAAAGATCCATACCGCTGCAAAGTTTCACCGTTTCTTCTGCAACGGTAAAGTTAAATCTTGCGGCAAACTGCGCCGCGCGAAGAACGCGGAGCGCATCCTCGGGAAACGACTTTTCACAGACGTGGCGAAGCACTTTTGCCGACAAATCGTCCTTGCCGCCGAAATGGTCGACAATCTCGCCCGTGAGCACATCGCAAAGCATCGCATTCACAGTAAAATCGCGCCGACGTGCGGCACTCTCCGTTCCGATAAACGGGTCAACCACAACGTCAAAATCGCGGTGACCCACACCGCGAAGCTCCTCGCGACGAGGCATTGCAATATCTACCGAGTAGCCTTTGAGCGCATATATGCCAAAGCTCTCGCCGATTGATATTCTCTCGCCGAGACCCTCTAAAATTTCACAAAGTTTCCGTGGGGAGATTCCGTGAACTTCAATATCTATGTCTTTTGTTTCTTTGCCCGAAAGCTTATCGCGCACATAGCCGCCGACAAAATAAGCCCTGCCTCCCGCAGCGTTTGCTTTACGCGCAATCTTTTCCGCAAGGCGAAAGTCTTTCTCAAAAAAGCTCACTTTTCTCCCTCCTTTTCCCTTTGCATCTAATATATTATATATTATTTTCCCGGATAAATCAATAAACCGCCTTACGGCGGTTTATTGATTTATAATACTACTCCCTTTTTGATGAGTATGTTTGCATAGATTGCAGTTTCGCTTGTCGCAATTATAAGACTTGCCTTTTTTGCGCGCTCATAAAAATCAAAGCGGTCCATAAACTCAATTTCGTGATGCTCGGGCTCAAATTCTGCAAGTATTCTCTCGTATGTACCCCAGATTTCCGGTGTTTTGCACGTATCGCCTTCTACAAGCTTCATAAGTGCGACCGGTTTTTCCGTATAAGTATCCAGCGGCAAAAGCGAAAGTATTGCGCGGAGAATTTCCGGCACCCCGTGTCCCGCAGCATAAATCACTGTTCCTTTTTCTGCCATTGTATCTGCAGGGAAATTTCCGTCTGCGATGACAACCTCATCACCGTGTCCCAGCTTTGCAAGAGCACAAAGAAGGTCCGGCGAAATTATATTCGGTATTCCTCGAAGCACATCTACATCTCCTTTTTGTTATTGACAGTTTTACTGACTTGTGATAATCTACTTGTATTATAATGTCTTTTGTGTTTATCCGCTTGTAGTATTTATTGCGAAATCTATGATATTATTCACCTTTTATGATATCGGGAGGGCAGCTATGAACCATCGCGAACTCTTTGAAGACCAGAAACGCGGAACCTTCGCTTTTCCTTTGTCTATCTATCATCTTACCAACACCTCGCCAAGGTATAATATGCCTTCACACTGGCACTACGACTATGAGATGATACGCGTAAAATCCGGCTCTTTTGCCGCGATATTCAACGGAGACAGCTATATACTCAATCCCGGTGATGTCGCCTTTGTGGGAAGCGGCGTCATACACGGCGGAATTCCCGACAATGCAAAATACGAGTGTATTGTTTTCGACCTTGAAGCCATAATACGGAATTCACCCATATCCTCTGAGCTCTCCGAGCGTTTTCTTGAAGACTTTTCAAACAGAACTGAGGTTTTTCAAAAAAACAATTACACAGCGACAATAATTTCGCAGATTTTTGATGCTATGTCATCAAGTGAAAGCGGCTCGGAATGGTCGGCACTCGGCCTCATCTTCCAGCTTACGGGTCAGCTTATCAATAACCGCGACTCGGTTTCTTTAAAGCAAACCACCTCGCAGGTCGAAAAGCTCAAAGGTGTTTTACGTTTTATCCGAGACAATTACGGAGAGGTTATAACCCTTGATAAACTGGCATCTCTTGCCGGAATGTCGCCGCGCTATTTCTGCCGTGCTTTTTCATCCATGACCGGAAAAACCCCGATACAGTATCTCAACTATTACCGCATAGAGACGGCGGGAGAAAAACTGCGACGGACGAACAATTCCATCACGGAGATAGCTCTCTCCTGCGGCTTTAATGATATGAGTTATTTTTCAAAAATGTTTTTACGACAGAAGGGCATAAGCCCGTCAAAATACAGAAATAAAAAATAAGCAGGAAAAATTCCTGCTTATTTTTTTAATAATCTTCGCTTATTTCTTCCGGCGGAAGTAAGAGTTTCTCCGGATTTTTCACAAGATACTTGAAAACCTTTATTGCTGATGCGAAATAATAACCGTCACAAATTCGCTCGTCAAGAACGAATCTTGTGTTTATAACGTGCTTTGTGTTTACCGTGCCGTCACGTTCGACCTCATTTACTATCTCTTTTCTGCCTATCGCCATAAATGCGGAGGTCGTTCCAAACTCATAAAGATGGTGGTAAACCGGGCTTAAACCGATTGAGCCGACATTCGTTACGAAAACCGATGAATGGAACGGGCTTACCTTATTGATAAACTTCGGCATGAGGCCTACGGCGTCGAGGTTTCGAAGTGCCCAGACAACGAATTTGAGAAGAAACGTCGGAAGAACGCTGAGAAGACGTATTGTAAGGTCAGTGTCGTTTCCCTTGCTCTTTTCGTCTTCCGCTTTTGCCTCTTCGATTGCGGCATTGATCTTTTCCGTAATTTCTTTTAAGGTGTCGTTTTCATCAAAGACGGGCATAATCTGCCCTTCCTCGCCGTCTTTGTCCATAAGCTTCTTAATGGTCATTGAAACTCTGAGATAGCTTCTTGAAAAAATCTTTCTTCCACTGACAAAGCGATTGATTCGCGGACGCTCAACCATTGTGCGGACTATTGCGGCAATGAAGAAATGATACATTGAAAGGCCCGGGATTGTTTCTCTGTTTTCAACGATAAATTTGCGAAGGCCCGAAATGTCAATCTGCTCTTCAAAGAAAATCTGGCTGTCAAGGCGGGAGCGCATAATCTGCGGAATTATGTAGAATGTCGGGTCGTTCGGATGTACGCGGTATCCGTCATAGCGGTCGCCGAGACGGCGACGGCGTTTTTTTATCTCTGCCATACTTTGTCCCCCTGATATTTTATCCCTATATTGAATATATTATACTACTTTTCTGTCTGTTTTTCAACTTTTTCTGACATTTTCTTTCTCGGAGCGACAGCAGCTGTACGGCGGCGACGGCGTGATTTCTTGTTTGCCGCCTCTTTTTTGGCGCGTTTTTCATAATATATCTCCGCGCCGCCTCCCGCCTCATAGATAACCTTTGTCGCATTGTATATGTCATTCGTCTTTGAGAGCGTAAGCCTTATCACATAGTCTCCGTGCTCCGGACAGGTTGCGAGAGTTATAAACCTGTCGTTGCGTTCGGCAACCCATTTTCTTACATTGTCGCAAAACAGCCCGCAATCGGGGCATTTAACTGCTGAGACCTCTTTGTCGCGAAGAACATCACGCCGCGCCTTAAAGCCGCTGTAAACCTCGCATATGAGCGGGCGCGATTCGTCGAGTATGGTCCGCAAACGTTCAGCGCTTATAAGCTCGGCAATACCGCGCGGGATATCAAGCTTTCCTGCAACAAGCGCGGTATAATACGCGTCGTTGAGTGCATCGTGAAACGGTTCGGACGGAGTTATTCCGAAATGCTCCATCGCAGTTGCAAGTGATTTCTGGTTATCTCCCGAGTCCGTCTGCATATTATACATTGTTTGCAGGTTAAACCAGGTATCTATCCACGAAGAATCTTCGCCGTACATCTCAATATTGCGTCGAAGTACCCTTATATCATCGGGTCCCCACGTAAGAAACGCAAAGTCCTCCCCGCACCAGCTGCGAAGCTTCTCCATCGCGGTGCAGAACTCCTCGCCGCGCATAAGGTCTTCCTGGCTTATCCCCGTAATCTGACGTACCTTGCGGTGGATTACTTTATAATATTTCGGACGGACATTTATTTTGAGCTCGTCCGTTATTTTAAGCTTTTCCGAAAGCTTTATGGCACCCACCTGAATCACTTCACCGTACAGCTTATTTCCGTCACGGTCAGCGACAATGTCCCGGCCTGAGCGTGCCTGATTCCATTCCAAGTCAATTATTATATAATTCAATGTTTTTACACGTCCTTTTTACAATACGCACATATCCTATTATATATGTATCGGGAAGATTTCGCAATAGTTGTTTTTTCTGTTGACGAAACACAAAAGCCTTGTGACTAATACACAAGGCTTTCTGTATATTCACGAAAATCCTGCCTGTTTCCCGCAAACACATTCATATCAATATGTTTTTCCTCTCCACTGTACCCCGGAAGCCTTTCTGTGTGGGAATATTGCCAGAATGTCCATTCTCTGCCATCGGGAAGCGTCGGTCTTTTCAGGATGTCGCATATCCATATATCGCAGTCGCGATATCTCCCCGATATGTAAAGCGAGTATGCCCTTCGATTTGTGTAAATTATCGGCTTTGTCCCATATTCCTCCGAAAGCGCGGCTATAAGCCCGTCAAGTATCTTCTGCACTTTTCCGAAGTCGGGAGGATTGTGGTTGTATTGTCCGTAAAGTTCAAGGTCAATAACCGGCGGGAGAGAAATATCGGCGCGGTCTACCGTTTCGATAAAATTCTGTGCCTGACTTTCCCCTTCACTTTCAAAGCTCATAAAATGGTATGCGCCGACGGCAAGAGCCGTCTCTTTCGCCCCTTTTACATTGTCGGCATATAGTCTGTCTTTGAACGTGCTTCCCTCCGTCGCCTTTATAAACGCAAAATCTATGTCGTTTTGCGAAAGCACCTGCCAGTCTATCACACCCTGATATGCGGAAACGTCAACTCCGCGCACGGAAAAGTTCTTTGCCGCGTTCCTGCCCAAAAATGCTGCAAGGCACAGAACAAGAAGTGAAAAGAACACAACTATTATTAAAATTCTGATTGTAATTTTTCTGCTTTTCATTGTAAAAAACCGACCTGTCACTGATTTGTTATATTGAACTTATAAATCTGTCAAATGCAGAAATTCCCGCCGCATCACGCTTGAATACTCCCGCATCTTTTAAACATTCCAAAAAAACATATCCTGTTTCTCTGAAAAAAAGCTCTTCCCACGTTTCATCCGCTTTCTTTTTCAGTATAACCCTCTCCGCCCAGTCTTTATGCTTTTTTGTCTCCTCAAAGCAATCAAAACCGCGGCCCTCTTTCGCGCATTGACAAAGAAGTTCTGTTTCGCGTTTCAGTCTTGCCGGAAGTACGGCAAGACCCATAACCTCGATAAGGCCTATATTCTCCCTTTTTATATGATGCAGGTTTTTGTGGGGATGGAACACACCCATCGGAAACTCATCTGTCGTTATATTGTTGCGAAGCACTATATCAAGCTCGTACTCCTCACCGTATCGACGCGCAATCGGCGTTACGGTATTGTGCTCCTCACCGCCGGTATTGGCAAAAACAAATGAGGCTTCATCCGTATATGAGTGCCATTTATCAAAAATCCTGCCCGCAAGAGCTGTTATCCTTTCACGGTCACGGCTTTTCAATCGGATTGTCGACATCGGCCACTTCATTCTTGCAACAGTGACATCCTCAAATCCGGATATCCTGTATTCTTTCTCCACCTCTGCCCGCTCTATGGCAAAGGTGTATCTTCCGCCCTGGAAATGCTCATGCGAAAGTATCGAGCCTCCGACAATCGGAAGCCCTGCATTTGAACCCACGAAATAGTGCGGAAACGCGTCAATAAAATCAAAAAGCTTTGCGAAAACAGCCCCGTCCACCCGCATCGGAACGTGGTTATGGTTAAATACTATGCAGTGCTCATTGTAATATACATACGGCGAATACTGAAAATGCCAGAGCTCGCCCGAAATCTCAACAGGGATAATTCTGTGGTTCTGCCTTGCCGGAAAATCCTCACGTCCCGCATATCCCTCACATTCGGCACAGAGAACACAAGCAGGGTATCCCGGGTCCGGCACATTTTTAAGACGCGCTATCTCACGGGGATCCTTTTCCGGTTTTGCGAGGTTTATGGTAATGTCAAGTGCGCCGTATTCAGTATCGACCTGCCATTTCACATCCCGGCACATCCTGTATCTTCTGATATAATCGGTGTCCTGTGAAAAGTTATAATACCACTCTGTCGCGGCCTCAGGCGATTCAAGATAAAGCTCGCAGAATTTTGAAATCACCTCTGCCGGACGCGGAGTCAGCACCCCCATTATCCGTGTGTCAAAAAGGTCAGACTCTGTCTGTGTGCGACCTGCCTTTCCGTTTTCCGCCGCATAGCCGCAAAGAGACGAAAGAATTTCGCAAAGCTCCTTTTCAGACGCAGCTTCATCACAGAAAGATGAAACGCCAAGAACATCACAAAGAACGTTTCTTATATATGTCCTGTCAAGCGGGGATATAAGCCCCCTGCTCTCGGCATATACGACAAGTGCGTTTATATCTGCGCAGACACCCATTCTCCGTTACTCCCAAAGAATTATTTACAGTGCATATGTTCCTTTGCCTCGTACCATTTTACCGTATAACCCGCTCCGTGTGAACAAAACACGGAATCGGGTGTGTTTTCAATGTCGCGTTCAGGGTCATACCCCGTCTCGGCTACTATCTTCTCCTGCTCTTTTGACGGTGCATATCCGTCAAATTTCACAAACACAGATGCCTTTCCGCCCGAATCGGAAACGAGTCTTTCCATATACTCCGCAAACAGGCGGGCCGGTGCCCGCCCGACAGTCGTGACTACACTTCCGTCGGAATACGGCACTTCCGTTTCGCCGTTCATTTTCTTTACCTCTGCCATCAGCTTTGCTGCGAGCGACATATCGCTTCTTACGGAAAACGCATACATCGGTTCCAGAACAACGCTTTTTGCATTCATAAGTCCTTGCCTTATCGCACGGTATGTCGCTTCGCGGAGGTCTCCGCCCTCGGTATGCTTTTCGTGCACCCGCCCCGCAACAAGAACGTATCGGACATCACATAGCTCTGCGCCGCAAAGGACACCTTTGTGTGCTTTTTCCAGAACGTGAGTTCTTATGAGGTTCTGGACATCCTGCGAAAGCTCATCTGTCGGAACTTCGCTTCCAAACGAAATCCTCGCTCCTTCTTTCTGAGGCTCTATTCTTATATGAACCTCGGCATAATGGCGAAGCGGCTCAAAATGTCCGTATCCCGTAACTTCACTCTTCACGGTTTCCCGCAAAACAGTGCCGCATGGCCCGAATGTTATTTTTATACCAAAACGGCGGAAAAATTCATATTCTATGACCTGCAAACTTATTTTGCCCATAACGCTTATTTCTATTTCATCAAGTTCTTCTATAAACCGTACGGAGAGCGTGGGGTCCTCATCTTCCAGAATCCTGAGTTTTTCCAAAACATCGCGCGGGCGCAGATGTGAATCAAAAAGGACCTTTGATGAAAAGATAGGCTGTGTTATAAAGCTGTTTCTCCCCGGATTCTCTCCTATAACATCACCCGGAAGAACATCATAAAGCCCGAGCACTGCAACAACCTGCCCTGCCTGCGCACTTTTTACGGGAACAAACTTCCCGCCCACAGGCATTCTTATCTCATCAATCTTGCGGTCTCCCGAAAAAGTGGCGACAACATCCTTTACTTTTATTTCACCGGAGTCTATCTTCACATAACAAAGCCTTGTATCCTTATCCCGCCGTACCTTATAGCATGTCGCGCGAAATCCGTCTTTATGCGTTTTTTCACGCATAAGTTCTGTTGCGGCAAGAATGAATTCCGAAACACCCTCATCACGCAAAGCGGAACCGAAAAAGCACGGATACACCTCACATTCCGCCACAAGCCTTCTCACCTCGTGAGAAAGCTTTACACTTCCGTTTTCTATATACTCCTCAAACAGTTTTTCGCTTTTTTCAGCCAGTGCTTCTGAAAAGTCTCCGGAAAAGTCCACCACATTATCTGACAGAAGCGTCTTTATATCATAAAACGCCGCATTGCGGTCTGCCGTTGTTGCGTCCGTTTTATTTATGAAAATAAAGGTGGGAATCTTATATTGACGAAGAAGCTCCCATAATGTGCGCGTATGGCTCTGCACTCCGTCTGTTGCGCTCACGACGAGTATGGCATAGTCCATCACTGACACGGCACGTTCTGTTTCCGCCGAGAAATCCGCATGTCCGGGGGTATCAATCAGTGTTATAACGTGTTCTCCGAGCGAGAAACCCGCGGCTTCCGAAAACACGGTTATCCCGCGCTCACGCTCTATGTCATTATAATCCATATACGCCTTTTGTTCATCCACTCTGCCAAAGCTTCTTATTACCCTTGCGTGATAAAGAATACGCTCTGCAAGTGTTGTCTTTCCCGCATCAACGTGTGCAAGAATCCCCACCGTCTGCCGCAAATTTTCTCACCTCATATCCCTTTGATTTTATCATATTATACACCGCGAAGCAAATATAAAGACACACGTTTTTTCATCCCGTGTGTCTTTCATTTCTATCTTCTTAAAAATTCGTTTGCAGCAGTCTGTGAAACTGCCCCGTTTGCAACGAGCTTTGCAAGAAGCGTTCTTTCGCTTCCCTTTACCTTTGCCGACATCGCAAGGTAAGAAATGTGCATGACTCCGTCACGGCGAAGCGGCTCTGCCGTAAGCTCCGATGCAACTGCACTATCAATTACACCAAGCCTTACAGCATCGGAAATTGCAGTTTCATATCTGAAATCTCCCGCACTTTCGCTGTATCCGAGCGCGCGGAGAATAAATGTGATATACTGCCCTGCCGTGGTCATTGACGAGCCGTCATAACGCGTCTGTGAAACGCCCTTTGTATATCCCATTCTGTAAGCATAGCCCACATAGCGCTTTGCCCATTCGTCAACATCCCCAAACGGATGCAGGTGGTCCGTCGCAAGTGCCGCCTCTTCCTCGCCGAGAAGACGGATGAGCATCGTTATGCTCTCGGCACGTGTGTTTCCGCGGTAAAGCTCCATACCGTTTGCCGCACCTCTTACAAGGCCAAGCTTTTTAAGAGCGTATGCCTCGTCGGTATATTTTACCTTATATCCCTCCGAGAGCGCATACCTTCCGTCGACAAGCACCTTTGCTTCTTTTGAAGTTATCTCAACTCTTGCTCCGCTCTCGGAAAACATAAATGCCGTAAACTGACCGAGTGAAGAACCCTGCGAAATAGTTCTACCCTGGGTTATGTTTATCACACTGCCCGAGGTACATGAGGCACTGCCCGAGGTGAGCATAATCATTGTTCCGCTCTGCGCGCTTATCACGTCGCCCGACTGCAAGGTCACAGGCTCCATATATCTCGATGAGCTAAGATATTTCCCTTCGCTTTGAAGAGCGCGAAGTGTCGCTGCTGCAACTGCATCCGTAAAACTTTGCTCTGAAAGCACAACGGAAGCTTTTTCCTCTGCTTTCTGCACATATTTGGTTTTGAAGGAAGAAACGGCGTTCTCAATCTTTTCAGACGCGGCCGAAATAACGCTGTTAAAGAACGTGCCGTCAACATATGATTTTGAAACAACGGGGTCAGACGCTGTGCCGCCCGATGCCGCCGCAACAAAAGCGAGGCAAACAGCAAGAGCAAGTACAAGTGCCGCCGCCCGGACTCTCCTCTTCATATCAATCTCCTCAGTTATCTTTTGAAATTTCGTAGCAAAGCGTCATAAGGCTGTCGGCGAAATGTACGTTTTCAACAACAACGCCAAGCTCTTCAAGGCTCAAATCAATATTTGTGAAGTTCCATATTCCCAAAACCCCGATAGCTGCAACCCGACGCGCAACATCGCGCACGAAAGCTTTGGGAACACAAAGTATCGCAACCTCAAACGGAGACGTTTGGAAAAATTCTTCTATCCTTTCAATGTCGTGAATTCCGACATCTCCTATCTCCGTACCGATAAGGTTTTCATCCGTATCAAAAGCAGCCGAAATTTCAAAGCCGTAGTTTTTGAACTTGAAGTTGTTTAAAAGTGCACGGCCGAGATTGCCGACTCCTATTATAACCGCACTGTGGTTGCGGTCAACGCCGATTATTCCCGCGATCTCTGCAAGAAGGCTTGATACATTATAACCGTAGCCCTGCTGCCCGAATTCACCGAAGCAGGAAAAATCCTGCCGTACCTGCGATGCGGTAAAGCCGAGATTTTTCGCAAGAACATCCGATGAAACGCGCACAATTCCGCTGTTTTCAAGTTCTTTTAAACATCTGTGATACTTCGGAAGTCTGCGTATTACAGACGGCGAAATATATCTCTCTCGCATTTTTACACTCCCTATCTGTCAAGCTTTGACATTACATAGTCTGCAAATTCAGCACAGGTTGCGCCGTCAGAACGTCCTGTCACTTTAAGCTTCTTTTCTTCATACATACATATATCAAGTGCACGGGAAAGCTTTTCTGAAAGCTCAACTTCTCCGATGTGTTCGAGAAGCATAACAGATGCACGAAGCATACTGCACGGGTCTGCATACTTGTCACGTCCCTCTGCAACCATTCTCGGTGCCGAGCCGTGGATAGCTTCAAACATAGCATACTTCTTACCCACATTCGCACTTCCGGCAGTACCTACACCGCCCTGGAATTCCGCTGCCTCATCTGTGAGGATATCGCCATAAAGATTCGGAAGAACCATAACCTGGAAATCGCGGCGGCGCTTCGTATCAACGAGCTTTGCCGTCATAATGTCTATGTACCAGTCATCAAACGCAATTTCCGGATACTTTGCCGCAACTCTCTTGCAGGCATCTAAAAACTTTCCGTCTGTCGTCTTTATGACGTTTGCCTTCGTTACTGCCGTAACGCGCGTCTTTCCCATACGCTCTGCATATGCAAATGCAAGCTCTGCTATTCTATCACAGCCCTGTGTTGTTGCGACGGTAAAGTCGATTGCAAGGTCGTCCGTAACATTGACGCCCATACTTCCGACAGCATAACCGCCCTCGGTATTCTCGCGGAAGAACATCCAGTCGATTCCTTCACTCGGAACCTTGACCGGACGCATATTTGCAAAAAGGTCAAGCTCTTTTCTCATAGCGACGTTTGCGCTTTCGATGTTCGGCCACGGGTCGCCTGCACGCGGGGTCGTCGTCGGGCCCTTTAAAATTACATCACAGGCTTTAAGCTCGGCAAGAACATCGTCCGGTATTGCTTTTCCTGCCGCAACACGGTTCTCAATGGTAAGACCATCTATTACGCGGAATTCCACTTTGCCCGAGTCCACCTTGTCTTTCAAAAGGAATTCGAGAACGCGCTGTGCCTCTTTTGTAATGGCAGGACCTATCCCGTCGCCGCCACACACGCCTATAACAAGCTTCGGAAGCGATTTATAGTCGACAAAGTCGTTTTCTTTCTTCATCGCCTCAACTCTTTTAAGCTGAAGCTCGATAATTTTCTCAAACTGCTTCATTGTGTTTTCCATAGTAAATCTCTCCTTACAATATTAGAATAATTTTAATATACATCTCTTTTTTTGTCAACTTGACAGCAGCGTCTGACATCTTTTTTAAAAAAGGACTTTTTGATAACAATATTACAATTAGTAATCACTAAAAAAACTTACATTTTTTAACAGTAAATTACTTCCATTTATTTGAATTTTTTACCTGCCGCGATTTTTTCATTTGCCTTGTTTTCGTTCTCCAAAATTAAAAAAACAGCTATTTTCGCGGGTTGTAAAACACATTTCATCAGGTGTAAATTATTGTGAATTTTTCCCAAATCGGTTTACGTAAATTTTTGTAATAATATGTTTTACAAATAGTTATCCACATTTTCCACAGGTTTTTCCACAACCCTCAAAACAAGTGGTACTAATGCTTTTCAGCTTTTTTGGAATTTTCTTGAAGTTCTGCAAACGCATTTTTCGCATTTCCGAAAACAGGCTATATGGTTTACATAACACCGTTGAATTTTGTCTTTAAAAATCAATCGGAAGTGTTGCGCGTGCATTCAAGTCGCTTTTTGCGATATTTCCTTGTAAAAACTCGAAAAAGGCCTGTGCGCCTATCATCGCCCCGTTGTCTCCGCAAAGTGAAAGCGGAGGGAAAAACAGTTCAATTTTTGAACTTTTTGCGTCTTTTTCAAATCTCTCACGCAGGAAAGAATTTGCCGCAACGCCTCCGGAAATTGCAATCTTTTCCCTGCCGCAAAGCTTTGCGGCAGACAGAGTCCTCGGTACTATCGCGTCGCATACCGCGGCACAGAACGATGCCGCAAGCGACGGGCGGTCTATTTTCTCGCCGAGCTGCTCTGCGCGATGGGCAAGGTTTATAACCGATGTTTTAAGTCCGGAGAAGGACATATCGAGCTCTGCTCCGTCAATGTTTGCGCGCGGAAGCTTATATTTTTCGGGGTCTCCCCTCGTGCAAGAGCGTCTATTTTTGCTCCGCCGGGATAGCCGAGGCCGAGTACCCTTGCGCACTTGTCAAAAGCTTCTCCCGCCGCATCGTCACGCGTTGAGCCGAGAATTTCAAACTCCGTGTAGTCTTTTACATCAACTATAAGTGTGTGTCCGCCCGATGCGACAAGGCAGATAAACGGCGGTTCAAGCTCAGGAAAAGCCAGGTAATTTGCCGCAATATGCCCGCGTATATGATGAACCGGGATGAGCGGCTTTCCAAGCGAAAACGCAAGAGACTTTGCAAAACCGACACCAACAAGAAGTGCGCCGATAAGACCGGGGGCATATGTAACCGCAACAGCGTCAATGTCGTCCTTTGTGAGGTTTGCGTCCAGAAACGCTTTGTCCGTAAGTGCGCTTATGCACTCAATATGCTTTCTTGACGCAATCTCAGGCACAACCCCGCCATAGAGCGCGTGCATATCCGCCTGCGAAAGTATGGCATCGGATAAAATCTCTCTGCCGTCACGGACTATTGCAACCGCAGTCTCATCACAGGAGCTTTCTATCGCAAGAATTATCATCGGTTTATTCCTTTCATATATAAAATGTCATAAGTCGGGCATCATCGTCCGGGTCGTGATAAAACCGCGGGCGAAGTCCCACATCGCAGAAGCCGAGTCCTTTATAAAGCGAAATTGCCGGCTCATTTTTGCTTCTCACTTCAAGTGTAACAAACGAAAGCTCAAGCTTTCTTGCGCGAAGGATAAGCTCCTCTATAAGCTTTTTTGCGATGCCGCGACGTCTGAAACTCTCACTCACCGCAACGTTTGTAATATACCCCTCATCAAGGACATAATAACAGCCTATATAACCGCAGATTTCACCGCCCGCTTCCGCAACAAGGAAGATACTCTCCTGGCGGCACATCGTGTCGGATATTGCTTTTTCGCTCCACGGAGAAAAAAAGCATTCCCGTTCAATCAAAGCAATGGCGGAGATGTCCTCCACAGTGGCAAATCTTATATTTAAATCACTTTTTTGCATCATACCAGGTCTCCCCGATTCCCGCATCCGCACAAAGCGGCACGGAAAGCGAACAAGCGTTTTCCATCTCCTCGCGGAGAATTTTTGCCGCGGATTGCGCGTCCTTTTTTGACGACTCAACTATAAGCTCGTCGTGAACCTGCAAGACAAGCCGTGCTGAAAGCCCGCTCTCGCGCAATCTCTTTGCAACGCGTATCATCGCAATCTTTATTATGTCGGCGGCACTGCCCTGTATGGGCGCATTGAGCGCAACGCGCTCACCGAACGAGCGGATATTGAAGTTCTTTGAGGAAATTTCGGGGATATAGCGACGGCGACCGAACATTGTGGTTACGTATCCGTCGCGCCGTGCACATTCAACTATTTCCTTCATATATGCCTGCACACCCGAAAAATGTGCAAAATACGCCTCCATATACCGTTTTGCCTCAGCACGGCTTACGCCTATGTCGTCAGCAAGGGAAAACTCCGATATGCCGTATACTATGCCGAAATTGACAGCCTTTGAAACCCTGCGCATCTCGCCCGTTACCTCGTCTGCCGGAACTCCGAAAACCTCCGAAGCAGTTCTTGTATGGACATCCTCACCGTTACGGAAGGCACGGCACATCTCCTCATCACCCGTTATGTGGGCAAGAACGCGAAGCTCTATCTGCGAATAGTCAGCGTCGATAAAGCACATCTCCTCATTTTCGGGAATGAACATCTTGCGCACCTCGCCGCCAAGCTCACTTCTTATCGGAATGTTCTGCAAATTCGGGTCCGTGGAGCTTATGCGCCCGGTCGCCGTGACCATCTGCTGGAAAGTTGTATGAATGCGGCCGTCTTTTTCTGAAATAAAACGCACAAGACCATCGGCATAAGTCGATTTAAGCTTTGCATATTTTCTGTATTCAAGTATGGGCGGTATTATATCATGACGGTGGCAAAGCTTTTCTAAAACCTCGGCATCCGTTGAATACCCCGTCTTTGTTTTCTTTATCGGCGGGATCCCAAGCTTTTCAAAAAGAATTTCACCAAGCTGTTTCGGAGATAGTATATTAAACTTTTCCCCCGCGATACTGTATATTTCATTTTCAAGGGCTTCTATCTGATTTGAAAGCACTTCGCCGAAACTTTCAAGCTCTTTTCTGTCAACCTTTATTCCGGCTTCTTCCATATCCGAAAGGACATCGCAAAGCGGCATTTCAATATCAAAGTACAAGCCTTCCTCACCGTCTGCCCGAAGCTTTTTTATCATCTCATCGTAAAGCGTTGTCATAGCTTCACATATGTCCGAAACGGCAGAAAGCCCCGCCTCGCTTCCCGTGAGCGGAGAAAAATTTGTTTCATCCTCACTTCTCTCATACGCCGCATCAAGGTCAAGCCCGAACATATGCGACACGGAAACGATGTCATATCTCTTTCGGGCGGGGTCTGAGACGTATGCTGCAAGAGCCGTGTCAAATTCCACGCCTGAAAGCTCAATTCCCTCTCCGCGAAGCTTTTCGCGGAGTGATTTTTTGTTGTGAACCGTTTTTCTTACCGCATCAGAAAAGACAAATCTCAAAAAGTCGCGGAAGCTGTTTTCCGCAACATCACAGAGTGCAACAGAAAAAACTCTTTCGCCGTCGGAGACGGATATTGCCGAAAGGCCTTCGTTTACATACACTGCGCACGCTTTGCCGGAAAGTGCGGATTTTATCTTTTCAAGCTCTGCCTCGCTCTTTACAAAAACACGCAAAAGCTTTTTCTGTTCCATTGCCGCAGACTCATCCGCTATTTCGGGTGCGTGGAGAGAAAAACGCGTTATAAAGCTCTTGAATTCAAGGCGTGCAAAAAGCTTGTATAATTTATCGTTATCAAAGTCGCGCAGGAGAGCAAGTGATGCTGCAAACTCTATCGGGGCATCCTGCGCTATTGTTCCGAGCCATTTTGAAAGATATGCGCTCTCGCGCCCTGCCAAAAGCTTTTTCCTGACCGCTTCCCGGATGTCGGGAGAATCAATATTTTCATATATCTTATCAATATCTCCAAAGCGCGAAACGAGCTCGAGCGCTGTCTTCTCGCCTATTCCGGAAACTCCGGGGATATTATCGGAAGCATCACCCATAAGTGCTTTTAGGTCGCGCATAAGCTCTGCCGGAAGACCGTATTTCATAAGAAGCTCCGCTCCGTTATAGAGTGTTGTTTCGGTTCTTCCCATTTTTGATGAAACAAGCAGAACATTTGTCCCCTCGTTTTCTATAAGCTGGAAGCTGTCGCGGTCCCCCGTGACGATGACGCACTCGTCGCCGTTATCCTTGCAGATGCGGCTGACCGTGCCTATGATATCATCCGCCTCAAAGCCCTCGCACTCCATGCGAAGAAGGTTCATCGCATCCAGAACCTCTTTGAGCGGCTGCATCTGCTCGGCAAGCTCATCGGGCATACCCTTGCGGTTCGCCTTATATCCTTCATATTTCAGGTGGCGAAAGGTAGGTTTTTTAAGGTCAAACGCGACGCATACGCCGTCGGGCTTAACCTCTTCAAGTATTTTGAAATAAATAGACAGAAAACCGTATATCGCGTTTGTATTGAGCCCCTCTGCATTCGTCAGCGGTCGCACTCCGTAAAACGCACGGTTTACTATACTGTTCCCGTCAATGACCATTATTTTCATAGCTTTTCCGCCCCATTTATATCAAAGTGCGGCGGAGAGACGACTACTCTCCGCCGGATTTTCACACTTATGCTCTATGCCATTTTACGCCCTGCGGTGTGTCCTCGAGTATTATACCCATTTTGCCGAGCTCATCACGGATTCTGTCAGCCTCAGCAAAGTTTTTCTCACGTCTTGCCGCCTGGCGCTTTTCTATCATCTCTTCAATCTCCTGATCGAGAGAAGCTTCTTCCTTCTTCTCAATAAGACCGAGAACATCGCAGAGCTCGTGCACGCGAGCCATGCACTCCTTTGCAAATGCGGCTGTTCCGTTTTCGGAAAGTGCCGTATTTACATCGCGCACAAGCTCAAATATTGCAGCAATCGCGTCTGCCGTGTTGATGTCGTCATCCATCGCCGAGATAAACTTATCCCTGTATTTATCAAAGCCGGAAAGAATCTCCTTCTGTGCATCGGAAAGAGGCTCATCACTTCCGTTTTCAGATAAAAACTGCATATTATTATCGGCATTGTGCAGTCTTTCAAGAGCCGCCTTTGCCTGCATAAGAGATTCTTCGGAATAATTTATCGGGCTGCGGTAGTGCGCAGAGAGCATAAAGAAGCGGATCGCCTCATAACCGTAAACTCCTGCTGCATCACGGACCGTAAAGAAGTTGCCAAGCGATTTTGACATTTTCTTATTGTCGATGTTGAGAAACGCGTTATGGAGCCAGTAGTTTGCAAACGGACATCCGTTTGCCGCCTCACTCTGTGCAATTTCGTTTTCGTGGTGCGGGAAGGTAAGGTCAACACCGCCGCTGTGGATATCAATTGTCTTTCCGAGGAATCGGTTTGCCATAGCACTGCACTCAATGTGCCAGCCGGGTCTGCCCATTCCCCAGGGAGATTCCCATGCAGGTTCACCGGGCTTTGCCGCTTTCCAGAGCGCAAAGTCACAAGCGTCCTCCTTCTTTTCGCCGACACTTATGCGCGCACCTGCAACGAGGTCTTCAAGCGGCTGCTTTGAGAGCTTGCCATATCCCTCAAATTTGAGTGCACGGAAATAAACATCGCCCTCCGACTCATAGGCATAGCCCTTGTCTACAAGCGTTTTCACAATGTCGATAATCGCGTCTATGTTGTCGGTTGCCTTGGGGTGTACGGTTGCTTTATGAATTCCGAGCCCCTTTGCATCAACGAAATATTCCTCGATATATTTTTCGGCGATGTCCTTATAGGTTACACCCTCTTCGTTTGCGCGCTTTATAACCTTATCGTCAATATCGGTAAAGTTCTGAACGAAATTTACTTTATAGCCACGATATTCCATATATCTGCGCAGAACGTCAAACACAATAAACGGACGCGCGTTGCCGATATGGAAATAGTTATAAACCGTCGGTCCGCAGGAATACATCTTTACATTCTGCGGGTCCTGAGGCTTGAATTCCTCTTTTGTCCTTGTAAGTGAATTAAAAAGTTTCATCGTTATTTCCCCTCAGTATTGGTTTTGAAGCTGAGCACCCCGCCGAAGCTCTTGAAGTACTCTATGCCTGAATACAATGTTATAAGTGCCATAAGCCAGACGACTATGTCGCCGAGCGTAACAGACAGAATCGCCACTTCGCGGAAAGGAGTGAACAGGAAGATTATGCCGAGCATCTGGATAAAGGTCTTTGCCTTTCCCGATTTCTGCGCCGCAATGACAATGCCCTCGCCCATCGCAACAATACGAAGTGAAGTTACGATAAGCTCGCGCGCAATAATGATAAACGCGGGAACACTTCCCATGTCTCCGCGCTCAATGAGCACGAGTGCCGCGGCAATAACCAGAAGCTTATCCGCAAGCGGGTCCAAAAACTTTCCGAAAGTTGTAATCTGATTATATTTCCGCGCAATATAACCGTCAACCCAGTCTGTAATACTTGCGAGGATGAAAATCAACGCCGCAATATAGGAGCTCCCCGTAAACCCAAGCAGGGCAAACAGGATAAACACCGGTATCATAAGTATTCTTATTATTGAGATAATATTTGCAGTTGTCATAACAAAAACCTCCTACTTAACTTCACCCAAAAGGTCGCCGTCAAGCTCATCATCTATATCAACCTCGACAAACATGCCCGGTCGAAGCCCCGGTTTTGCGCGGAAGAAAACCTTTCCGTCAATCTCGGGCGAGTCTGCAAAGCTTCTTCCGAAATAGCACTCGCTGTATTTATCAAAGCCTTCAACGAGCACCGTAAGCTTCTTTCCTATCATCGAAGCGTTATATTCGTCCATAACTCTGCCCTGCAACGCACCGACAAGCTCTGCACGGCGAAGCTTTACGTCTTCATCAACCTGGTCTTCCATATCGTATGCAGGAGTACCCTCCTCGCGCGAATACACGAAAACGCCCGCACGCTCTATCTTATATTCTTTCAAGAAATCGCAAAGCTCTTCAAACTCTTCGTCCGTCTCTCCCGGAAAACCTACAATCAGACTCGTTCTTATTACGACGCCGGGGATTTTTTCGCGAAGCTTCTTTATGAGCGCCTGGATATTTTCCTTTGTGTCGCGCCTGTTCATAAGCTTTAATATTCTGTCGTTTATGTGCTGTATGGGTATGTCGAGATATTTTACTATCTTATCCTCACTTGCAAGAGTTTCTATAAGCTCGTCATCAATTTTGTCGGGATAGAGATAGTGAACTCTTATCCACGAGAGCTTTTCTATCCTGCAAAGTCTGCGAAGCAGGTCTGAAAGCATACTTTTTCTTTCAAGATCAAGGCCGTAGCTCCCCGTATCCTGCGCGACAACTATAAGCTCGCGCACACCCGTTTCACAAAGTGCCTCAGCTTCCTTTACTATCTCGTCCGCATCGCGGCTTCTGAGCTTTCCGCGAAGACGCGGGATAACGCAGTATGCACAGCGATTTGAACAACCCTCCGCAATTTTTATGAACGCGGTATAGTGCGCCGTTGTGAGAACTCTTCCGCATTCAAGCGGGGCTTCCGACGGTGGGAGAAAGCTTTCTGCCTTTTCGCCGGAGAACACCTTCTCCATTATCTCGCCTATTTCAAGATAGCTTCCGCAACCGCAGAGCGCGTCTATCTCCGGAAATTCTTCATAAAGCCTTTCACGCATAAGCTCAGAAAGACATCCGGTAACAACTATCTTTTTTACGCCGCCCTCTTCTTTGAGGGTCACCGCCTCGCGTATGTATTCATACGCCTCGTCACGTGCATCGCCGATAAATCCGCATGTATTTATAACAACTGCATCAACATCGTTAAGCTCTGTTGTGAGCTCATACCCTTTTTCATCAAGAATGCTGAGCATATGCTCGCAGTCTATCTGATTTTTTGAACATCCAAGCGAAACAACGCCTATCTTTGCCATCAGAACATTTCCTCCGTGTCAAGTTCGATATCTGCCATTGCGGCGCGTATCTCGTCATATTTAAATCCGCGGCGCAAAAGGAAAGCTATGAGCTTCTTCTTTTTATCCCTGTCAAGAACTTCTCCGCGAGTTTTCCTCTCTATGAGGGATGAAAGCTCTTCTGAAAACGAGGAGATGCGGGAAAGCACATCCTCAGCTATTTCTTTGGGTATCTCACGGCGGCGGAGCTCCTCGCGTATACGCACCATTCCGTATCCGCGCGCTTTATAATATTCGACACAGGAGTTTGCATACTGTTCATCATCGATAAAGCCGCGCTCGGAAAACCATTCTGCCGCCTCCGCGCTCTCTTCTTCCGAAAAGCCGCGCTCACGAAGCCTTTTTGAAAGCTCGCCCTTTGAAAGGCTGCGCTTTGCAAGTGTTCGTGCCGCACTCTTCTTTGCAAGGGTTTTTGAATATGCCTGCGAAAGTTTTTCTGCCTGCGCGTCAGAGATATCGTCGCCGACGCGCAGCATATACGCATCATCAACCCGAGCGGAAATATATGTGCCGTCACACGTTTTTATAACAAGCTTTTCCTTATCGCGGCGGCCGACTTTTATACTTTCAATCTTCATTAACCTTCAAAGTCGTCAGCATCAATTTTTATTCCCTTACCTGCTGCAACGGGAGCTGCCGCAGGCTTTGCGGGTGCTTTCATAATCTCGCTGTATTTTTCGCGTACCTGAGCTTCAACGGAAGCCGCAACATCGGGGTTGTCCGTGAGATACTGCTTTACGCTGTCACGACCCTGTCCGAGTCTCGTCTCGCCCATATTGAACCACGAGCCGCTCTTCTGGATGATGTCGAACTTTACCGCAAGGTCAATAATCTCTCCGATTTTGGAGATGCCCTGACCGTAGATGATGTCAAACTCACCGGAGCGGAACGGCGGGGAAACCTTGTTCTTCACAACCTTTGCGCGTGTGCGGTTGCCGATGAATTCCGTGCCGTTTTTGAGTGTTTCCGCGCGGCGGATGTCAATTCTTACGCTTGAATAGTATTTAAGCGCGTGACCGCCCGTCGTTACCTCGGGGTTACCGTACATAACGCCGACCTTCTCGCGGAGCTGATTTATGAAAATTGCTACGCAGTTTGCCTTTGAAATGGCTCCTGCAAGTTTTCTCATTGCCTTTGACATAAGCCTTGCATGAGCACCGACGAGCGCATCACCCATCTCGCCCTCGATTTCTGCGCGCGGAACGAGCGCCGCGACAGAGTCGATGACGATAATGTCAATTGCATTTGAGCGGACAAGAGCCTCTGCAATTTCAAGAGCGTCTTCGCCCGCGTCCGGCTGGGAGACTATGAGACTGTCAATATCAACACCGAGAGCCTTGGCATAAACCGGGTCAAGCGCGTGCTCAACGTCAACAAACGCCGCCTCGCCGCCGAGCTTCTGCGCTTCTGCGACAGCATGGAGCGCAACGGTTGTTTTACCTGATGACTCCGGACCGTACATCTCGATAATTCTGCCTCTGGGAAGACCGCCGACGCCAAGCGCAAGGTCAAGCGTGAGCGAGCCTGTAGAAATGCAGCTGACGTTCATATCAGCCTTATCGCCAAGGCGCATAACCGTTCCCTTGCCGAACTGTTTCTGTATCTGCGACAATGCGGTTTCCAATGCTTTTTCTTTTTCCATATCCTTAAACACTCCTATCGTATTTGTTTACTTTATTATTTATTTAACACAGGAGACAACCCTGTTTTTCCCCGACGTATCACGCGTGGTCTGTATGTTCTTCATTCCAAAGCCCGAAAGTATCTTTTCAAGCTCGCTGCTCTGGCAGACCCCACATTCAAACGCAAGGACACCGCCGTCGTTTAACGCCGGAATCCAGTTTTCGCAAATCGCGCGGTAGAAGTCAAAACCATCCTCTCCGCCAAAGAGCGCGCCGACAGGTTCAAACTCACGGACAGACTTATCAAGCGCAAGCATTTCATCAGCCGTTATATATGGCGGGTTTGACACAATTATGTCAAACTTTCCGAGATTCGGTGGCGGAGCTTTCGTCATATCTGCCTTTATACACGAAAGCCTTGATGAGAGGCGCGCATTATATACATTTTCCTTCGCGACACCGAGCGCACCGTCGGAGATATCGGCAAGGACTCCGCGGCAGGTGCTTCGCATAATTCCGAGTGCAACTCCGACACAGCCGCTTCCGCAGCCGAGGTCTAAAAACCTGAAACCGCCGTCGCATCTGCGCAGGGCGCAATCAACAAGCGCCTCCGTGTCCGGACGCGGGATAAGCACATCCGGCGTAACTTTAAGTGTTATTCCGTAAAACTCCCACTCACCGAGAATATACGCAAGCGGTTCTCCCGAAACCCTCCGCATCGTAAGACGGAGCGCATCGTCTGCAACATTTGCAGGTGCGTGGAGATATTTATCGCGCACAAACTGCTCGCGGCTTTTGCCCGACACGCGCCGGATTATCTCAAACGCCTCAAGCTCTGCCATCGATATTTTCTCTGCGCGAAGATGCCGCCTTATATCAAGATATACATCATTGTATGTGGTAAACAATATATCACACCGCTTCCGAAAATTTTACCATTTATCCGATTCCGCGTCCTCGGGGATAACCTCCGAAAGCGCTGTAATTGCTATCTCTATCATACCGTCGTCCGGCTCAAATGTTGTAAAACCCTGAAACCAGAGACCGGGCGCTCTTATAATTCTCGCAAGGAGATTCTCACTTCTTCCGACATAACGGTTTATCTCATAGCTTATCCCGACAACGACGGGTAGCAGAAGCAGACGGAAAGCCATTCTTATAAACGGATTTGACCAGCTCACGACAGAGAAAACGAGTATGCTCACAATCATAACGGAGAACATAAAGCTCGTTCCGCAACGCGGATGCTCCTTTGAAAACCGCTTTACATTTTCAACAGTCAGTTCTTCTCCCGCTTCATAGCAGAAAATCGTTTTATGCTCCGCTCCGTGGTATGAAAACACACGCTTCATATCCTTCATATGCGAAATTGAGAACATAAACAGAAAAAATATTGTGATACGTAAAACTCCTTCGAGAATATTTCTCAGAATCCCCGAACCTATAACTCCGTCAAGAAGCCCCGCAAGGAGCGTCGGAAGGAAGATGAACATTGACACGGAAATAAGAACACCGAGCACACCTGCGATAGCTGTTATCGCGTTTTCAACAGCGCGGCTTCCGAACTTTTCTTCAAGCCACTTCTCAAAACGTGTTTTCTCCTCATCAATATCCGAAATCGCAATTGAGGAGGCATAGTCAAGAGCGCGGAATCCGCGGCGGAGCGAATCAACAATCCCGGCAACTCCGCGGACAAACGGCCACCCGAAAATTCTGCATTTATCAGCAGGGCGCGTGACATCCTCAACTTTAAGCTCTATCTCACCGTCCGCGCGACGAACCGCAATTGCGCTCTTCTTCGGGCCGAGCATCATAATCCCTTCAATAAGCGCCTGCCCGCCTATCGAGGTTTTTTTACATTCCTTCTTGCATTCTTTCATAGTCTTTACCTTTCAAAGCTTATATATCTTCGTCAATCTCCTTTACGGGAAGTGTTATAACAACCGTTGTTCCCTCTCCCTGTTTACTCCTGATATCAAGTGTTCCTCCGTGAAGATTGACTATCTCATCGCTCACGGCAAGGCCTATGCCGTTGCCCTGCGCTTTGGACTTTCCTTTATAAAACTTCACCTTGACATACGGAAGGTCCTCCTCAGATATGCCCTCGCCGTAATCCCGGACTTCGAGTCTGACAAACTTCCCGTCCCGGCGAAGGTCCATATCTATTCTTCCGTTTTCTCCGCCGTGCTTTATCGCGTTGTCAATTATGTTGAAAAAAACCTGCTTCAATCTCTCGCGGTCTCCGTTTATGAAGATATCGTCGTCTTCGTCTTGCTCATAGCGCATCTCGACACCGGATTTTCTGAAGGTGTCTCCGTACATAAACAGCGTCTCTTCAAATTCAGCCTTTATATCAACCGTATCGATATAAAGTGTAAATCTCCCGCTCTCCATACGCGCAAAATCCAAAAGCTCTTCGACCATTTTTGAGAGCCTGCGCGTTTCTTTTAAGATGATTTCCACGCCGCGCTTTGTTTCTTCTTTATCTTCTATTCCGACCGTCGTAAGTGTTTCGCCCCAGCCTATAATCGCCGTGAGCGGAGTGCGCAGTTCGTGGGAAACGGATGAGATGAACTCATTTTTCATCTTGTCAGCACGTGCAATTTCCGCAGACATTTCATTTATCGAATCAACCAGCTCGCCTATTTCATCGTCATACTTCTTATCAATACGCGCGCCGTAGCTTCCCGCTGTTATTTTTTTTGAAATATCGGTTACCTCACGTAGCGGAGACACGATTGAACGGATAAAGAAGCGGTTTGATATCACCACAATCAGTATCATCGCCGCGCCCACAAGCAGAGCAAGAAGAGTCTGTATCAGTATTCTTCTGTCAACAACCCGAAGGCTTGTCACATAGCGCACAACGCCGACAACGTCATGGTCACCCGACACAAGCGGGCTTGACACGCTCATAACCCTTTCTCCCGTCATTGCATCGCGCCCGACAAATGTGCAGGTGGTGTTCGTTCTTACTGCATCGGCAACATCCGGGCTCTGCGACATCGTCCCCGCAGGCAGACCGAGAGAGGAAAGAACGATTCTTCCGTTTGCAAAAAGAATCTGACTTTCAATATTTTCAATCGTTGCGGATGTTGCAAGTTGCCGCTTCGCGTTTGTGTAGAAAGAGTCAACACTTGACGTTAAGTCGCGGCTGAAATATTCCGCACTCATATTTGCATTATTTATAAGGCTTGTGCGAAGATTTACGTAGTAGTAGTTCATGGCACTCACGCAGAAAACCACAACGCAGACCGCTATAACAAGCGCAATATATGTTAAGTTGTTTATCATCCAGCGGCGGCGGAGACCTGCTACACGACGCATATCAAAAAAACCTCTTTTTCTATGAGTTCCATTTATACCCGAACCCCCACACTGTCTGGATGTACGAGGGGTTTGCAGGGTCATCTTCTATCTTTAAGCGTAGCCGACGCATATTTACGTCAACTATTTTAAGCTCTCCGATATAGTCATTCCCCCATACGGCAGAGAGCATATCCTCACGCGAGATTGCGCGGTCGGGATTTTCGAGAAAATATCGCATTATTGTGTACTCTACCTGGGTCAGCCGTATCCTGACACCGTTTTTGTCGAGTGTACGGTTTCTTGTATTAAGCTCAAACGGCCCGCTTACCATTTTTGACGTATCCTCTGAAATCACACCGTCGAGTCTTCGGTAGAGCGCGTCTATTCTTGCGATAAGCTCTGTCGGAGAAAACGGCTTTGTTACATAGTCATCCGCACCGGTCATAAGTCCCGTTACGCGGTCAACCTCCTGTGTCCTCGCCGTCAGCATAATTATTCCGATTTTTGAACCGCCCGCACGAACGCGGCGGCAAACCTCAAAGCCGTCAATACCGGGAAGCATTATGTCAAGGAGCATAACTCCTATTCCGCGCTCTTCGTCAAGCTTACGGAGCGCTGCCTCTCCCGAGTCTGCCTCGCATACTTCATACCCTGCGCGGCTTAAATTTATAACTATAAAGCTTCTTATGCTGGTCTCATCTTCAACGACAAGTATTTTCTTTTTTGCAGGCAACGCACACACCCCCTATGCAAACAAAATTTCTGATGTCCATTCGCTTTCGCGGTTTTTGAAAGCTGCTTTTATAAATTCTTCCGTTATCTCCGTGCTCAGATAGCTCCGGCTTATGATTTCCGCAGCAAAGACAACATCCTCCCGCTCCGAAATTATAAACCTTCCCTCCTCTGCCGCCAGAGCCTTCCGACGGCTTCCGGTCAGAACATATACAGAGAAGAGGTGCGCCGTAACATAGTCCTGTGCATCAAGATCCATACCCTCCCGGGTTATGAACCGTATTTCCTTCTCTGCCGAACGCGTTGCCCTCTTTTCAGTCGAGACCGTTCCGCCCCACGAGAGCGGCAGGGATACATACCAGTTATCAGAGAAGGAGTGGTATGTAAACACGCGTGAGATCAAAGCTCCGTCTTCGGAGACTGCATTCCAGATGTATGTGCGGTCAGTATCCGTCACATCCCTTACCTCTTCGGATACCTTCGGGATTTCAATGATGCCGTCATTATTGACGTCATAAGCTGTTGCACGGACAAAGCACAAATCCCCCTCAGGAAGAAGGTTTGTGTATCCCCCATCCGACACACTTACAATGTCGGTGACAATTCCGCGTTCGGTTTCCCGCTCTATGAACACGCCGTTTTTGTTTTGCGTGGCCTTTCCGCTGATTACCCGGATAAGCTTTCCGCCCACGCCGGCAAGAGGCACACTCCCGCACTTTTCCATTCTGCCGTCACCGTGTTCATACACGTCGGCAAAAAACGCGCCGTCGCGTTTTGAAACTGCAACAAGCTCATTTGAACCGTTTCCGTCAATATCGCTTACGGAATATTGGTTTGCCGAAATATCAAGAACCTTTCTTATTCCGTCCTCCGTAAGGTTATATACGGTTATGGGATGGACGCTGTCTGCCGATGTTCCCCATTCAACTATAATTTCATAACCCGAGCTATGAAGAAAGCTTGAATAAGACACGGTGTAGATCTCTTTTTCACTGCCTTCGATTACATCGAAAAGGCTGAAAACCGAATCTGAATTTTCAAAGACATAAATAAACGTTTTGTAAGAATCAACGACATCACGAAGAAAAGCAACACCTTCCTCTTCTCCGTCTCCGTCAATGTCCATTATCTGGAGGGGATATCGGTTAAACCCGCTTCTCGGCTCCGCAAAATCAAAGCCCTCTTCGCGCACGCTCTCTACCGTGTCAAGCAGCGCCTTATGCATTCCCGACATTTCGGGTACGGCAAAAAGGTCTGACGCTGTGGAGCCGCCACACCCGGCAAACAGAAACGCAAATATGAGAAGTATTGCACATATTCTTTTCATAAGGTTACTCCCTGAAAAACGGTTCGAAATTTGTATATGCTTATTCACTGTTTATTATAGTACAAAACGCGAAAAAACACAATATAAAATAAGCAAAATTTATTGTCTTGAACGCAAAGAAATATATCGTGCCGGAACAAAACAAAAAAACCGCCTCCGGCGGTTTTTGTTTTGTCTTTCTTTACTTTGATATACTTTTTGCACAAACTTCGCAAACATGCTTACCTTTGTACTCTGTGAGGTTTTTGCGGCTGCCGCAGAAAACACACTCAGACTCGCACTTTCTGAGAATAACAGAGTCACCGTCAACATAGATTTCTATGGGGTCGCGTTGCTCTATTCCCATCTTCTTGCGAAGCTCCATCGGAAGAACAATTCTTCCAAGCTCGTCAATTTTTCTAATGATTCCCGTCGATTTCATTTTTTCACCTTCCTATTACTTTCGGGAATTCATAATACCAAAAATGTCATTTTTTGTCAACAGTTTTGTTGAAAAATTTTCAGGAGATGATAGTATGTTGGGCAAAATATGGGTTGTAATGGTCGTTTTTTCGCTATTCTGCGCACTTTTTTCGCAAAAAACATCCGAGCTTTCCTCAGCAGTTTCGGCAGGCGCATCCCAAGGCATTGAGCTCGTCCTTTCAATCGGCGGAATGATTATGCTGTGGAGCGGTGTTATGGAGATTATGAAACGAAGCGGGCTTTCGGAAAAACTTGCTCGGCTGCTCACCCCACTGCTCCGCTTTCTCTTCCCTTCTGCCCGAAAAGACGACGGTGTTATGTCAGATATCGCTTCAAATGTTACGGCAAATCTTCTCGGGCTCGGAAATGCGGCAACGCCCGCAGGGATACGGGCAGCACAGGGACTCTACCGCCTTGGCGGAAGTGAATATGCAACAAACGATTTATGTATGCTTGTCGTAATAAACACCGCTTCATTGCAGCTTATTCCGACAACTGTTGCGGCAATCCGTGCCTCGCTTGGTGCAGCTGCTCCGTTTGATATAATTCCGGCCGTATGGTTTGCTTCCGCAGTATCACAATGTGTCGGTATAGTATGTGCCGCGCTGTTTTCAAAGTTCCGGAGGAAATCCCCGCTATGAACAGTTTCTCATCACTCATCGTTCCTTTAATCCTCACCTTTATCGGTCTGTACGGAATTTACAGAAAGGTAGATATATATGACGCACTTGTTGCGGGAGCAACGGAAGGACTTGCGACCGTCGCCAAAATTGCGCCGAGTGTTGTGGCGCTGTTTGTCGCAATACATATGCTTCGCGCATCGGGCGCGCTCGAATTCATCTGCTCTCTCCTCTCGCCCATTGCATCATTCTCAGGGCTTCCGCCGGAAAATCTCCCCCTCGCTCTTCTGCGCCCACTCTCCGGAAGTGCCGCACTTGCCATTGGCCGCGATATTATGGCAAACACCGGCGCGGACTCCTTTCCCGGACGCATTGCGGCTGTTATGCTCGGTGCATCTGAAACTACGTTCTACACAATCGCGGTCTACTTCGGTGCACTCCGGCTCAAAGGCACGCGCCACGCCATCCCCGCAGCCCTCGCCGCCGATCTTGCAGGCTTTGTTGCCTCAGCGCTGGCCGTGAAAATATTTTTTGCGTAAGCTTTAAAGCTTACTATTGAATTCAGCTCCAAAAAAGCGTATAATCAGGTTAGCAAATTATACAGTTTCGGAGGTGGCGTTTTGGATACGAATGTTGGAAATTACACCATAAAACTCAAAGAAATTATCAAAGAGTTTTCTCTTGAAGTCATTTACGGTCCCGAGGGTTATGAAGATATGGAGCTTAAATGCGCCGATATAAACCGTCCGGGGCTTCAGCTGAACGGCTTCTTTGATTATTTTGACAACGAGCGGACAGAGGTTATCGGAAGGGTTGAAACAAGATTTCTCGACTCCCTTACTCCCGACGACCGCATGCGCCGCTTTGATGCGCTCTTTTCAAAAGGCATTCCGTTTCTTGTTTTCACAAGAAACCTTGATGTCTATCCCGAAGTCATTGAGGTTGCAAAAAAGTATAAAACTCCCATCCTTCGCACACCATATGTAACATCCGGCTTTATGGCCGCGCTTATATCATACCTGAATGTCCAGCTCGCACCGAGAATCACACGCCACGGCGTGCTTGTTGAGGTCTACGGCGAAGGTGTTCTTCTTCTCGGGGAGAGCGGAATAGGCAAGAGCGAAACTGCCATAGAGCTGGTAAAGCGCGGGCACCGTCTTATAGCAGACGACGCTGTTGAGCTTAAAAAGGTTTCGGCAAAAAGCATAGTAGGCTCCGCTCCCGAGGTTATCCGCCACTTCATAGAGCTTCGCGGCATCGGCATTGTCGATGTACGGCGCATTTTCGGTATGGGTTCGGTAAAGCTCACCGAAAAAATCGACCTTGTCATCAACCTTGAGCTCTGGAAAGAAGGCAAGCAGTACGACCGCTTCGGAGCAGAAACCGAATTTATGGATATTCTCGGCATAAACATCCCTTCTCTCACGGTTCCGGTAAAACCCGGCCGCAATCTCGCTGTTATCATTGAGGTTGCCGCGATGAACAACCGACACAAGAAAATGGGATACAATGCCGCCGAAGAGCTCTCCGCGCGCATAAGAAACAGCTTTGACGAGTAAAGCGAGAGGAGCTTTCTTGATTTGAAAATCGGTATTGACGTCGGTGGAACGAATATTGCAGGCGGGCTTGTGCGCAACGACGGAACGCTCGTTTTTAAAACGAGTGTGCCAACCGTCACAAAAAACGGAGAGGATGGACTTCTCCGCGATATCTGTGCACTTTGCGAGACTTGCAGAAGAGAAGCCGGCTCTCATACCGTTTCGGGAATAGGCATAGGCGTTCCCGGCCATGCCGACGACACAATGGGGATTGTTGTCCGTTGCGCAAACATCCCATTTAAAAACACTGCTCTTTCCCGATATGTCACCGAAAAAACAGGTCTTTCCTGCCATATAGGAAACGACGCTGATGCCGCCGCACTTGCAGAGGTGAGATTCGGCTCAGCACGGGAATTTGAAAATGCCGTTATGCTAACACTGGGCACAGGAATAGGCGGCGGTATCATTATAAACAACCGCATTTTCCGCGGTTGCAACGGCACGGCAGGCGAGCTTGGGCATATGACGATTTATGCCGACGGAGAAAAGTGCAGCTGCGGCCGTCGCGGCTGTTTTGAGCTTTATGCTTCTGCAACAGCATTGAAGCGTGAAACCCTGAAGGCTCTGGATGCCCATCCCGAAAGCAAACTCCGGCAAGTTGCAAAAACGCGTGAACGCGTCAATGCAAAAACCGCGTTTGATGCGGCAGCGGCAGGAGATGCGGTCGCAATTCAGCTCATCAGACAATATACAGAACACCTTGCCTGCGGAATCTTGAACATCATAAACATCCTCTGCCCCGACGCAATCATACTCGGCGGAGGTGTTGCAAGACAGGGAGAGTCACTCCTTGCCCCGCTGCGCGAAATTGTGCGCGACAAGGTTTATTCAACCTATGGCACACAGACAAAACTTTTAGCGGCGACGCTCGGAAACGATGCCGGAATAATCGGCGCTGCTTTTTTTGGAGAATAGATTATGCTTACCACATACACAAAGGAAAGCTTTATAAAGCTCCGCCGCGAGTTTATAGAGCGCAAATTCAGCTTTTTAAACGACACGCAGAAAAGTGCGGTCTTCAAAACGGAAGGACCTCTTCTTCTGCTTGCAGGCGCGGGAAGCGGCAAGACAACGGTTATCATAAACCGAATCGCAAACATAATCAAATACGGAAACGCTTATGTTTCGGATTTTGTTCCCGACAGAATCACGGATATGGACTATGAGATTCTTAGTGAATACTTGAAATCGGATGACGAAGCACTTTCCGACAGCGCGGATGCAATAGTCGCACTTGACCCCGCCCCGCCGTGGTCTGTTATCGCAATCACATTCACAAACAAGGCGGCAAACGAGCTTTGCGAGCGCCTTTCAAAGGTCTGCGGCGACGCAGCAGATGATATCTGGGCATCGACCTTCCATTCCGCATGTGTAAAAATGCTCCGCCGGGATATAGACAAGCTCGGATATTCCACCTCATTTACAATTTACGACGCATCCGATTCCGAGCGCGTCATAAAGGATGTAATGGGAGAGCTCAATATAGACACAAAGGCATTCCTCCCGCGCGCTGTGCAAACGGTAATAAGCCGTGCAAAGGACTCTATGCTCTCACCCGAAAAATTTTCAAAAAAGGCGGCAGGCAACTTCCGCGAAGAAAAGATAGCTGAAATTTACAAAAAATATCAGGCGCGGCTTCGTTCTTCAAATGCTCTTGATTTTGACGATATCATTATGCTTGCGGTAAAACTCCTCTCGGAAAACCCGGACGTTCTTGAATATTACCACAGAAAATTCAGATACGTTATGATAGATGAGTATCAGGACACAAACCATGCGCAGTATCTCCTCGCGGAACTTCTCGCAAAAAAAAGCGGGAACATATGCGTTGTGGGAGATGATGACCAGAGCATTTACCGCTTCCGCGGTGCTACCATCGAAAATATACTGAACTTCGAAAAGCAGTTTGATAAAGCTGAAATTATACGGCTTGAGCGCAATTATCGCTCAACAACGGGCATTTTGAACGTTGCAAACAGCGTTATAAAAAACAACTCCGGCCGTCACGAGAAAAAACTCTGGACAGACAAAGACGATAAAACAATTCCTCTTGTCTACAAAGCAAACGACGAGCGCGACGAGGCAGATTACATATCAGAACAGATACTTGACTCAAAGCAGAACGGCAAAAACTTTTCAGACTGTGCCGTGCTCTACCGCATCAATGCACAGTCGATGCAGCTTGAAACGGCGTTTAAAAAGAACGGCATACCCTACCGTATGATAGGCGGCCAGAAGTTCTTTGAACGGGCAGAAATCAAGGATATGCTCTCCTATCTCTGTGTAATCGCAAACCACACGGACACATTGCGCTTAAAGCGCATCATAAATGTTCCCGCAAGAAAAATCGGTGCAAAGACCGTTGAGGTTGTTGAACTTTTAGCGGCACGGCACGGAACATTCGCCTTTGATATCGCGCGGCGTGCACACGAGTTTTGCGAGATTTCTCCCGCCGCACAGGGCGCGCTCAAAGCCTTTGCGGATATGATAACCGGGCTTCAAGAAGCCTCGGAAACAACCCCGCCAAGCGAGCTTTTTGACCTTCTTCTGGAAAAATCGGGGTATCTTGCAGAGCTTGTTGCAAAGGACGACTTTGAATCACGTGCCCGCTACGAGAATATAATGGAGCTCAAATCAAACCTTGTTGACTACGAAAACCGCGAGGGAGCATCCCTTTCCGGTTTTCTTGAAGAGATTTCGCTCTTTACCGACCTTGATAATTATGACCCCGACGAGGACTGCGTGACGATGATGACTATCCACAGCGCAAAGGGGCTTGAATTTCCGACCGTCTTTGTCACGGGACTTGAAGAGGGAATGTTCCCGAGCCTTCGCTCTATGGACTTCCCCGAGGAAATCGAAGAGGAACGGCGCCTCTTCTACGTTGCGACAACGCGCGCAAAAAGCCGTCTTTTTATGACGTACACAAAATCGCGTATGATGTTCGGGCAGACAAAGTACGGAAGAATATCCCGCTTTTTGTCGGAAATACCCGACGGGCTTGTTGACGAGAAAGTATCACCTCTTGTTTCAGAACATTCATTTTCTTCATTCGGAGACAGCTTCACGTCTTTCTCCGGAAACGGACAAGCTTCTTTCTCCGGAGAAAGCAATTTTTCAAGGAAACCTCAACGGAAAGAGTTTTCCTCTTTCGCAGACACTTCCTCCGTTGCAAAGCGCGAGGATACTGCACCGGTGCTTTCCCTCTCTCCCGGCGACAGAATTTCGCACAAGGCATTCAAAGAAGGTCTTGTCACGGCCGTTTCTCCCGTCGGAAGCGATGTTCTTCTGGAAATCGCGTTTGACGGAGTCGGCACAAAACGTCTGCTGTTGAAAACAGCAGCAAAATTCATAACAAAACTTTAATTCTCAAGGAGTAATTTATGACTGCATTTTTTGATGCCTGGGACGGTTTTTCGGGCGGGACATGGCAAAAGGAAATAAATGTGCGCAGCTTCATCCGCCACAACTTTACACCGTATGACGGAGACGAGTCCTTTCTCGCTGCACCCTCAGAGGATACCCTTGCCCTGTGGGATGAGGTGCTTGACCTTTTCCGGAAGGAGTGTGAGGCGGGCGGTGTTCTCGATATGGACACAAAGGTTATCTCTACAATAACCTCACACGCGCCCGGATATATTGATAAGGATAAAGAAAAAATAGTGGGTTTGCAGACGGACAAGCCCTTAAAGCGTGCTCTTATGACCTACGGCGGTATCCGTATGGCAGAAAAGGCGTGCCGCGACAACGGCTATGAGCTTGATGATGGCGTAAAGGAATTCTTCACGCTCCACAGAAAGACTCACAACGCCGGTGTTTTTGATGCGTACACACCCGAAATGCGTGCCTGCCGTTCAAGCCATATTATCACCGGCCTTCCCGATGCTTACGGCAGAGGCCGAATTATCGGAGATTACAGGCGCGTTGCGCTCTATGGTGTCGACAGGCTTATAGAAGACAAAGAGGAGCAGAAGGTTACAACACGCTCTGCAATGTACTCACACATCATCCGTGACCGCGAGGAGCTTTCAGAACAGATCCGCGCGCTTTACGATCTGAAGAAAATGGCAGAGAGCTACGGTTATGACATATCAAAGCCTGCATGCGACACAAAAGAGGCTATACAATGGCTTTATTTCGGATATCTCGCAGCGGTGAAGGAGCAGAACGGCGCGGCAATGTCGCTTGGCAGAACCTCAACCTT
>JAFYPW010000012.1 GCA_017559985.1 Oscillospiraceae bacterium | reverse complement strand
GAATATGGGTGCAAATCTCAAGGCAACAGCACCCATAAAAGACGGATATGAATTCCTCTATTGGGAAAAGGGAATCGGAAACGGCCGCCGTGTTGTATCCTATGAGCCCGAATACAGCTTCAAGGCAACATCGGGTGGCATGTGGCTCACGGCTGTTTACAGAAACTCAAGCTCCGAAGCTCTTCCGGTAACCTTCTACAACGCAACAGGCGATGAGCTTTCCCGAGCTCTTTACAACAGCGGTGATGAGGTGGAAGTACCTTCCGCACCTGTATTTGAAAACTATGCCTTCACCGGTTGGAAGTGCGCAGAAACAGGTGATGTTTATGCAAGCGGTGATGCTATAATCGCAGAGGGCAAGCAGATGCGTATTGTTGCACAGTATGAAGATGTACAGACTCCGAGCATTGTTGTCAGCGTTACCGGCGGCACGGGAGCAGGTACCTATACTTACGGTGATACAGTAACGGTTTCCGCAACCGAGCGTGAGGGTGGCAACGGCTCAAAACTCTTCTGCTACTGGACAAAGAACGGAGAGATAGTAAGCTTTGACAAAACCTACACCTTCCTTGCATCGGAAAACTGCAATCTCATTGCGGTTTATGAGGATTACAAGCCGACTGTCTCCGAGAAGCTTCGCAGAATAATCATAAGCGGTAATTTTGCCGAGTTCATCGGTCTTGACAATGCAAGCGAAATGGGTATTCTCTTTAACGAAAACGGAGAAAATGTCACATTTGCAAATGCAACGCACAAGATAGCCGTGACAGGTGACGGAAATCAGCTCAAGTTTGATAACGACCTTGGCGAAGATTCAACAATGACAGGCTATGCAATAGTCGACGGAAAAGTAATATACTCAAAGTAAAAAATGAAAGCAATAGATCCCCTGTGGGCGTTTGTCTTCAGGGGATTTCTATAAGCATTTCGAAAGGATATCGGTTTATGAATAATAAAATTTATATAAGAAAGCCACTCGGTAATGCTCGTTTTAAATGGAAACAGAAGGATTTTGCGCTTTCTACCTTCAACTGCGTTGCGGAAGATATGGATCTTATGATAAGAAACTGCAAAGAGGCAGGCTTTAACCTTCTCGAGCTCGGTTGGGGTGTGCACCATAAGGCGTGGGAAGCTATTGACGTGTGTGAAAAGCACGGGATAGACCTTATATTCCAGGACCTTGATGTTTTCGGAGGAATGATGGATCTCCACGATAACCGTCCTGTTGATGATGATAAAATCGCTGAAACAGCAAGAGCACTCCGTGACAAAAAACACGTCGTCGGCTACTATGTATGGGATGAGCCACATCGCGATTATCTCTTCCGCGAGGCACGTCGTCAGTCCGATATTCTTGAAAAAGAAGACCCGGAGGCACTTCTTTTCTCCGTGTTCCCACCAAGCTATAACCCAGGTCCCACCTGGGAAAACGGTGAGTATTTTGATGCGTTTGAACAATTCCTGCAGATTGTATCTCCCCCTGTTCTTTCAACGGATATATACCCCATCGGCGATTACTGCGATCTTTATCCGGGGCATATCTATACCGATGAGATGCAACTTGATAACTCACCTATGTGGCTTGACCTTTTTGTTGCGAGAAGCCTTGCGAAAAAGTATGAGCTTCCTTTCTGGTTCTATTATCAGGCAAGCAAGGTTTATAATACCAAAAAGCTCACCTTCCCGATGATTCGTATGATGATGTATTCAGCCGTTCTCTACGGTGCAAAAGGTCTTCAGAGTCTTACCGCAACGGGTGCTTGCTATCTCTCCGATGAAACACCTCCGCCATACCCGACTGAGTGCACGGCACTTCTCGTAACCGGAGAAAAAGGCGAATTTTTCGAAGACACGAAGAAAATTCATTCCGAGATCCGCGCACTCGGAAATACCCTTATGGCACTCACAAGCACAGGTGTATTCCACAGCTTCGATCTTGCTCCGTATGGTAAATATAATGAAATTTATAAGAAATACGCAGACGATCCGAAATCCTGCGAGCTTATCACAGGTAATCTTCCAAAGCGTACTTCTGTCGGCGAATTTGCTGATGATTACGGCAACAGATATATCCTTGTCCTCAATCGTGAGTTTAAAAAAACACTCAAAGCCGATGTTACCCTTAATGGAAAATACAATATCTATGAGGTAAGTAAAGTTGATGGAAAACAAAAACTGATCTGTGAAGCTTCGGATATCGCACCTGTTTCCCTCGTTGTCGGTGATGCGGTCCTTCTCAGAGTTCAGCCGGCAGAAGAAGAAAAGTTTACGATTGAATATACCCTCGGCAATTAAGCAAACAAACATTAAAGTGTAAGACAGATTATTTATATTCAGGAGTTGTTTATGTTTAAAATTGGTTTGATTGGCTGTGGAGCAATAAGTAATGGCCACATTAATGCATTTGATACAATTGAGGATGCAAGGATAACCGCAGCTTGCGATATAAGTGGAGAAAAACTCAAGTCGGTTTGTGAAAGAACCGGAGCAAAGGAATATTCGGACTATAAGAAAATGCTGAAAGAGGAAGACCTCGACCTTGCTGTTATCACATTACCACACGGATTGCATTGTGAAGCCGCCTGCTTCTGTGCAGAAACAGGTATCGATGTTTTCCTTGAAAAGCCAATGGCACTTAATTCTGCTGAATGTCAAAAAATTATTGAGGTTTGCAAAAACAATGGCGTTATGCTCTGGATAGGTCACTTGCAAAAGTATATGCCGGCAAATGTATTTGCAAAGAAACTCATTGATTCCGGAGAATTAGGAGAACTTGTCGGTTTCTCGGAAGTGAGAAACGGAGAATATTTTACAGAAAAGCGGCCTGCGTGGTTTGGTAAAAAAGCAATGTCAGGTGGCGGTATTATGATGAATCTGGGCGCACACGCTTTGGATAAGCTGAAATATTTTTCAGATTCTGATATCGCAGAAATTTCGGGTAGCATACATATGCACGACGGACTTGATTGTGAAGACGGAGTTCAAGCTTTCGTTAAAATGAAAAATGGAGTTTCAGGCACCGTAACTTTGATTGGACATACTACAAATAACGATTATGAAACAGTTCTTTATCTCACAAACGGAGAAATTCGTATGAGACTCGAAAAAGGTTGTTCTGTTGAATTTTGCAAAAACGGTGAACCTATGCAAAGTTATGATGTTGGAAAAGGGGCAAATTGGGGAATGATCTACCAAATGCAAGATGTCGTCCGCACTTTGCGCGAAAAGAAGCAAACGCCGGCAATCGATGGTGAATATGGTCTTGATATAATTCATTCCATAAAACACCTTTATGGTGATGAATAGTTCTCCCAACACTCAAATCAACCACATTTCCACCTCTTAAATTTGAAATTTTTTGATATACTGATCAAAGAGTAATAATAACCTCATACCCTTTAAAAAGGAGAATCCTTGTGCGTTTTGGTACCGCTAAAGAAATTATAACGCCGATGTTTCCGATGAAGCTGGCTTGTCCCGGCGGTGCGCCTTTCTGACGATTTATATATCGCAACAGTGGGCGGAGAACCGTGTTATGGCGTTGAAAAGGCGGTTGTTTCCGCTTTTGGCGGCAAAGAGATCTTCTTTATCGGATATACGGATTCATGCGCTTATATAGTCGATGACGTTCTTCTGGACGAGGGCGGATACGAGCCGACTTGCGAGAACATCTCTGCAAAATTCGGTCGGCGAAAGCAAAAATTTCTGCCGCCTTTTCGTCGGCCCGCCGACGACACACCGACGGGAGATGTGGAATTTTTTTCTATATAAAAGTTCAACGGATGAAGCAATTAAATGCCTCATCCGTTGTTTTTTATTTACTTTATGAAGTCAAGAATTCTCTTGATGAGAACTGCGACTTCGGCTCTTGTTGTGTAGTCCGTCGGGGCGATAAGTCCGTTTTTACCGTTGACGAGCTTTGCATCAATGAGAGCGGAGGCTGCTTCCTTTGCGTAGTCTGCAACGGTGTCAAAGTCGGATGCGGACGGTGTGTTTTCTGCCGCCGTGATTTTTTCCATCGCAACAAGTGCACGGTAAACAATTACCATCATATCCTGACGGCTGATATTGTTTCTCGGTGCGAACTTGTTATCGCCTATTCCGTTGACAAGTCCTGTGTTTCTTGCAACCGCAAGCTCTTTTGCAAAGTAGTCGGAGGAGGAAACGTCTGCGAAGTTTTCTTCGCTCTCGCTTGCAAGCTTAAATGCGCGGACAAGGAGTATTGCAAAGTCTGCGCGTGTGATATTTGCCGCGGGTGAGAAGGTGTTTTCACTTGTTCCCTTGATAATTCCTTCGTCTGCAAGAGAGTTGATTGCGTCCTTTGCCCATGAGTGGTTTTCGAGGTCTATGAAGCGGACATTTGAATCAGTTTCACTATCCGGCGTTGTCGGAGTGG